>NZ_ATLP01000054.1:0-129540 GCF_000416215.1 Pseudomonas sp. CF161
CCTGGCAGCCAGTGTGGCGGCGCTGACGCTGGCGGTCTGCGTCGGCTGGTGGCAGGGGCCGCAAGCCCTGTTGCGCATGCAGTCCGATTACCTGACCGCCAAGGGTGAGGTGCGCACGGTGCAACTGGCCGACGGCAGTCAGGTGGAGCTTGATTCCGGCAGCGCCATCAGCCTTGATTTCACCGATCAGCAACGCCAGGTGCGGCTGCTGGCAGGTTCGGCGGTGTTCGATGTGGCGCCCATGGGCCCCGGGGAAACCCGCCCTTTTGTGGTGGAAAGCGCGGGCGGCCAGACCCGCGCACTGGGCACCCGGTTTGTGGTCGGGCGTGAAAGCAGCCAGCAGGCCTGGGTCGGCGTGCTGCAGCACAGTGTCGCTGTCAGCCTGCAATCCCCGGCGCAGCAGGGGCCGGGCAAACGGATCCTGGAAGAAGGGCAAAGCGCGCGCTACAACCCGCAGACCGGGGTGGTCGCGCTGCAGGATTTCGATCTGCAGCGCGCCACCAGTTGGCGCCGTGGGGTGCTGGTGTTTGATCGCCTGCCCCTGGCCAATGTGGTCGAGCAACTCAACCGCTATCGCCCGGGGCGCGTGGTGCTGACCAGCAGCGAGCTGGCCGAGCGCCAGGTCAGTGGCGTGTTCCGCCTGGATATGCTGGACACGGCCCTGTCCACCCTGACTCGGGAACTGCAGGTGCAGCGCTTTGACCTGGCCGGCGTCAGCCTGATTTATTGAGCCCTTTGCCGGGGCTTTTTCGCTTGCGCTAAAAAAACCTGAAAAAAACTTACTGAGTTTTCGCCCCTGGCACGTCTTGCTAGTGAGATGCATTCGCATACACACAAGATGGCCAGCGTGGGGATAACAACAATGAGGGGAAGCAGTCGCAAGGAAGCCCGTACCGGTCGCCGGTTGGCCCTTGCTGTTCACCTGGGAGTAGCAGGCTGGTTGTCGGGCGTTGGCCTGTTGCACGCCGCCGAGCCGGTTGGCGCCAGCCAGCCGAGTGCCGATCAGCAGTACCTGTTGAACTTCGAAATCCCTGCGCAACCCCTGGGGGCGGCGGTCCTGGCCTTTGCCGAACAGGCCGGGCTGCAAGTGCTGTTCGACAGCCAGCGTCTGCAAGGGCTGCAAAGCTCGGCGCTCAATGGTCGCTACAGCGTGCAGGAAGGCCTGGCGCGGCTGCTGGGCAATGCGCCGGTGGAGTACCGCTTCACCGGTGAGCGCCAGGTAACCCTGAGCCGGGTCGCCGGCGGCCCTGATGGCGCCCTGGCGCTGGCCACCACGACCGTCACCGGCAACCGCGAAGGCAAGAAGGGCGACTGGGTCTATGGCGATCCGCGTTCGGTGAGCGTGATCGGTCGCGAGCAACTGGACCGCAACCCGCCGCGGCATGCGGCGGACATGCTGGAAGAAACCTCGGGCGTGTACTCGGCGGTCAACCAGCAGGACCCGGGCCTTTCCGTGAACATCCGCGGGATCCAGGACTACGGCCGGGTCAACATGTCGATCGACGGCATGCGCCAGAACTACCAGCAGAGCGGCCACCAGCAACGCAACGGCACCCTGTATGTCGATCCGGAATTGCTCTCCGAGGTGGTCATCGAAAAGGGCGCGACCTCCGGCATGGGCGGCGCGGGAGTGATTGGCGGGATCGCCAACTTTCGCACCGTCGAAGCCAGCGACCTGCTCAAGCCGGGCAAGGAAATCGGCGGCCGCATCCGCCTGACCACCGGGCTGGGCGGGCGCAGTAACGGCACGCATTTTATCGGCAGCTCCGCCTTTGCCATCGGCACCGAGGCCTGGGACATGCTGCTGGCCGCCAGCGAGCGGCACTTGGGGGATTACAACCCGGGCACCCGGGGCAGTATCGGCGAGCTGCGCACCGGCGCGGCGATGGACCCCACCGCCACCGACCGGGTGAAAAACTCCACCGTGGACTTCACCGCCTCGGTGATGCGTTCGCGCCTGCTCAAACTCGGGGTCAACCTGCCAGCGGACCAGCGCCTGCAACTGAGCTACCTGACCACCGAGGTGTCCTACGACGACGCGAACATGATGAACGTCGAGAACGGGCAACTGTGGGAAAAGCTCGGCAGCAGCAAGGTCCGCGCGCAGAACTTCGCCCTCGATTACAGCTACACCCCGGACAACCCGCTGATCGACTTCAAGGCCAAGCTCTACTACGTCGACAACCGCAACGATCAGAGCACGGTCCGCATCCGTTCGAGCCCGGGTTACTCCATCACCTATCAGACAGACACCTACGGCGCCCAGGCGCAGAACACCTCGACCTTTGCCCTGGGCGAGCTGTCCACGCTCAAGGCCAACTACGGCCTGGAGTTCTTCTACGACAAGGTCCGGCCGGACTCCAGCCAGGCGGTAGCCAGCGGCTCGGCGGTGAATGCCTCGGCGGCGGAGGCCATGACCCCCGAGGGCGACCGAGCCCTGGGCAGCCTGTTCGCGCGCCTGGACTACGACTATGACGGCTGGCTGAACATGAACGCCGGGCTGCGCTATGACCGTTACCGCCTGCGCGGCGAGACCGGGCTCAATACCCGGACCTTCGTGATTGGCGCCACCCCCCGGCAGATCACCGTGCCGGTGACCTACGACGTGGACAATCAGGAGGGCCGCCTGTCGCCGACGTTCGGCCTGTCGGTCAAGCCGGGGGTGGACTGGCTGCAACTGTTCGCCACCTACGGCAAGGGCTGGCGTCCACCGGCGGTTACCGAAACCATGATTTCCGGGCGCCCCCACGGCGGCGGGGCCGAGAGCATGTACCCCAACCCGTTCCTCAAGCCGGAGCGTTCCACGGCCTGGGAGGCGGGGGTCAATGTGCTCAAGGAAAACCTGTTTTTCAGCGAAGACCGGCTGGGGATCAAGGTTGCCTACTTCGACACCCGGGTCGACGACTTCATCTACATGAACATGGGCGTGCAGCCGCCCGGTTAT
This sequence comes from Pseudomonas sp. CF161, assembly GCF_000416215.1. Taxonomy (NCBI): domain Bacteria; kingdom Pseudomonadati; phylum Pseudomonadota; class Gammaproteobacteria; order Pseudomonadales; family Pseudomonadaceae; genus Pseudomonas; species Pseudomonas sp. CF161. The sequence continues at coordinate 2,945 of NZ_ATLP01000054.1, forward strand.
GGCATGGCCGGCATCGGCAACAGCGCCTACGTCAACAACCTGGAAGAAACCCACTTCCGTGGCGTTGAGTACCAGTTGGACTACGACGCCGGCGGCGCCTACGGCCAGCTGTCCTACACCCACATGATCGGCAACAACGACTTCTGCGCCAAGACGGCGTGGCTGGGTGGGGTGACGCAGGCCGTCAGGCAAGGCTCGGGGCGCGGTGCGATCGTGGTCGGCATGACCCCCGATCACGCCGCCAACGCCGCCACCCAATGCAGCGCGATCCTCGGCTCGGCCGAACACATGCCGATGGACCGTGGCGCGCTGACCCTGGGTGCACGTTTCTTCGAGCGCAAGCTGGATATGGGTGTCCGCGCCCGTTACAGCGCCGGCTATGCGGTCGAAGGCACCGCCACCACCACCGTGTCCCAGAGCGGCGTCTACCCGGCGGACTGGAAGCCCTACACCGTCTACGACCTCTATGGCAGCTACCGCGCCACCGATGAGCTGACCCTGCGCCTGGCCATGGAAAACGTCACCGACCGCGCCTACCTGGTGCCCCTGGGCGACGTGCTGGCCTTCACCCTCGGCCGTGGCCGCACCTTGCAGGGCACCGTGGAATATCAGTTCTGACCCCTTTTGCCCAATGACGGGCAAAACCGGAGCCGGCAGGAGTCGGCTTCGGAGTGACCCACCTATGTATTGGAGTTTTGCATGAGCATTTCAATTTCTTACAGCGCTACCTACGGCGGCGTCAGCGTTGCGAACTACCTGACTGACTGGTCGGCCTACTTTGGCGACGTCAACCATCGTCCAGGCCAGGTGGTCGACGGCACCAACACCGGCGGCTTCAACCCGGGCCCGTTCGACGGCACCCAATACGCGCTGAAGAGCACCAACAGCGACGCCGCGTTCGTGGCCGACGGTGAATTGCACTACACCCTGTTCAGCGCGCCGAGCCACACCGTCTGGGGTTCGCTGGACACCCTCTCCCTGGGTGACACCCTGGCCGGCGGCACCACCGCCAACCCGTACACCCTGGTCAGCCAGGAAGTCAGCTTCACCAACCTGGGCCTCGAGAGCCTGAAAACCGAAGGCCGTGAAGGCGACGTGCACAAAGTCATCTACGGCCTGATGAGCGGCAACAGCTCGGCCCTGGCCGGCGAAATCGACGCCCTGCTCAAAGCCATCGACCCAAGCCTGTCGGTGAACTCGACCTTCGACGACCTGGCGGCTGCCGGTATCGCCCACGCCAACCCGGCGGCTGCCGACGTCGGCCTGGTGGGTGTGCAGGACGTGCCTCAGGACTGGGCCCTGGCGGCCTGAGTGGCGGTTTGAGGCAAAAAAAAGCGAATGCCGGATCGCTCCCGCATTCGCTCGCTTGAATCACCTCCGTCGCCCGAGTTTTCGAAGGCCAGGGCGGCGGCGGTGGCAAATTCTGGGGAGCGCCGGGGTGCCTGTCAATGCACCTGGCGCGCCTCTTGCCGATCCGTTCTGCGAGAACGGGTGGCGCTCCATCCCTCGACATCCAACAGGACACCTTGATGAGCAGGCCGAATTCACTTGCCGGTTCCGAGACGCTGGCGGCCCTGGCGGCCTATAAAAGCGGCTTCTTCAACATCGGCCTGTTTTCGGCGGTGATCAACCTGCTGATGCTGGCCCCGGCCCTGTACATGCTGCAGGTGTATGACCGGGTGCTGGCCTCGGGCAATCAGATGACCCTGTTGATGCTGACGCTGATGATCCTCGGCCTGTTCGGCCTGATGGGCGCGTTGGAATGGGTGCGCAGCCAGGTGGTGATCCGCCTCGGCACGCAGATGGACATGCGTTTGAATCAGCGGGTGTATGACGCCGCGTTCGAAGCCCAGCTCAAGGGCAGTCCCCAGGCCGCCGGCCAGGCCCTGAACTACCTGACCGCGCTGCGCCAGTTCGCCACCGGCAATGCGTTGTTCGCGTTCTTTGATGCGCCGTGGTTCCCGGTGTACCTGCTGGTGATCTTCCTGTTTCACCCCTGGCTCGGCCTGCTGGCCCTGGGCGGCGCGGTATTGCTGGTGCTGCTGGCCTGGGTCAACCAGCACATCTGCCAGGCGCCGTTGAGCGCGGCCAGCCAACTGTCCATCAGCACCAGCCAGCAGGCCACGGCCAACTTGCGCAATGCCGATGTGATCGAGGCCATGGGCATGCTGGGGGCCCTGCGCGGGCGCTGGTTTGCCGGGCATCAGGCGTTTCTGGCCCAGCAGAACCTGGCCAGCGAAAAGACCGCCAGCGTCAGCGCCTGGTCCAAGGGCGTGCGCCTGGCCCTGCAATCGCTGGTGCTGGGCCTCGGCGCCTGGCTGGCGGTGCAGGGTGAGATCACCCCGGGGATGATGATTGCCGGTTCAATCCTCATGGGCCGGGTGTTGAGCCCGATCGACCAGCTGATTGCGGTGTGGAAACAATGGAGTTCGGCGCGCCTGGCCTATGAGCGCCTGTCGGCGTTGCTCCAGGCCCACCCGGCGCGCCCGCAACGCATGCGCTTGCCCGCGCCGCGTGGCGAGTTGCAGGTGGAAGGCCTGAGTGCCTGCGCCCCGGGCAGTCGGCGGCCGGCCTTGAGCAACCTGGGGTTCAGCCTGGCGGCGGGCAATGTGCTGGGGGTGATCGGCCCGTCGGGTTGCGGCAAGTCGACCCTGGCCCGGCTGCTGGTCGGGGCCTGGACGCCGCTGACCGGCAAGGTCCGTCTCGACGGCGCCGACCTTGGGCAATGGGATCGCCAGCAACTGGGCCCGCATATCGGCTACCTGCCCCAGGACGTGCAACTGTTTGCCGGCAGCATTGCCGAGAACATTGCGCGTCTGGGGCCGGTGGACTCGGCCAAGGTGCTGGCGGCGGCGCAGATGGCCGGGGTGCACCCGTTGATCCTGCAATTGCCCCAAGGCTATGACACGCAGTTGGGGGAGGGGGGCGCCGGGTTGTCCGGCGGGCAGAAGCAACGCATCGGCCTGGCCCGTGCCCTGTATGACCTGCCGGCGCTGATCGTGCTCGATGAGCCCAACTCCAACCTCGATGAAGCCGGCGAACAGGCCCTGCTCCAGGCCATCACCCAGCTCAAGCAACAGCAGCGCACGCTGATCCTGATTACCCACAAGCCCAACGTCCTGACCCTCACCGACCAGTTGATGATCCTGCGCGACGGCCAGTTGCAGGCGTTCGGCCCGACGGCGCGGGTGCTGGAAGCGAGCCAGAAAGCCAAGGCCCCGCCAGCGCCCCCGGTGAGCAACCCGGTGACCGCGTTGAACATGAATTACCGACTGGGCGTAGCGACCAGCCCTGAAGGGAAAAAAGCATGAGCCAGCCCCACGCCAGCGCGGCGCCGCCGCTCCCGACCACCGAAGCCCCGAGCAATGTGCTGACCCTGGACCACAAACATCATTCGCGCCTGGGTTGGGTGCTGGTGCTCGGCGGTTTTGCCGCCTTCCTTGGCTGGGCGGCATGGGCGCCCCTGGACAAGGGCGTGGCGGTGTCCGGCAAGGTCATGGTCTCGGGCCACCGCAAGGCGGTGCAGCACCCCAGCGGCGGGATTGTCGAGCATATCGAGGTGCGCGACGGCCAGTTGGTGAGCGCCGGGCAGGTGCTGCTGCGCCTCAAGGAAACCCCGTTGCGCACCCAGATGCAGTCCTTGCGTGCGCAGTACCTCGGTTCCCTGGCCAGCGAGGCGCGGCTGAATGCCGAGCGTGAGGGCGCCACCCGCATCGACTTCAGCCCCGAACTGCTGGCCCTGGCCGCCGAGCCCGAGGTGGCCGCGACCATGGCCCTGCAACGCCAGCTGTTCAGCAGCCGGCGCGAGGCCCTGGCCATGGAGCAGCAGGGCATTGGCGAAACCATCGCCGGCACCCAGGCGCAACTCTCGGGCACCCGCGATTCCCAGGCCAGCAAACAGCAGCAGCGCAAGGCCTTGAGCGAGCAATTGCAGGGCCTGCGCGAGCTGGCGCGGGACGGCTATATCCCGCGTAACCGGTTGCTCGACAGTGAGCGGCTGTACGCGCAGATCGACGGTTCGATCGCTGAAGACTTCGGGCGCATCGGCCAATTGCAGCGCCAGATCCTCGAACTGCGCCTGCGTATTCGGCAACTGTCCGAGGAGTTCCAGAAGGAAGTGCGCAGCCAACTGGCCGACACCCGCCCGCGCAGCGAAGACCTGCGCAACCGCCTGGCTTCGGCCGAGTTCGAACTGGCCAACAGCCAGGTCCGGGCCCCGGCCGCCGGGGTGGTCGTGGGGTTGCAGGTGTTCACTGAGGGTGGGGTGATCAAGCCCGGCGAAGCGCTGATGGAAATCGTGCCCCAGGGCCAGCCCTTGCTGGTGGAGGCGCGGGTGCCGGTGCAGATGGTCGACAAGGTGCACCCCGGGCTGCCGGTGGAACTGATGTTCTCGGCCTTCAGCCAAAGCACCACGCCCCGGGTGGCGGGGGAGGTGACCCTGGTGTCTGCCGATCGCCAGGTCGACGAGCGCACCGACGAGCCTTATTACACCTTGCGCGCCCAGGTCAGCGCCGAGGGCATGCAGCAGCTGCAAGGTTTGCAGATTCGTCCGGGAATGCCGGTGGAGGCGTTTGTCCGTACCGGTGAGCGTTCGATGCTCAATTACCTGTTCAAGCCCCTGCTGGACCGCACCCACATGGCCCTGGTGGAAGAATGAAACTGCGTCCCCTGCAACTGGCCCTGCTCGGGCTGGCCTTTTTGTGTGCGCCGCCGGCCCAGGCCCTGGGGTTGCTCCAGGCCTACGACCTGGCGGTGCTCAACGACCCGACCTTCCATGCGGCACTCAAGGAACGCGACGCCGGTGAAGAAAACCGCGTTATCGGCCGCTCCGCGCTGCTGCCCAATCTGTCCTGGAGCTACAACAACTCGCGCAATGAATCCGAGGTGACCCAGACCCTGCCCCAGGGCGATGTCACCACCGACCGCGATTACCGCAGCTACGCCGCGACTCTGACTCTGCAACAACCCCTGCTCGATTACGAAGCCTATGCGCGCTATCGCCAGGGGGCCGCCCAGGCGCTGTTTGCCGATGAGCGCTTTCGCAGCAAGAGCCAGGAATTGGCCGTGCGCTTGCTGGGGGCCTACAGCCAGGCCTTGCTGGCCCAGGAACGGATTGAGTTGAGCCAGGCGCAGCGGCGCACCTACGCCGAGCGCTTGCAACTCAACCAGCGCCTGCTGCAAGGCGGCGAGGGCACCCGCACCGATGTCCTGGAAACCCAGGCCCGACTCTCCCTGGCCCTGGCCGACGAGATCGAATCCCGGGACCTGCAGGACACCGCCCTGCGGGAGTTGGAAGCGATCGTCGGCCAGCCGTTGCAGATCGATGAGCTGGACCCGCTAGTCCGGCGCTTTGAGATCCAGCCGCTGCAACCCAACCGCTTCGACACCTGGCGCGACCTGGCCCTGGCCAATAACCCGGAACTGGCCTCCCAGCATCATGCCCTGCGTGCCGCGGAATATGAGGTGGAGCGCAAGCGCGCGGGGCACTTGCCCAAGGTCAGCCTGTACGCCAGCAGCCGCCAGACCCGCTCCGATTCGGAAAGCAGTTACAACCAGAAGTACGACACCAACACCGTCGGCATCCAGGTCAGCGTGCCGTTGTTTGCCGGTGGTTCGGTCTCGGCATCGACCCGCCAGGCCGCCAGCCAGCTGTCCCAGGCCCAGTACGAGCTGGACGCGCAAACCGCCAGCACCCTGATCGAGCTGCGCAAGCAGTTCAACCTCAACAGCAGTGGTGCGGCCAAGGTCCGGGCCTATGAAATGGCCGTCAGCTCGGCCGAAGCCCTGGTGCTGGCCACGCAGAAAAGCGTGCATGGCGGGGAGCGGGTCAACCTCGATGTGCTGGACGCCGAACAACAACTGTTCAGCGCCCGCCGCGACCTGGCCGACGCCCGCCACGCCTACCTGCTGGCACGGATCCAGCTCAAGTACTACGCCGGGCTGCTCAACGAACAGGATTTGCAGCAGCTGGCGGGGTATTTCCAACCGCTGACCTAACCCCGGTAGCGGCTGCTGTCAGGCTCGGGCCGCGTTCGGACGCTGGCCCTCCCAAACGCCGCTGGTCTTTCAGGAACATCACGGCGTTTGTAAGGGCCAGCGCAGCCTCGTGCTTCGGCAGCGGCTACAGAGTGCGCGCCCGTTTATGGCGACAGGGTTTACCGCCGGGTCAGCAACACCCCGGATTCCATATGGTGGGTCCACGGGAACTGATCGAACAGGGCGCAGCGGGTGATGCGGTGGGTGTCGTGCAGCTGGGCGATGTTGTCCGCCAGGGTTTGCGGGTTGCACGAGATGTACAGGATGTTGTCGAAACGCCGGGTCAGCTCGCAGGTGTCCGGGTCCATGCCCGCGCGTGGCGGGTCGACGAACACGCTGCCGAATTCGTAGCTTTTCAGGTCCACGCCCTGCAAGCGCCGGAACGGCCGCACTTCGTTCAGGGCTTCGGTCAGCTCTTCGGCAGACAGACGCACCAGGGTGACGTTATCCACCGCGTTTTCGCTGAGGTTGCTCAACGCCGCATTCACCGAGGTCTTGCTGATCTCCGTGGCCAGCACTTTGCGCACCCGGGTGGCCAGGGGCAGGGTGAAGTTGCCGTTGCCGCAGTACAGCTCCAGCAGGTCGTCCGGGCGCTCGCCCAGGGCGTCGTAGGCCCAGTTGAGCATCTTCTGGTTCACGGTGCCGTTGGGCTGGGTGAAGGCGCCTTCGGGTTGGCGATAGCTGAAAGTACGGCCGCCGACCTCGAGTTGCTCCACCACGTAATCGCGGCCGATCACCTCACGCTTGCCCTTGGAACGGCCGATCACGCTGACCTGCAGCTCGGCCGCGAGCTTGCTCGCCGCGGCGTGCCAGTGCTCGTCCAGCGGGCGGTGATAACACAGGGTGATCATCGCGTCGCCGGCCAGGGTGGTGAGGAACTCCACCTGGAACAGCTTGTGGCTCAGGGCGGCGCTGGCCTTCCAGGCCGCCTTGAGCTGCGGCATCAACTGATTGATGCGCAGGCTGGCGATGGGGAACTCTTCGATCAGGATCGGCGTGCGTTTGTCTTCCTGGGAAAACATCGCGTAGTGCCGCTCACCGGCTTCGCGCCACAGGCGGAACTCGGCGCGCAGGCGGAAGTGCTGCAGCGGCGAGTCGAAAACCTGCGGCTCGGGCGCATCGAAGGGGGCCAGCAGGTCACGCAGGCGCGTGACCTTGTCTTGCAGCTGTACGGCGTAGGAGGCAGCGTCAAAAGTCATGCGGGGTAGCCCAGCTTGATCACAAACAGAATCGACAGGATCACCAGGGCCGGGTTCAGCTCACGGGCGCGGCCCGACAGCAGCTTGATCACGGTCCAGGAAATAAAGCCGAAGGCGATGCCGTTGGCGATGGAGTAGGTGAACGGCATCGCCAGGGCGGTGACCACCACTGGCGCGGCGACGGTGATGTCTTCCCAGTCGATTTCGGCCAGGCCCGAGGTCATCAGCACCGCCACGAACAGCAGCGCCGGAGCGGTGGCGAAGGGTGGCACGCTGGCGGCCAGTGGCGAGAAGAACAGGGCCAGCAGGAACAGGATCGCCACCACGATGGCGGTCAAGCCGGTACGGCCGCCGGCACTGACGCCCGCAGCGGATTCGATGTAGCTGGTGGTGGTCGAGGTGCCCAGCAGCGAGCCGGCCATGGCCGCCGTGCTGTCGGCGATCAGCGCACGGCCCATTTTCGGCATGTGGCCGTCCTTGCCCATCAGCCCGGCGCGCTTGGCGACGCCGATCAGGGTCCCGGAGTTGTCGAACAGGTCGACGAACAGGAAGGCGAAAATCACGCTGATCAGGCCAATGTCCAGTGCGCCCTTGATGTCCAGTTGCAGGAAGGTCGGGGCCAGGGACGGCGGCATGGACGTCACGCCACCGAACGCGGTGACGCCCAGCAGAATCGAAACGATGGTCACCACCAGGATGCCGATCAGCACCGCGCCGCGCACCTTCAGGGCCTCCAGGGCCACGATCAGGGCGAAGCCCAGGGACGCGAGGATCGGTGCCGGTTTTTTCAGGTCGCCCAGGCCCACCAGGGTCGACGAGTTGCCGACCACGATCTCGGCGTTATGCAGGGCGATCAACGCCAGGAACAGGCCGATACCGGCCGCAATCGCCGAACGCAGCGGCAGCGGGATGCTGTTGATGATCCATTCGCGGATGCGAAAGATCGACAGGATGAAGAACAGCACCGCCGAGATGAACACCGCCCCTAGCGCCACTTGCCAGGTGTGGCCCATGTGCAGGACCACGGTGTAGGTAAAGAAGGCGTTCAGGCCCATGCCCGGTGCCAGGGCGATCGGGTAGTTGGCGATCAGGCCCATGATGGTGGAGCCGATGGCGGCCGCCAGGCAGGTGGCAACGAAGATCGCGCCCTTGTCCATGCCGGTCTCGCCGAGAATGCTCGGGTTGACGAACAGGATGTAGGCCATGGCCAGGAAGGTGGTGATGCCCGCCAGGATCTCGGTGCGTACGTTGGTGTTGTGTGCCTTGAGTTGAAACAGCCTTTCCAGCATGTCTGCTCCCCGTGGCGCGCCGGGCGCCGTGAATGTATCGACCTAAACAGCAAAGCACAGACCGCCGGAGGCGCCTGAGGAATTTCAGTGGGTCGGAAAAAGCCGCGCATCATACCAGCAGCCTGGGCTAATGGCTGCGATCGTCGGCGATGTTTTGCCTGCCGGGCGAGTGGGGCATACTGCGCCGACGTTTCGGGGGGGATTTATGCACAGCACGATAAAAGCGATGGCCCTGGGCCTGGTGGCAGCGGCCTTTGGCCTGGGGGCCGCAACGGCCGTGGCCCGTTCCGCGCCGCCGTTGAGCCAGTTGGAGATCCTCAAGGTCGAGTCGCCGGCCTGTGGTTTCGAGGATGTGTCCGATGGTCGCAGCCAGACCCAGTGCGATCACAGCGGCCCCAACATCAAGGTCTACGTTCTGGAAATCGGCTACGGCCGCCAACCCCATGTGACCCTCGACGGCTTTGAAGTGAACGGCACCCGCTCGGCGGTCTGCGAAAACGGCTCGAGCCTGGTGCCCTGCGGCAATTCCGGGATCACCGTCGGCTATATCTACATCTTCGACCTGGCCGGCAAGCAGGAAGGCACCTTCAGCTTCAGCAACTCGTCGCTCAACGCCCCCGGCAACACCATGAGCACGCAGATCTACATCAAGTAGGCATCAAGGCCGACTACGCTCTAAAGACCTATCTGTGGACGTGCGCCATGACCTTTAGAGCCCTGATCACCGTCGCCGAAGGCATCGACGACCTGCAAAGCGTGACCCTGATCGATGTCCTGCGCCGCGCCGAGGTCGAGGTGCTGGTGGCCAGCATCGAGTCGCGGCGCATGCTGACCTGCGCCCGCGGCACCCGCCTGACGGCCGATGGCATGCTGGTGGATGTGCTGGCACAAGACTTCGACCTGATCGTGCTGCCGGGTGGCGCGGTCGGCGCGCAGCACCTCGGCGCCCATCAACCCTTGTTGCAACGGGTCAAGGACCAGGCGGCCGCCGGGCGCCTGTTTGCCGCTATCGCCGAAGCTCCGGCCCTGGCTCTGCAAGCCTTTGGCGTGCTGCGCCAGCGGCGCATGACCTGCCTGCCCAGCGTCAGCCATCACCTCTCGGGCTGTCACTTTATCGACCAGCCGGTGGTGGTCGACGGCAACTGCATCACCGCCCAGGGCTCGGGTGCGGCCCTGCTGTTTGCGCTGACCCTGGTGGAGCAGATGTGCGGCAAGGGGCGGCGCTCGGCGGTGGCGGCGCAGATGCTGGTTTAGGCAAGGGCCTAAACCAGCCCGACGTTTTTTAACGCCAATGCCTCGTCAGAGGTTCTGCACGACGCGGCTGAGCCGCGCCTGTCGGGCGTGGCTCAGCCCTTAACCTCATCCCGCGGCACGTGCATCCGGTCGCGGTTGGCCAGGGTCGGGAACAGTTTGATCCAGACCCCGGTCACGATCAGCGTGCCGACCCCGCCCATGACCACCGCCGGCACGGTGCCGAACCAGTGGGCGGTGACCCCGGATTCGAACTCGCCGAGCTGGTTCGAGGCGCCGATAAACAGGCCGTTGACCGCGCTGACCCGGCCGCGCATTTCGTCCGGGGTTTCCAGCTGCACGAAGGAGGCGCGGATCACCATGCTGATCATGTCCGCCGCGCCCAGCACCACCAGCACCGCCAGGGAAAACCAGAACGAGGTCGAGAGACCGAAGGCGATGGTGGCCACGCCGAACACGCCGACGGCGGTGAACATCACCCGGCCGACCTTGCGGTCGACGCTGAACCGCGCCAGCCACAGCGACATGCCCAGGGCGCCGACCGCCGGTGCCGAGCGCAACAGGCCCAGGCCCCAGGGGCCGGTGAGCAGAATGTCTTTGGCGAACACCGGCAGCAGCGCGGTGGCGCCACCCAGCAGCACGGCGAACAGGTCCAGGGAAATGGCGCCGAGGATGTCCGGCCGGCTGCGGATAAAGCGAATCCCGGCCAGCAGCGAATCCAGGGTGGCCTTGCCTTTGTTGAGCGGGGTCTGGCGTGCCGGCAGGTTGAGCATCAGCAGGCAGGCGATGACGTACAGGATCACCGTCGGGCCATACACCCAGACGCTGCCAAACGCATAGAGCAGGCCGCCCAGGGCCGGGGCGACGATGGTTGCCGATTGCTGCGCCGACTGTGCGGCCGCCACGGCGCGGGGGAACAGCGCGCTGGGCACGATGCTCGGCAGCAGGGCCTGGGTGGTCGGCATTTCGAATGAGCGGGCGGCGCCGAGGAGGAAGGCGAGGATAAAGATCATCTCCCGGGTGACGCTGTCGGTGGCGCTGCCAATGGCCAGCGACAGGGCGATCAACGCCTGCAACGACTGGCAGATCGCCGCGACCCGGCGTCGGTCATAGCGGTCGGCCACATGCCCGGTGTGCAGCATGAACAGTACCCGCGGCGCGAATTCCACCAACCCCACCAGGCCCAGGTCCAGCACGTTGCCGGTCAGTTGGTAGAGGTTCCAGCCAATGGCCACGGTGAGCATCTGAAAGCCGCTGGCGGTGAAGATTCGGGCCAGCCAAAACGCGATGAAAGGGCGGTGATGACGGAGCAGAAGCGGGTCTGGACTGGGCATCTGAGGGCATATCTGAGCGGGGGGTAGGGCGAGATTATCACCAACATGTAACCAATAGTTGCCACGCGCCGAAAAATCGTTAGCCCCGCATCTATTTCGTCGCTGCAGGCTGGTGAGTCAAGCTGTCACGCGACAAAAGACCACACAAACCAATGGCGGATTTAGGACTACTCTTTCAACGTTGATTGATCCAGATCAAAACCTTTTCCAAGGGTCGACCTGGCGGCCAGATGGCCAGAAATCCCTACGTTGCGATGGTTTAAAAAGAACGAATCCAAATTCGCCACACTCCATATCCGTGGGGGCAGTGGGTGCAGGCCGCAAGCCTTCAGCCGGTATTACCTGACAGAGGAAAGCTTATGTTCGGTTTGGAGGCACTTGATCTCGCCCGAATCCAATTCGCGTTCACCATCTCGTTCCACATTCTGTTCCCGGCCATCACCATCGGCCTGGCGAGTTACCTGGCGGTACTCGAAGGCTTGTGGCTCAAGACCCGCGACGACACCTACCGCGACCTGTACCACTTCTGGTCCAAGATCTTTGCCGTCAACTTCGGCATGGGCGTGGTCTCGGGCCTGGTCATGGCCTATCAGTTCGGCACCAACTGGAGCCGCTTCTCGGACTTTGCCGGCGCGGTCACCGGCCCGTTGCTGACCTATGAAGTGCTCACGGCGTTCTTCCTTGAAGCCGGTTTCCTCGGGGTCATGCTGTTCGGCTGGAACAAGGTCGGGCGCAACCTGCACTTTTTCTCCACGGTGATGGTGGCCATCGGCACCCTGATCTCGACCTTCTGGATCCTCTCGTCCAACAGCTGGATGCAGACCCCCCAGGGCTTTGAAATCATCGACGGGCGGGTGATTCCGGTGGACTGGTTCGCCGTGGTCTTCAACCCCTCGTTCCCCTACCGCCTGGCACACATGGCCACGGCCGCGTTTGTCGCCACGGCGTTCTTCGTTGGCTCCTCGGCCGCCTGGCACTTGCTGCGCGGGCGGGATAACCCGGCGATCCGGCGCATGCTGTCGATGGCGATGTGGATGGCCCTGATCGTGGCGCCAGTGCAGGCGGTGATCGGCGACTTCCATGGCCTCAACACCCTCAAGCACCAGCCGGCGAAAATTGCCGCCATCGAAGGCCACTGGGAAAACATCGGCAACGAGCCGACCCCGCTGATCCTCTTCGGCTGGCCGGACATGAAGGCTGAAAAAACCAAGTACGCCGTGGAAATCCCTTACCTGGGCAGCCTGATTCTCACCCACTCGCTGGACAAGCAAGTGCCGGCGCTCAAGGACTTCCCACCTGAGGACCGGCCGAATTCGACCATCGTCTTCTGGTCGTTTCGGATTATGGTCGGCCTCGGCTTCCTGATGATCTTCACCGGCTTGTGGAGCCTGTGGCTGCGTCGCCGCGAGCGGATCTACCACAACCGGCTGTTCCTGCACCTGGCGCTGTGGATGGGGCCATCGGGTCTGATCGCGATTCTCGCCGGCTGGTTCACCACCGAAATCGGCCGTCAGCCGTGGGTGGTCTACGGGCTGATGCGCACGGCAGATGCATCGTCCAACCACAGCTTTATGCAGATGAGCATCACCTTGGTGTTGTTTGTCGTGGTCTATTTCGCGCTGTTTGGTGCCGGCCTGGGCTACATGATGCGCCTGGTGCGCAAAGGCCCTGTAACCAATGAGGGCGCCGAAGTCAGCCACGGGGGACCTGGGCAGCAACGCACGCCGGCCCGTCCGCTTTCCGCTGCCGACGATGACGCCGAAGCTGACCACAGCGACCGCCTGAACAAGGGGAATTGACTCATGGGTATCGATCTTCCGCTGATCTGGGCCGTGATCATCATCTTCGGCATCATGATGTACGTGGTCATGGACGGCTTCGACCTGGGGATCGGGATTCTCTTCCCGTTCATCCCGGGCAAGAGCGACCGTGACGTAATGATGAACACCGTCGCCCCGGTCTGGGACGGCAATGAAACCTGGCTGGTGCTGGGGGGCGCGGCGCTGTTCGGCGCTTTCCCGCTGGCTTACTCGGTGGTGCTTTCGGCGTTGTATCTGCCGCTGATCCTGATGCTGATCGGCCTGATCTTTCGCGGCGTGGCGTTCGAGTTCCGCTTCAAGGCCAAGGATGACAAGCGCCATCTATGGGACAAGGCGTTTATCGGCGGGTCGATCACCGCCACCTTCTTCCAGGGCGTGGCGCTGGGGGCCTTTATCGATGGCTTGCCGGTGGTCAACCGCCAGTTCGCCGGCGGTTCGCTGGACTGGCTGACCCCCTTCACCCTGTTCTGCGGCGCGGCGCTGGTGGTGGCCTATGCCCTGCTGGGCTGCACCTGGCTGATCATGAAGACCGAAGGCAAGCTACAGGAGCAAATGCACAACCTGGCGCGGCCCCTGGCCTTTGTGGTGCTGGCGGTGATCGGCATCGTCAGTATCTGGACCCCGCTGGCGCACCCGGAAATCGCCACGCGCTGGTTCACCTTGCCGAACCTGTTCTGGTTCCTGCCGGTGCCGATCCTGGTGCTGGTGACCATGTATGGCCTGGTTCGCGCCGTGGCGCGCAACGCCCACTACACGCCATTTTTGCTGACCCTGGTGCTGATCTTCCTCGGCTACAGCGGCTTGGGCATCAGCCTGTGGCCGAACATCGTGCCGCCGTCGATCTCGATCTGGGACGCCGCCGCGCCGCCGCAAAGCCAGGGCTTCATGCTGGTGGGCACGCTGTTCATCATCCCGTTCATCCTCGGGTACACCTTCTGGAGCTACTACGTGTTCCGCGGCAAGGTCACCCACGAAGACGGTTACCACTAGGGCGCCGCCGGGCGCGCGGTGTGCCGGGCACACCGCAGCCTGCGGGTTATCAGGAGTTCAAGCGATGAGCAACAAACACTCTTTGCAGGAAATCGAAGCCGCCGAGAAGAAGCCCCTGTGGCAACGCCTTGGCTGGCTGGCCGGTATCTGGGTCGGCAGCGTGCTGGCCCTGTTTATCGTCGCCAGCCTGATGCGCATGTTCATGAATGCCGCAGGTCTGACGACCCACTGATCATCCCATCCCGTTGCCTTGCGGCACGGTTTTACAGCCCTCTCATGGAGGGCTTTTTTTGGTCTGCAACCTGGCCGTGCGGGATTATTTGCGGGCCTTGAGGATCACGAACTTCGGCGTCGCCGCCACCTGCTCGACGCCCCGGAACAGGCGCGCCAGCTTGCTGTGATAACCCAGGTGGCGGTTGCCGACGATGTACAGCGCACCGCCCACCACCAGCGCCTCGCGGGCTTGCTGGAACATGCGCCAGGCCAGAAAGTCGCCGACCACCTGCTGCTGGTGGAACGGCGGGTTGCACAGCACCACGTCCAGCGACTGCGGTTCCTGCCCGGCCAGGCCGTCGTCGGCGCGCAGGGTCACTGCGCGTTCACCGAGGGCCGCGTGCCAGTTTTCCCGGGCCGATTGCACGGCCATGAAGGATTCATCCACCAGGGTGTAGTGGGCGTCCGGGTTGCGCAGGGCGCTGGCGATGGCCAGTACGCCGTTGCCGCAGCCCAGGTCGGCGACCCGGGCCTGGCCCAGGTTGTGGGGCAGGTGCGGGAGGAAGGCGCGGGTGCCGATGTCCAGCCCTTCGCGGCAGAACACGTTGGCGTGGTTGAGCAGCTCGATGGCCGGCTCATCCAGTTGATAGCGGCTGGGGTAGGGCGACACGGCCGGGGGCCTGGCTTCAGGCGTGGCCATCAGCAAGCGGGCTTTTTTCACCGCCAGGGACGCCTGCACCGGGCCGATATAGCGTTCCAGCAAGTCCCCAGCGGCGCGCGGCAAGTGTTTGACCATGGCTGCGGCCACCACCTGGGCGCCAGGAGCCAGTTGGCCTTGCAGGCGAATCAACTGTTCTTCCAGCAGGGCCAGGGTCTTGGGCACGCGAATCAGCACCCGGTCGAACGGGCCGTGCAACGGCTCGCTGGCCGGCACCACCGACACCGCGTCAAAGGCGCGGCCGTTACGCACCAGGTTCTTTTCCAGGGCCAGGGCGCCAAGAAACGAGTCGCCACTGCTGGTCAGCTGCACCTGGCCCGCCAGGCTCGCGGCCAGGGCGCCGAAGCTGTCGTTGAGGATCAGCACCCGGGTCTGCGCATCCGGCTGCTGTTCGGCCAGGTGGTTGAGCACGTACTCGTCCGCCGCGTCGAAGGCCTGCAACGGCTCGTTCGGTTGTTCGGGCTGGCGGATCAGGTCGAGCTGGGCGAAGGGGCTTTCGAGCAGGGGCATGGGGCGGACTCTGGATAATCGACGAGTGTCCTGCCGATGGACGGGGCGTCTGCGGGCAGGAACGTTCGGGCAGGTGGCACGCAGGCCGCGTGGCGTCTGCTCGAAGAGGGGGCAAATGGTACGTTTTTTTGCCGCTGATTGCCCGCGATCTATGCCATTACAAACCACCGGTGTTTCTGTCCCGTGCTTTGCGGGACACTAGCGGCATTCGCCCAATGGAGCCTGCCATGACTGCCAGTGCAGAAAAGTACACGCGCCAGACCTTGCTTGAGGTCCATCCCCTGACCCCGAGCCTGTTTACCCTGCGCACCACCCGCGATGTCGGTTTTCGCTTTCGCGCCGGTCAGTTTGCCCGCCTGGGCGTGACCCGCGCCGATGGCAGCACGGTGTGGCGGGCGTACTCCATGGTGTCGTCGCCGTTTGATGAATTTCTCGAGTTTTTCTCCATCGTGGTCCCCGGCGGCGAGTTCACCAGTGAGCTGAGTCGGCTCGAAGTGGGCGACAGCCTGCTGGTGGAACGCCAGGCCTTTGGCTACCTGACCCTGGACCGCTTCGTCGATGGCCGCGACCTGTGGCTGCTGGCCACCGGCACCGGGATCGCGCCGTTCCTGTCGATCCTCCAGGACTTTGAAGTCTGGGAAAAATTCGAACGCATCATCCTGGTCTACAGCGTGCGTGAAGCCAGGGAACTGGCCTACCAGCCGTTGATCCGCGAGCTGGTGCAGCGCGACTACCTGGCGGAAGTCGCCCACAAGTTGCAGTTCATCAGCACCGTGACCCGCGAACAGCACCCGGGCAGCCTCAACGGGCGCATTACCCACCTGATCGAAAACGGCGAACTGGAGCGCGCCGCCGGCGTGCCACTGACCCCGGAGCATTCGCGGGTGATGCTGTGCGGCAACCCGCAGATGGTCGATGACACCCGGGCCCTGCTCAAGCAACGCGATATGCAACTGAGCCTGAGCCGACGCCCGGGGCAGGTGGCGGTAGAAACCTACTGGTAAAAAAAACGGCGCCTTAAGGGCGCCGTTTTCCTAGGGGGTGTTGCGACTTCAGGGTTTGTTGTTCTGCGCTTTGAGCAAATCGCGGATCTCGCCCAGCAGTTCTTCTTCCTTGGTCGGTACCGGTGGCAGGGTCGGGGCCACGGCTTCTTCGCGCTTCAGGCGGTTGATGGCTTTCACGCCCATGAAGATGGCAAAGGCGACGATGACGAAGTCGATCATGCTCTGGATGAATTTACCGTAGGCCAGCACCACGGCCGGCGCATCGCCCGCGGCGGCCTTGAGGGTAATGGCCAGGTCACTGAAGTCCACGCCGCCGATCAGCAGGCCGATAGGTGGCATTACCACATCACCGACAAAGGACGAGACGATCTTGCCGAACGCCGCACCGATGATGATACCGACGGCCATATCGACCACATTACCTTTGACCGCGAAGGCCTTGAACTCACTTAGCACGCCCATAGGTTATTCCTTGTTACAGATGAGGTTGGTGAACGCAGTGTAAATCAGCCATTGCGCTCCTGCTTGATACAACTGCTTACAGTGTTCGCTGTTATCGACCGACTTGGCGGCAAATAGTTTACAAAGTGCCAGCCATCGCGCGCGTAATACCCGCACTTGGGCCCATCGCCCAGAACATTCTTTCAATCAGTCGCTTGCGACCTTTCAATTTAGTTTTCAACTCGTTGCTCACTAGCCTCTAACAGGCGCACTCGACTGCGCTGGATTAACCAGAGGAATAAAACAATGAGTACCACCCTTGGCTTTGGGGCTCTTTCCCAGCGACGCCTGCTGGGCGTCATGACCGCCAGCCTGCTGTCCCTTTCCGTACAGGCTGCCACCTTGACCCGCGATAACGGCGCTGCGGTGGGCGACAACCAGAATTCGCAAACCGCCGGTGCGACCGGCCCCGTGCTGTTGCAGGATGTGCAACTGATCCAGAAGCTCCAGCGTTTCGACCGCGAGCGCATTCCAGAGCGGGTGGTGCATGCCCGTGGCACCGGTGCCCATGGCACGTTCACCGTGACCGACAGCCTCAGCGACCTGAGCAAGGCCAAGGTCTTTGCCGCAGGCGAAGTGACGCCGGTGTTCGTGCGTTTCTCGGCGGTGGTGCATGGCAATCACTCACCTGAAACCCTGCGCGACCCCCGGGGTTTTGCCACCAAGTTCTATACCGCCGACGGTAACTGGGACCTGGTAGGCAATAACTTCCCGACCTTTTTTATTCGTGATGCCATCAAGTTCCCGGACATGGTGCATGCATTCAAACCCGACCCGCGCACCAACCTGGATGATGATTCGCGGCGCTTCGATTTCTTCTCCCACGTTCCAGAAGCCACCCGCACCTTGACCGAGTTGTATTCCAACTCCGGTACGCCGGCCAGTTACCGGGAAATGGACGGCAATGGCGTGCACGCCTACAAGTTGGTCAACGCCAAGGGCGAAGTGCACTACGTGAAGTTCCACTGGAAGAGCCTGCAGGGCATCAACAACCTCGACCCGCAGCAGGTGGTCCAGGTGCAGGGCCGTGACTACAGTCACATGACCCATGACCTGGTGAGCCATATCAACCAGGGCGACTTCCCGAAATGGGACCTGTATGTGCAGGTGCTCAAGCCCCAGGACCTGGCCGGTTTCGATTTTGACCCGCTGGATGCGACCAAGATCTGGCCCGGGGTGCCGGAGCGCAAGGTCGGGCAGATGGTGCTCAACCGCAACCCGGGCAATGTGTTCCAGGAAACCGAGCAGGTGGCCATGGCCCCGGCCAACCTGGTGCCGGGCATCGAGCCGTCGGAGGACCGCCTGCTGCAAGGCCGGGTGTTCTCCTACGCCGATACCCAGATGTATCGCCTGGGGGCCAATGCCCTGCAGTTGCCGATCAATGCGCCGAAAGTCGCGGTCAACAACGCGAACCAGGACGGCGCGATGAACAGCGCCAGCAGCTCCACCGGGGTCAACTACCAACCGAGCCGCCTGTTGCCCCGCGAAGAACCGCAAACGGCCCGCTACAGCCAACAGCCGCTGAGCGGCAGCACCCAGCAGGCGAAGATCCAGCGCGAGCAGAACTTCAAGCAGGCCGGCGAGCTGTACCGTTCGCTGAGCAAGCAGGAGCGCCAGGACCTGATCAACAACTTCGGCGGCTCCCTGGCCACCACGGATGACGAGAGCAAGCACATCATGCTGTCGTTTCTCTACAAGGCCGATCCCGAGTACGGCAGCGGCGTGACCCAGGTGGCCAAGGGCGACCTGGCCCGGGTCAAGGCCCTGGCCGCCAAACTGACGGATTGATGGTGCGCGCGCGACGCCCGCTCAGGGTGTCGCGTGCTCCTGCTTTGTGTAGACCTGAGGGAGGCGCTCCATGCCGATCTATATCGCGGCACTTTTAATCTGCTGTTCATTCACCGCGCTCGCCGCTCCTGGGGCCGGGCAACCGCCCGCCACGGAGCCGGCCGCGATCAAGGCGCAGTTGCAGGATTACTATTTCGATGCCGCACGGCGCGGTGATGTCGAGATGCTCGACACCTTTATCGAGGCCGGCTATGCCCTCGACACCCAGGACGAAAAGGGTTACAGCGCGCTGATCCTCGCCGCCTATCACGGCCAGGCCCCGGCGGTTGAACGCCTGCTGGCCGCGGGTGCCGACGCCTGCGTGCAGGATAAACGGGGCAATACCGCGTTGATGGGCGCGATCTTCAAGGGCGAACTGGGGATTGCCCGGCGCCTGCTGGCCGCCGATTGCAGCCCGGACCAGCGCAATGCCGCCGGTCAGACCGCCGCCATGTACGCCGGCCTGTTCAAACGCGTGGAGTTGCTGGATGCGCTGGCGGCCAAGGGCGCCGATCTGAATGCCGAGGATCCGCTGGGCAATAGCGCCGCGCGTCTGGCCAGCGGTGAAATCCGTACCGCCGCGCCACACTGATCACCCTCCAGCTGAGCTATCATCGCGGTTTTTGCCGGGGGTTCAGATGGCCAAGGCCAAACGCATGTACGGCTGCACCGAGTGCGGCTCAACCTTTCCCAAGTGGGCCGGGCAGTGCGGTGAGTGCGGGGCCTGGAACACCCTGACCGAAACCATGGTCGAGAGCGGCGGCGCGGCGCCCCCCAGCGGGCGCACCGGCTGGGCCGGGCAGCAGGCGCAGATCAAGACCCTGGCGGAAGTCAGCGTCGAGGAAATCCCGCGTTTCTCCACCGCTTCCGGCGAACTCGACCGCGTGCTCGGTGGCGGCCTGGTGGACGGCTCGGTGGTGCTGATCGGCGGCGACCCGGGTATCGGCAAGTCGACCATTCTGTTGCAAACCTTGTGCAACCTCGCCACGCGCATGCCGGCCCTCTATGTGACCGGCGAAGAGTCGCAGCAACAGGTGGCCATGCGTGCCCGCCGCCTGGGCCTGCCCCAGGACAAGCTGCGGGTCATGACCGAAACCTGCATCGAAACCATCATCGCCACCGCCCGCCAGGAAAAACCCAAGGTCATGGTGATCGACTCGATCCAGACCATCTTCACCGAGCAACTGCAATCGGCGCCGGGCGGCGTGTCCCAGGTGCGCGAGAGCGCGGCGTTGCTGGTGCGCTATGCCAAACAGAGCGGCACAGCGATCTTCCTGGTCGGCCACGTGACCAAGGAAGGCGCCCTGGCCGGGCCGCGGGTGCTGGAGCACATGGTCGACACCGTGCTCTATTTCGAAGGCGAATCCGACGGGCGCCTGCGCTTGCTGCGGGCGGTGAAAAACCGTTTCGGCGCGGTCAATGAACTCGGCGTGTTCGGCATGACGGACAAGGGGCTGAAAGAAGTCTCCAACCCTTCGGCGATTTTCCTCACTCGCGCTCAGGAAGAAGTCCCGGGCAGCGTGGTCATGGCCACCTGGGAAGGCACCCGGCCGATGCTGGTGGAAGTCCAGGCACTGGTGGATGACAGCCACCTGGCCAACCCGCGCCGGGTCACCCTGGGCCTGGATCAGAACCGCCTGGCCATGCTGCTGGCGGTGCTGCACCGCCACGGCGGCATTCCGACCCACGACCAGGATGTGTTCCTCAACGTGGTGGGCGGGGTCAAGGTGCTGGAAACCGCCTCCGACCTGGCGCTGATGGCGGCGGTCATGTCCAGCTTGCGCAATCGCCCGTTGCCCCACGATTTGCTGGTGTTCGGCGAAGTCGGGCTGTCCGGCGAAGTGCGTCCGGTGCCCAGCGGCCAGGAGCGCCTGAAAGAGGCGGCCAAGCACGGCTTCAAGCGGGCCATCGTGCCCAAGGGCAACGCCCCGAAAGAGTCGCCGCCGGGGCTCAAGATCATTGCTGTCACCCGCCTGGAACAGGCATTGGACGCACTTTTCGAATAACCGCCACATGGGCCTTATGAAAGGAAGCAGATGATGGTCAATAAAAGCGGCTGGACCCGGACCCTCGGTTTGGCGCTGATGTTCAGCGCAGTCAGTGCCCAGGCCGAGCAGGGCGAAGTGCCGGAAGGCTATCGGGTGGCGCAGCAGGTGCTGGTCGGCGACGGCTCGGTGCTGGAGGTGCTGGAGGACCTGCGCATCACTCCGCAGTTGCACGCCAACAGTTGGGGCAGTGCGCTGGATGCGGATTCGTTCGATGCGTCGGCGGATCTCGACAACCATCCCTTGCTGGAAGCCCAGGCCCGGTTGCTTGCCGATTCCGGTGAGGTGCTGGCGCAAAAGGACCTGGGCTACCCGCTGGCGACGGTGGAGAAGGCGCCGATCAACGGCCTGCCAGCGCCGGCGTTCTTCCTGACCATCGACATGACAGCGCCCATGGGCAGCTACAGCGGTCCGGCCACCGAGGTCCTGGTGCCGGCACAACATCAGCTCGACCCGTTGCGTTACCTGGCAGAAACCGGGGAGAAACGTCCGTTGGTGCTGGCCGAGACCGGCAAGGCGGCCTGGAAGGTGGTGCCGGCGAACGACAGCGCCACCGAATCCATCCAGCAGGTGTCATCGGCGCCCGCGCCCCAGGGTGAGGATTTTGTGACCACCTACCGGACCTATCGGTATGTCGATGGGCAGTGGCAAGTGGCCTCCCGTCAGCAGCCGGGTTACTGGGAGAACGAGAGCGAATTTCCCCAACCGTCGTTGTTTCCCTGAGGTGAGGGGTGGGGGCGCTGATCAGATTTTGATCAGCGCCCCAAGCTCACGCTCGAGTTCCTCGGGGTCGCCCAGGTTCAGCTCCACCAGCCGCCGCAGATGCTCGATCGACTCCAGGCCGATATGCAGGCAGACGAAGCCGAGCTGGCCATGGTCATCGTGGGCCAGTTGCACGTCCATCTTGACCTTTGCATCGGCACTCAAATGAATGTCGGCTTCGAAGGGCTGGCTGGCATCGCCCAGCCAGGGCTCGGGGCGCTGGATCAGCATGCCCTTGAGCGACAGGTCGAGCAGTTGGACGGGCCAGCGTCGGGTTCCCTGGCTGAGTTCGGTCCTGGCATCAAAAGCAATGCGCTTGAAACGTCGGCGATCGGAATGTTGCTCGCTCATGGCCTGGCCCTCTGCGTGGTGCACTGACTATAGACCCCTGTTCTGCGCTACAGCCAGCGGCGGACCTTGCGGCAATAGTCACGGTAGGTGTCGCCGAACAGGCTTTGCAGCTGCACTTCGTCCGGCTGGATGACGTTGCGGTTCATCAGATACAGCAGGGGCGCCAGCAACAGCCACGGCCAGAGGCTGCCGAGCAACAGGGCGATGGCGCAATAGCCGCAGGTGTCGCCCAGGTTGATCGGGTTGCGGGACACGGCGAACGGGCCGTCACGCAGCAATTGCCGGGGCTGATTGAAGTTGCTGGGGGTGGTGTGCTGCTTGCGCAAACGCCACATTGCCCAGAACGACAGGCCCTGGCCGAGCACGATCAGCAGCACGGCCAGGGCCTGGGTCCAGCCATTGGTGGGGACGGGCAGGGGCAGCCAGTCGGCAAGAAACAGCGCCAAGGTGATGAACAGCAGATACAGCAACGGCGGCGGTAGCAGCGGTGCTTCGGCGGGCCTGGCCATGGGGTCTCCTGACGGGGGGCTTGTAGTTGCGACTGTTTTTTCGCCACGGTGGTTCAGCGTGTTTCCGAGCGGCGGGGCGAAAGCGGCGAGCGGCCGTTCTCACAGGGCTGGATTTTCTTAAAAGAAGGCTCTAGACCAACGTGGGGGGTGGTCTTTGAGGCCAGTAGCGCTAAACTCGGTTTTGCTGTCTTTCTGTCCACCCTGGCTGGAATAAAAAAATGAAAAATAATAATAGCCTGCTACGCCATGTACCCTGGCTGCTGCTGGCAATCGTAGGAGCGTGCGCCCTCGGCGTAGTGGCATTGCGTCGCGGCGAGGCGATCAACGCCTTGTGGATTGTGGTCGCGGCAGTGGCCATTTATCTGGTTGCGTACCGTTACTACAGCCTGTTCATCGCCAATAACGTGATGCAACTCGATGCACGCCGGGCAACCCCCGCCGTGCTCAACAACGACGGTCTGGACTACGTCCCGACCAACAAACACATTCTCTTCGGTCACCACTTCGCGGCTATTGCCGGTGCAGGCCCTCTGGTCGGTCCGGTGCTGGCGGCGCAAATGGGCTACCTGCCCGGCACACTCTGGTTGATTGCCGGTGTGGTACTGGCGGGTGCGGTCCAGGACTTCATGGTGCTGTTCCTGTCGACCCGCCGTAACGGCCGTTCCCTGGGCGACATGGTGCGCGAGGAAATGGGCCGGATCCCCGGGACCATCGCCCTGTTTGGCTGCTTCCTGATCATGATCATCATCCTCGCGGTGCTGGCGCTGATCGTGGTCAAGGCCCTGGCCGAAAGCCCATGGGGTATTTTCACGGTGATGGCGACCATCCCGATCGCGATGTTCATGGGCATTTACATGCGCTACATCCGCCCGGGCCGCATTGGTGAAATCTCGGTCATCGGCGTTTTGCTGCTGCTGGGTTCCATCTGGCTGGGCGGGCAGATTGCCGCTGATCCGGTCTGGGCCAAAGCCTTCAGCTTCACCGGGATCCAGATCACCTGGATGCTCATCGGCTACGGCTTCGTCGCGGCGGTGCTGCCGGTCTGGCTGATTCTGGCGCCCCGGGACTACCTGTCCACCTTCCTCAAGATCGGCACCATCATCGCCCTGGCGATCGGCATCCTGGTGACCATGCCCGAGCTGAAAATGCCGGCCCTGACCCAGTTTATCGACGGCACGGGACCTGTGTGGAAAGGCGGCCTGTTCCCGTTCCTGTTCATCACCATCGCCTGTGGCGCGGTATCGGGCTTCCATGCGCTGATCTCCTCGGGCACCACGCCCAAGCTGCTGGATAACGAAACCAACGCCCGCTACATCGGTTACGGCGGCATGTTGATGGAGTCCTTCGTGGCCATCATGGCGATGGTTGCCGCATCGGTGATCGAGCCTGGTGTGTACTTCGCCATGAACAGCCCGGCGGCCGTGGTCGGCGGTGATGTGGTGGCCGTGGCGCAAACCGTTAGCAGTTGGGGTTTTGCAATTACCCCGGAAGCCCTGCAAGCGGTGGCCCATGACATCGGCGAGACCACCATCCTGGCACGCGCCGGTGGTGCGCCGACCCTGGCCGTCGGTATTGCGCAGATCCTGCACAGTGTCCTGCCGGGTGAAAACACCATGGCGTTCTGGTACCACTTCGCGATCCTGTTCGAAGCCCTGTTCATCCTGACCGCAGTCGATGCCGGTACCCGTGCCGGACGCTTCATGCTGCAGGACCTGCTCGGATCCTTCGTGCCGGCGCTGAAACGCACCGAATCCTGGACCGCCAACCTGATCGCCACCGCCGGCTGCGTGGCGATGTGGGGTTACCTGCTGTACCAGGGGGTGATCGATCCGCTGGGTGGCATCAACACCTTGTGGCCATTGTTCGGTATCTCCAACCAGATGCTGGCGGGTATCGCGCTGATGCTGGCGACCGTGGTCCTGATCAAAATGAAGCGCCAACGCTACATCTGGGTGACCATGCTGCCGGCTGTCTGGCTGCTGATCTGCACCACCACGGCGGGCTTCATCAAGCTGTTCGACGCCAACCCGGCGATCGGCTTCCTGTCCCTGGCCAAGAAGTACAGCGATGCCCTGGCAGGCGGTCAGATCCTGGCCCCGGCCAAGAGCATCGAGCAGATGCAGCACGTGATCTTCAACGCCTACACCAACGCAACGCTGACCGCGCTGTTCCTGCTGGTGGTGTTCAGCATCCTGTTCTATGCGCTCAAGGTCGGCATCGCCGCCTGGGGCACCAAGGAACGTACGGATAAAGAATCGCCCTTCCAGGCCCTGCCGGACGCGTAACCCGAGGATTTGCAAACATGTTCAATGACCTGAGTCGCCTCGGTAAATACCTCGGTCAGGCCGCGCGCCTGATGGTCGGCATGCCCGACTACGACAACTACGTCGAGCATATGCAAACCAAGCACCCGGACAAGCCGGTGATGAGCTACGAGATGTTCTTTCGCGAACGTCAGGAAGCACGTTACGGCGGCAAGGGCGGTCCGAAGTGCTGTTGACGCACACAGACTAGGCAACACCCCACTGTAGGAGCCGGCCTACCGGCGAGGTCTGAATTGACCTCGCCGGCAGGCCGAGCTCCTACAGTTTTTTCAGCCCAAGGGAGATCTTCGTTTTGTCAGCACCCATTCCCGTCACCGTCCTCAGCGGCTTTCTTGGCGCGGGCAAGACCACGCTGCTGCGGCACCTGCTCAAAGCCGAGCACGGCCTGAAAATCGCCGTGATCGAGAACGAATTCAGCGACGCCGGTATCGACACCCAACTGTTGGGGGACGAGCCGGTGCAAGTCATGACTCTGTCCAACGGCTGCGTCTGCTGCACCATCCACACCGATTTGACCAAGGCGCTGTACCTGCTGCTGGAGCGACTGGACAGCGGTGAAATCGCCTTCGACCGCTTGGTGATCGAGTGCACCGGGCTGGCCGATCCGGCGCCCGTGGCCCAGACCTTTTTTATCGATGAAGAGCTGCGCGAGCGGTACATCCTCGACGGCATCATCACCCTGGTGGACGCCGCGCATGCCGAGCACCACCTGACCCAGACCATCGCCCAGGCCCAGATCGGCTTTGCTGACCGGCTGCTGGTGAGCAAACGCGACCTGGTGGATGACGCCACCTTCAACGCCCTCAGCGAACGCCTGACCCGGATCAACCGCCGGGCGCCGATCCGCGTGGTGGAGCACGGCCAGATCGACCTGGCCGAGCTGCTGGATGTGCGCGGGTTCAACCTCAATGCCGACCTGGGCGGTGGCGTCAGCTTGCGTCCGGTGAGCAAGGCGCCTTCGATCGATCGTATTTCCAGCCTGGTGCTGCGCACCGACCTGCCGCTGGATATCGAAAAACTCAGCGAGTTCATGAACGAGCTGCTGGAAGACCACGGCAAGCAATTGCTGCGCTACAAAGGCGTGCTCAATATCGCCGGCGAACCGCGGCGCATGGTGTTCCAGGGCGTGCTCAAGCTGTACGGCTTCGACTGGGACACCGAATGGGCCGAAGGCGAAGCGCGGGAAAGCGTGATTGTGTTTATCGCCGACGACCTGCCGGAAGAAAAGATTCGTGCAGGATTTGCACGAGTGGCTGCGAGCTAAGGCCTACCCCTCTATGGACAGGCTCGGCCGCCGCACAGGCGTGCGGCAGCCGGCCGGCCCGAGCCGGGTTTAACGTGCGCCCAGCAGCCTGGCTTCCAGATGGTCCAGGTGCTGGTTCATCAAAGCTTCAGCGGCCTGGGTATCCCCGGTTTCCAGGGCATCGACAATCGCCGAGTGTTCCTGCCAGGCGCAGTAGTTGCAGGCCCGGGATTCATGGTGGGCGATGGCCAGGGACGTCAGCGGCACCAGGCTGGCCAGAAAGTGCGCCAGCGGCCCGTTGCCCGCCACCTCGGCCAGTTGCAGGTGGAACTCGCCGGACAGGCGAATGGCCGGCCCGCGCTGATCCCGTTCGATAGCCTCGCGTTCGCGGGTAATCAGTTGGCGCAGCGGCTGCAAGTGCCGGGGCCGTGGTTGCTGGCAGGCCAGGCGCACCAGGGTGATTTCGGTCAGGCGCCGGGCATGCAGGATCTGCCGGGTCTGCTCGATGTCCGGCGCCGCCACCTGTGGCCGGTGGTTGGGGCGCAGGATGATCACCTGTTGGTGGGACAGCCGGGCCAATACCTGGCGAATGATGCTGCGGCTCACCCCAAAGGCCAGGCCGAGGCTTTCTTCGGTGACGCGGCTGCCGGGGGTGATGCGCTGTTCGAGAATGGCTTCGAAAATCTGTGGATAGACATCGTCGACCAGCAGCTTTCTCTGGCCCCGGCCCAGGCGGGGCAGGGCGCCGCTGGGGATGAATGCATGATTGTTCAAGGCGCAGCTGGCCATGGCCTGTCTCCAGTCCGGTTGCCGATATGAAGTGTTCTACATCGGGTCAGTGACCCAGGTTGTCGTCCGGGATGTTCAGTTCGATGCCCATGCGCTGGCCTTCCTGGAGGATATGCTTGCGCATCTCGGCGCTGGCCAGCGCGCTGTTCTTGTTGCGGATGGCCCGTACCACCGCTTCGTTTTCCTGCAGGCGCTCGGCCAGGTGTTCCGGCGAGTTGCGCAGGATGTCCGCGCTTTGCTTCAGCGCATTGCTGGTCTGTTGCACCACGTTCTGGAAGATCGGGTTGGAGGTCAGGGCGAACAGCTCCTCATGGAAGGCAATGTAGGCGTTAATCCCGGCTTCGCTGTCGTTGGCGTCGAGGGCTTCGCGCATGTCCATCAGGGTCAGGCGCAATTGCCCGACTTCCTTGCTGCTGATGGACTGAGCCACCAGGCCGACGATAAAGGGCTCAAGGGTATAGCGCAGTTGCAGCACGTCTTCCAGGCTGGCACCGGCCACCCCACTGCTGCTGATCGATGGCTCGTTGAGGCTGGCTTCGAGCACCAGCACACCCTTGCCGGGCAGGGAGCGCACCAGGCCCAGGGTTTCCAGAACGGTGACCGCCTCACGCAGGCTTGGACGGCTGATGCCCAGTTGTTCGGCCAACTCGCGTTGCCCGGGCAGCATGTCGCCGCAGCGCCATTGGCCACGGGCCAAGGCTGCCCGCAGTTTTTCCACCACTGAATTTACCACCGTCGACGAGCTGATCACTGTTCACTCCATGGGTATCGGTAACGCCGCCATCGGCGGGCGCTGATTGTTGTGCCTGCCGCCGGCAGGCACAAGTGCTGCCTAGAACTCCTGCTGATGAGCGGCCGCGGCAGGTTTGCGCGGCTGGAAGCCGTAACCCTGCTGGCCACTCAAGACCTTGTTGGCGCGTTGCAGGTCGATGTCTTTCTCCCAGCGGGCGATGGCCACGGTGGCCACGCAGTTGCCGATCAGGTTGGTCAGGGCGCGACCGATGCCCATGAACCAGTCAACCGCCAGCACCAGGACCAGGCCGACCACCGGAATCGCCGGGATCGCCGTCAGGGTCGCGGCCAGAATCACCAGCGCCGAACCGGGTATGCCGTGGGCACCTTTGGAGGTGATCAGGGACACCAGGAGAATGGTCAGCAAGTCCGACATCGACAGCGGCGTACCCGTGGCGTTGGCGATAAACACGATGGCCAGGGTCAGGTAGATGGAAAACCCATCGAGGTTGAACGAGTAGCCGGTGGGGATCACCAGGCCCACCGTGGAGCTGCCGATCCCCAGATGTTCGAGCTTGCGCATGATCTGCGGCAGCACGGCGTCGGATGAGGCGGTGCCGAGCACGATCAGCAGTTCTTCGCGCAGGTACTTGAGGAACGGCAGCATGCGCAGGCCCGACAGGCGCATCACCAGGCCCAGGATCACCGCGACAAAGGCAAAACAGGTCAGGTAGAACAGCCCCACCAGGCTGCCCAGGTGTTGCAGCGAATCCACGCCGTACTTGCTGGTGGTGAAGGCAATGGCGCCAAACACCCCGATCGGCGCCAGGCGCACAATCATGCCCATGATGCGGAAGATCACGTGGCTGAGTTCATTGATCAGCCGCGAGATGCCGGAGGCGGCTTCGCCCACCAGGTTCAGGGCGCTGCCGAACAGCACGGAAAACAGCAGGACCTGGAGGATGTTGTTATCAGCGAAGGCGCCGATCACCGAGGTCGGGATCAGGTTCATCAGGAACTGCGCGGTGCCCTGCATATGCTGGCCGCGCTGGGCGATGTCACCCATGTCGGCGCTGGACAGCTGGTCCAGATGGATATTGGCGCCGCTGCCAATGCCGGTGCTGAAGGCCATGACCAGGCCGATCACCAGGGCGATGGTGGTGAGGATTTCGAAGTAGATGACTGATTTGAGGCCGATGCGCCCGACCTTTTTCAGGTCGCCGGCACCGGAAATGCCGCTGACCACCACGCAGAACACGATCAGGCCGATCAGCATCTTGATCAGCTTGATAAAGCCATCGCCCAGCGGTTTGAGTTGTGAGGAGAATTCGGGAAGGGTGAGTCCGCAAACGACGCCGAGCATCAGTCCGAGAACAACCTGGAGGAAAATCGAACGCGAGCACCATCTGAGCATGAGGAGGATCCTGATCGGTGTCCTGTCTGCCGTGCGGGTTAGCGCTTGCGGATCCAGGACTTAATTATTGTGGTCTTACCGGTATGTCCAGTGCAGGCGCAGTCTACGCTCGGATTTTATGGGTTTACAAGGGGGATGGCGGAAATTGGCATGACCGGTCTGACCAGTGGCGTCAGATAGGGCGGGCGGGGTGTTTTGAGGAGGGGCGTTGTGCCTGGAGTGTTTGTGGGGGGAGCAGGTCCAGCGCAGGCCGTCTCTGACCCACAAAACACCCACCCACAAAAAAGCCCGGCACCAGGGCCGGGCTTTTCTACTGCGTTATGCGGGCTATTAAGCGCCGTATACCGGCAGCTTCTTGCAGATGGCCTTGACCTTCTCGCGAACGGCGTCGATCACCGCTTCGTTGGAAAGGTCTGCCAGGATGTCGCAGATCCAGCCAGCCAGTTCCTTGCACTCGGCTTCCTTGAAGCCGCGAGTGGTCACGGCTGGAGTGCCGAAGCGCAGGCCGGAAGTGACGAACGGGGAACGTGGGTCGTTCGGTACCGAGTTCTTGTTCACGGTGATGAAGGCTTTGCCCAGAGCGGCGTCAGCGTCCTTACCGGAGATTTCCTGCTTGATCAGCGACAGCAGGAACAGGTGGTTTTCAGTACCGCCGGAAACCACGTCGAAACCGCGCTCGATGAACACGCCGGCCATGGCCTTGGCGTTCTTGATCACTTGTTGCTGGTAGGTCTTGAACTCAGGCTGCAGCGCTTCCTTGAAGCAGATGGCCTTGGCGGCGATCACGTGTTCCAGCGGGCCACCCTGGGCGCCCGGGAATACCGCGGAGTTCAGCTTCTTCTCGATGTCGGCGTTGGCGCGAGCCAGGATCAGGCCGCCACGTGGACCGCGCAGGGTCTTGTGAGTCGTGGTGGTGACCACGTCGGCGAATGGCACCGGGTTCGGGTAGACGCCAGCGGCGACCAGACCGGCTACGTGAGCCATGTCCACGAACAGGTACGCACCGACCTTGTCGGCGATTTCACGGAAGCGCGGGAAGTCCAGGATCTGCGAGTAGGCAGAGAAGCCGGCCACGATCATTTTCGGCTTGTGCTCGAGTGCCAGGCGCTCGACTTCGTCGTAGTCGATCAGGCCGTTGGCATCGATGCCGTATTGAATGGCGTTGTACAGCTTGCCGGAGGAGGAAACGCTGGCGCCGTGGGTCAGGTGACCGCCGTGGGCCAGGCTCATGCCCAGGATGGTGTCGCCAGCCGACAGCAGGGCCAGGTACACCGCGCTGTTGGCTTGGGAGCCGGCGTGGGGCTGGACGTTGGCGTAATCGGCGCCGAACAGCTCCTTGGCGCGGTCGATGGCCAGTTGCTCAACCACGTCGACGTATTCGCAGCCGCCGTAGTAACGCTTGCCTGGGTAGCCTTCGGCGTATTTGTTGGTCAATACCGAGCCTTGAGCTTCCATCACCGCTGGGCTGGTGTAGTTTTCCGAAGCGATCAGCTCAATGTGTTCTTCCTGGCGCTGAGCTTCTTGCTCCATGGCGGCAAAGAGATCGGCGTCGTACTTGGCAATAGTCAAATCACGGCTGAACATGGCGGTCCTCAAGGATCGGGGGCAGAAAAGGGAGGCATTCTAACCCAATGGGTTTTAGATGGCATATGAAAGGACATCATGTCGCACAGAAGCAGCGTTCAAGTGACGAGCAGCAAGCGGAGCGCTTTTCTTTTGCCGCTTGTCGCTTGAAGCTTGCCGCTGTTTCTAGTCGAACATGAAGAGGGCGTCGTTGCTGAACTGGGCTTCGAAGCGATTGGCCGGCATCGGGCGGCCGAACAGGTAGCCCTGGACCTCGTCGCAACCGTGTTCGCGCAGGAAATCCAGCTGCTCGTGGGTTTCCACACCCTCGGCGATCACCGCCAGGTTCAGGCTGTGGGCCATGGCAATGATGGCGCGGGCGATTTGCGCGTCCTGCTCGCCGGACGGCAGGCCATCGACGAAGGTCCGGTCGATTTTCAGCACGTCGATCGGGAACTGCTTGAGGTAGTTCAGCGATGAGTAGCCGGTGCCGAAGTCATCGACGGCGATGCTCAGCCCCAGGTTTTTCAGGCCGGCAAGAATCTGCATGGCCTCGCTGACTTCGCGCATCAGGATACTTTCGGTCAGTTCCAGCTCCAGGCACGCCGGCGGCAGGCCGGTTTCCTTGAGGATGGTGGCGATCCGCGTACCCAACTGGCCGTCGGAGAACTGCCGCGCCGAGATGTTCACCGAGACTTTCGGCACCCGGACCTTG
The DNA here is from genome assembly GCF_000416215.1 of Pseudomonas sp. CF161. Classification (NCBI taxonomy): domain Bacteria; kingdom Pseudomonadati; phylum Pseudomonadota; class Gammaproteobacteria; order Pseudomonadales; family Pseudomonadaceae; genus Pseudomonas; species Pseudomonas sp. CF161. The sequence continues at coordinate 34,084 of NZ_ATLP01000054.1, forward strand.
GCCAGGTGCCAGGATTTGAGCTGGCGACAGGCCTCGCTGATCACCCAGTCACCGACATCCACCACCAACCCGAGCTCTTCGAGCACCGGGATGAAGTCCCCCGGCGGCACCAGCCCGCGCCGCGGATGACGCCAGCGCAGCAGGGCCTCGGCCCCGGTCAGGCGCTTGCCGTCGCCGCTGAATTGCGGCTGGTAGTACAGGACGAATTCTTCCTGCTCCAGGGCGTGGCGCAGGTCGCTTTCAAGCTCCAGGCGCTCCAGGGCGCTGGCGTTCATGTCCGCCTGGTAAAACTGGAAGTTGTTCTTGCCGCGTTCCTTGGCGTGGTACATCGCGGTGTCGGCGTTCTTCATCAACTGGCTCAGTTCATTACCGTCCTGCGGGCTCAGGGCGATGCCGATACTGGCGGTGACAAAGAACTCACGGCCCTCGAGCACGAAGGGTTTGACCAGGCTGGCGAGAATCTGCTCGGCGACATGAATCGCCCGGTTCAGCGCCATTTCACGGCTGGCGCGAGGCTGCAGGAGCAGGGTGAACTCATCGCCGCCCATGCGCGCCACGGTGTCGTCATCGTCGACGCAGCCCAGCAGGCGCGTGGCCATTTCCTTGAGCATGCGATCGCCCGCGGCATGCCCCAGGGAGTCGTTGATCGGCTTGAAGCGGTCAAGGTCGAGGAACATCAGCACCACCCAGGACTTCTGCCGTTCCGCCGATTGCAGGGCGGTGTGCAGGCGGTCCTGGAACAGGGTGCGGTTGGGCAAGTGGGTCAGGGCATCGTAGTAGGCCAGGCGGTGAATCCGCTGCTCGCTGGCCTTGCGCTCGCTGATGTCACTGAAGAAGCACACGTAGCTGGCCAGGTCGCCTTCGTCATCCAGCACCGCGGTAATCCCGACCCAGGCCGGGTAGTGCTCGCCATTACGCCGCTTGAGCCAGACTTCGCCTTCCCAGGTGCTGTGCTGGTGCAGTTGCTTGAGCACGTAGCGCAGGTGGGCTTCCTGCTGTTCGTCGACGGTCAGCATGTTCGGCAACTGGTCGAGTACCTGGGACACCGCGTAACCGCTGACCCGGCTGAAGGCCTCGTTGGCCTGCACGATATAGCCGGCCGGGTCGGTGATCAGGATCGCCGAGGTCGAGTGTTCGAAAACCGTGGCCGCCATGCGCAGGTCTTTTTCCGCGCGGCGTTGCTGGCTGATGTCGCGGCCAACGCCGAGCACGCCTTCGAACGCCCCGTGTTCGTCCCACACCAGCACCAGGCGCAGCTCGATGGGGATCTTGCGGCCGTCGGCGCGCAGGCAATCGAACAGGAACAGCTGGGTCTGCACCTGGCTGCGCAACTGCGCCAGTTGCTCGGGTTTGTCCAGGGCCTTGCTGACCCGGTCCATCAGGGCGTAGATGCCGGTCAGTTGCTGCGGGTTGGCGATGGTCGATTGCCAGCCGTTCTGGAAGATCCAGTCCACTTCATAACCCAGCACCGCCAGCACCGACGGGCTCACGTAGTTCAACGACAGCTGGCTGTCGGTGGAGAAGATCACGTCGCTGATGCTTTCGGCGAGCATGCGGTAGCGCTGCTCGCTGTCGCGCAGGGATTCGCTGGCCTCGATCTGGTCGGTGATGTCCTTGGCCACGCCGATGATCCGCGTGACCTGGTCGTGCCGATCCCGCGCCAGCGCCTGTTCGCGGATCTCGAAGCGCCGCCATTGGCCGCTGCGGTGGCGAAAGCGCAGTTGGCATTGCAACAGCTGGGCATAACCCGCATGCCGCTGTTCCTGGCGCAGGCGGTGGTAGAGGTCGGCGTCTTCGGGGTGCAGCAGGATCTCCCAGAAGTACTCGCCCATCTGGTGCAGTTCGGTCTTGTTGTAGCCCAGGGTCTGCCCCAGGTGATGGTTGCTGAAAATCATCCGCTGGCTGATCACGTCCTGCACATACAGGTGATCGGGCACGGTGCGCACCACGTCCGACCAGAAACCTTCACGCTCCAGCAGCGACAGTTCGATCAGCTTGCGGCTGGTGATGTCACTGATGCTGAGGATCACCGCGCGGTAGTCGCTCGGGTCTTCCGGCAGGCGCAGCACCAGCCACAGGTGCTGGTCCTTGCCCTGGGCATCGCTGAGCTTGATTTCCAGCTCCAGCTGCTTTTGGCGGGTGAGCACGGCATCCAGCAGTTGAATGCCGATGGCGTTGCCGTTGAGCGGGCAGCCGTCGATCAGCAGTTTCCAGGCACTTTCGCAGGCGTCGACATTCAGCAGGCGCAGGGCGACCTGGTTGACTTCGGTAATGCGCAGTTCCTGCAACAGTTGCAGGCGCTGCTCGGGGCTCTGTTGCAGCCAGTGCCTGAGTTGCTCGCTGGTGCGCAGTTGCAGCTTGTCGAGCAGAACCGGGAGCCCGGAGATATCCAGCACGCACAAGGCCACGCCGGTGCCTTCGAAAATATCCTGGTAACGGCGCCGACCTTCGTGCAATTGGCGCTGGCGCCGGCGCATGTTCAGCAGGGCGATCACCGGAATCAGCGAGAAGGCTAGGCCCAGCAGGCATTTGCCGATAAAGGCCGGCAGCAGTTGCTCGATCACCGCGCGCTCATCGAACAGGCCGCGCAATTGCCAATCGCTATTGCCCAGGGGCGTGACCAGCACGGTGTTGGCCATTTCGTCGGGCGAAAGCTGACCGGGCGTCGGGCTGCTGCTTTCATCGCGGCTGATGACTTGTTGGGTCAGGCGGTTTTGCACCACCCACACCGGGCGGAAGCTTTCGTCGCTGTGCCGGGTCAGGGTCTGGAAGAAACTCGGGGCGACCCGCAGTACCCAATAACCCTTTACCGCGCCGCTGGGCTGGTGCAGTAACAGGTACACCACCGAACCTTCCGGGCCATTGCCGAAGAAGAAGCGCTGGGCGTGGCTGCGCTCGACCAGTTTTGCCAGCCAGGCGGCATCCTGGCTGTCGGTGGCGCTGTCGCTCAGCACTTGGCCCTGGGCATCGAGCAGGGCGACGCTGCGCACATCCGGCAGGGACAGCTGGAGTTTTTTCAGCAGTTGCTGCTGTTGCTCGGTGTCGCGGGGCTGTTCGACGATCGGTAGCAGGTTGAGGGCAATCTGCGCGTTCAGCGCCAGGTTCAGGCTGAGGTGATCAGCCAGATCGGCGCTGTAGTCGATGGCATGTTGGTGCTGGTCTTTACGGGTTTGCTGCAGTTGGTCGAGCAACTGCCAAAACAGCAGGGCGAGCAGCAGCAGTACCAGCGTTGCCAATCCCCCCTTCAGGGTGCCGCGCAGGGGAGAGCCGGGCGCAGAGGCGATTGCGCGCACGGAAGATGGCGGAATGACATTGGACAAGCTGTGACCCTGCGGTTTGGCTGGACTGGCGCGACGTGCACTATAAGCCGGACGCCCGAAGGGCGGCTAGCATGCCTTGAGTTGTGGCAAAGTGCCAGCCCCGCCTGGCTGGACCTTAGTCATCCGTTGAGGTAGCTTTGCCGGTTACGCGGGAGCGTTCCAGCTCCAGACAATCAGGCATTTTCCGCGCGCAGGTATTGATCATGATCAACGCCCGTGCCGCGCATGGCCTGGCCCGGGCTTTGCCCGATCTATTCATCAGTCACTGACGCTAGGTTCACCATGGCTCAATACGTCTTCACCATGCATCGGCTGGGAAAAGTTGTTCCGCCGAAGCGGGAAATCCTCAAAAACATTTCGCTGTCATTCTTCCCTGGCGCCAAGATTGGCGTACTGGGCCTCAACGGTTCGGGTAAATCCACCCTGTTGAAAATCATGGCCGGCGTTGACACCGAGTTCGACGGTGAAGCACGCCCGATGCCAGACCTGAACATCGGCTACCTGCCACAAGAGCCACAGCTGGACCCGACCAAGACCGTGCGTGAAGTGGTCGAGGAAGCGGTCAGCGTGATCAAGGACGCCCAGGCGCGCCTGGACGAGGTGTATGCCGCCTACGCCGACCCGGATGCCGATTTCGACAAGCTGGCCGCTGAACAGGCCAAGCTCGAAGCCATCCTGCAAGCCAGCGACGGTCATAACCTGGAGCGTCAGCTGGAAGTCGCCGCCGATGCGCTGCGCCTGCCGGCCTGGGATGCCAAGGTCGAACACCTGTCGGGTGGCGAGAAGCGGCGTGTGGCCCTATGCCGCCTGCTGCTGTCGGCCCCAGACATGCTGCTGCTCGACGAACCGACCAACCACCTGGACGCCGATTCCGTCGCCTGGCTGGAACACTTCCTCCACGACTTCCCGGGCACTGTGGTCGCGATTACGCACGACCGTTACTTCCTGGACAACGTTGCCGGCTGGATTCTGGAACTCGACCGTGGCGCCGGTATTCCTTATGAAGGCAACTACTCGGGTTGGCTCGAAGCCAAGTCCGACCGTCTGGCTGCCGAATCCAAGCAGCAGTCGGCTCACGAAAAAGCCATGAAGGAAGAACTGGAGTGGGTGCGCAAAGGCGCCAAGGCCCGCCAGTCCAAATCCAAGGCTCGTCTGCAACGCTTCGAGGAAATGCAGTCCCAGGAATTCCAGAAGCGCAGCGAGACCAACGAGATCTACATCCCGGCCGGTCCGCGCCTGGGTGACAAGGTCATCGAATTCAAGAACGTCACCAAGGGCTATGGCGATCGCGTCCTGATCGACAACCTGTCGTTCAGCATGCCTAAAGGCGCCATCGTCGGCGTGATCGGCGGTAACGGTGCGGGTAAATCCACCCTGTTCCGCATGCTGATGGGCAAGGAACAACCGGATTCGGGCAGCATCGAAGTCGGCGAAACCGTGCAGTTGGCTTGCGTCGATCAGAGCCGCGACGACCTGGATGGCAGCAAGACCGTGTTCCAGCAGATCTCCGACGGTTCCGACCAGATCCGCATCGGCAACTACGAGATCCCGTCCCGTACCTACGTCGGTCGTTTCAACTTCAAGGGCGGCGACCAGCAGAAGTTCGTCAAGGACCTGTCCGGTGGTGAGCGCGGTCGCTTGCACCTGGCCCTGACCCTGAAAGAGGGCGGCAACGTCCTGCTGCTCGACGAACCGTCCAACGACCTTGACGTTGAAACCCTGCGTTCCTTGGAAGAAGCCCTGCTGGACTTCCCGGGCGCCGCCATTGTGATCTCTCACGATCGGTGGTTCCTTGACCGCGTCGCGACCCACATCCTGGCGTACGAAGACGACTCGCAGGCGGTGTTCTTCGAAGGCAACTACACCGAGTACGAAGCCGATCGCAAAAAACGCCTCGGCGAAGCGGCTGCCCAGCCGCATCGCGTACGGCACAAAAAACTGGCCTGATCAGGTCGGTTGGAACAAAAGCGGAGCCTTCGGGCTCCGTTTTTTTTGCCTGGCGATCGTCGTCAGAGTGGAGTTGAACAAGGGGAATTGCTCAATCGGCGAGCGGTTTCAGAGGTGACCGGAATCGGGCGATCGGGTTAATGTTGATCCTCGTTTCGGTGCACAAAAATCGGCTTTTCAGGGGCTGATTTATATCTAATGCACCATTTAAATTCATAACTGCGACATTTTGCGCTGTCGCGGTGCGAATCGAATTGCTAAAGTCCCGGGCAAATCTCCGTTAACGACAATAAATTTGCCGAGACTTTTCCATGATCGAATCCGTCGAAGACTTCCTTGCCCGCCTGAAAAAACGCGATCCAGACCAGCCTGAATTCCACCAGGCGGTGGAAGAGGTACTACGCAGCCTGTGGCCTTTTCTGGAAGCCAATCCTCATTACCTGACCTCGGGTATTCTCGAACGCATCTGCGAGCCGGAGCGTGCGGTGGTGTTCCGTGTGTCGTGGGTCGACGATCAGGGCAAGGTCCGGGTCAACCGCGGTTTCCGCATCCAGATGAACAGCGCCATCGGTCCCTACAAGGGCGGTTTGCGCTTCCACCCTTCGGTCAATCTGGGGGTGCTTAAATTCCTCGCCTTCGAACAGACCTTCAAGAATTCCCTGACCTCGCTGCCCATGGGCGGCGGCAAAGGCGGTTCGGACTTCAACCCCAAGGGCAAGAGCGACGCTGAAGTCATGCGCTTCTGCCAGGCCTTCATGAGCGAGTTGTATCGTCATATTGGTGCGGACGTGGACGTGCCAGCGGGCGATATCGGCGTCGGCGCCCGGGAAATCGGCTTCCTGTTCGGGCAGTACAAGCGCCTGAGCAACCAGTTCACCTCGGTCCTGACCGGCAAGGGCATGAGCTACGGCGGCAGCCTGATTCGTCCCGAGGCCACCGGTTTTGGCTGCGTGTACTTTGCCGAAGAGATGCTCAAGCGCCGTGGCGACCGGGTCGAAGGCAAGCGCGTGGCGATTTCCGGTTCGGGCAACGTGGCGCAGTACGCGGCGCGCAAAGTCATGGACCTGGGGGGCAAGGTGATTTCCCTGTCCGACTCCGAGGGCACGCTGTATTGCGAGTCCGGCCTCAGCGAAGAGCAATGGCTGGCGGTGCTGGAGCTGAAAAACGTCAAGCGCGGGCGCATCAGCGAGTTGGCCGAGCAGTTTGGCCTGGAGTTCCTCGCCGGCCAGAGCCCGTGGTCCCTGGCGTGCGATATCGCATTGCCCTGCGCGACCCAGAACGAACTGGACGCCGACGCTGCCCGCACCCTGCTGCGTCAGGGCTGCATCTGCGTGGCTGAAGGCGCGAACATGCCGACCACCCTGGAGGCTGTGGATATCTTTATCGAGGCCAATATCCTGTTCGCTCCGGGCAAGGCGTCGAACGCCGGCGGCGTGGCGGTGAGCGGGCTGGAGATGTCGCAGAACGCCATGCGCCTGCTGTGGACTGCCGGGGAAGTGGACAGCAAGCTGCACAACATCATGCAGTCGATCCACCATGCCTGCGTGCATTACGGCGAAGAGAACGGTCGGATCAACTACGTCAAGGGCGCGAACATCGCCGGCTTCGTCAAGGTTGCCGATGCCATGTTGGCCCAGGGCGTGGTCTGAGGCGCTTCAGGCCGGTTCGATGCGGATAATCTCAATCGTCTGATCGCCTGCCGGCCGATGCCACAGCACCTCATCCCCCGGTTGCGCGCCCAGTAGCGCGCGACCCAGGGGCGAGCCCCAGTTGACCAGACCATGGGCGGCATCGGCCTGGTCTTCCCCCACCAGTTGCACCTGCTGCTCGCTGCCCTGTTCATCGGCGAAGGTCACGCGGCTGCCGATCTGCACCTTGGCGGTGGAGGTGGCCTGGGTCACCACCTGGGCGCTTTGCAGGCGTTGCTGAAAATACCGCAGGTCACGTTCGATATCGGCTTGACGCTGTGGGTCCGCCTGGTCGCCCAGGCTCGCTTGTTCGCTGTGCTGGCTGTGGAGCTGCGCGACTTTGGCCTGCAACTGGGCCAGGCCGGTCGGGGTGACGTAGTTGGGTTGGGCGCTGACGAGGCGTTCGACCGGCTGGTCGGCCTGTGCGGCGGCCTGATCTTCATTGACGAAGGCACGGCTCATGGCATTTCTCCCTTGATGGAGGTTGGGCCATGGTCGCAGTCTTTTAGTTTCGAGCAATGTCCGAAAGCGACCTATTGCGAGCGATAGGCCCGCGCCGCGCCTTGATCCTTCTGTTGCTGCCAGGCGCGCTCGCGCTCATCCCAATGGCGGTCCCGGTAATCGGTGCGGTCCTGGTTTTCGAGCATGGCCTGGCATTGGCGGAAGCCATCGCTCCAGCCTTCGGCGTATTGCGGGTCCTTGAGGTAGCGCGGGACGTTTTTGCGGAACTCGCCACTGATCGACCCGGCGGCCTGGCGCCCACTGATGCACCCGTCATCGAAACCGTCGGCGAAGGCTGGCGGGTAACCCTGGGCCAGCAAATGCTCGTGGGTCGACTCGCACCCACTGATTAGCAACAACACGACGGCTGCCCAACCGAAACGCTTCATCTGCGACTCCTGGACGCTTGATGAGTGAAGTTTAGAAGCGCTTTCGTCGCGGCCTTGTGAAAAACAGGTGAGCGGTTTGTTTGGGGGGGTTGTGGATAGGTGCTGTGGCGTGTCAGGGAGAATGTCAGTGTGACTGATGGCCAGCGCATATCGGCAGCGACTACAGGCCAAGAGGGGCTTGTAGCCGCTGCCGCCAGGCTGCGCTGGCGCTTTCAGGCGCCGATGGGGCAGGCGGATTGGCAGCTTCTCAATAGTGATACCACTTGAGTTCCAGCATCACTTCGTTGACCGGTGTGGCCAGCTGGCTGAATTCGCGCTGGGCGCTCAGGCGCAGGCCGAGGTTGCGTGACAGTTCCCATTGCTGGTTGAGGCTCAGGCTGCGGCGCACTTCGCCGTTGGTGAAGTAGTCGCCCTTGGCCTCGACGCTGAAGTTGCCCAGCGGGTTTTTCCACAGGAGCCCGGAGTTGAACCCGGCCGCGGGGGCGATAAAGCCGGCGAAGTCGTTGTTGTGTTCGATGCGCACGGTGCCCAGGGCAAAGCCCAGGGTGTTTTCGCCCAGTTGCCAGGTACCGCCGGCACCGCCGTTGACGTGGCTGACCAGGGTTTCATCGTCATGCTTGCCGGGCACTCGCTCCAGGCCGCCGGTGACCTGCCACGACCAGGGTTGCAGCAACTCGTTGCGTGGGGTCAGGGAGCGGATGGTCGCAAGATCCAGTTGCTGCAGTTGCCAGTGATTGCCTTCGTACTGGCGCAGTTTCATCTGCAGGATTTCGATCTGTGCGCCCAGGGGGAAGCCTTCGGCGTTGTCATTCAGATCGTGGTAGGCCATGCGCAGGCCGTACTCGCCGAACGCCTGGTCGCCCCGGGTGCCGATGCCGGCCTGCCAGGTGCGTGACTCGTGGCCATCTTCCGGCAGCCCCGGACGCTCGATCTCAAGCTCCGGCGCCGGGTTCTGGTTGATCGCCCGCAACAGCTCGAAACTGCGCTGTGAGCGCTGCGGGTCGCGCTCCTGGCCGTTGGCGCGGTAGCGCTCCAGGCGGTAGGCCGCGTCGATGATCAGGGCCTGGCGGTCCCGCGGCTGGGCCTTGAAGGCCGGGTCCTGCAGTTGCTTCTGGTCGGCACTGACCTTGAGCACCCAATCCTGCTCGGCACCCGACAGCGGTTGCGCGCGGCTCAGCAGTTCACGTTCGCGGGATGGGCGATAGTCGATCTTCTCGACCAGCCCGGCTTCTTTCACCGCCTTGACCGTATCGGTGGGGATCGCAGTCAGGGGGAATTGCTCGGTCAGCTTCAGGCCGGGGCGCGCCACCTGCAGCAATTCCAGCAGGCGATAGGAGCAGTTTTCGTCGAAGAAAAAGTAGTCGAACTGGATCTGCTTCAGCTCCCAGACATGCTCGACCATGCGCTCGGTCTCGACCTGGGTCAGGTTCAGCCGGTATTCCCACAGGTCGCGGTTTTCCAGGCTGCGGTATTCCGAGAGTTTCTCCTGGTAGGGGACCAGGGCGAACAGACCCGGATAGCCGCCCATCAGGCCTTTCCAGGCGTAGAGGATGCTGTTGTCCGAGCCTTCGATATAGGCCCCGAAGTTGATCGCGTAGCTGAGCAGGGCCGTGTTGTTGCTTTGCACGTCGGCCTGGTCGATGCGCAGCAGGGTGTGGCCGAACATCGAGGACGGACTATTGAGGTAGGCCGCCGGGAAGATCATCACCGCGCTGTGGGGCGCGACATCCTTGAACCACTGCTTGAACTCGCTGCAATCCACCGCCGGCAGATCGTCCAGCTTGAGCTGCGCCTTGAGCCAGCGGGTGCGGGCCGGGTAAACGCATTGGGCGTGTTTCTCGCCGGCGCTGGCCGGGGCGTAGATCGCCTCGAGGGTGGCCTTGAGCTCTGCATCGGGATGGTGCGCGCCATCGGCGGCGAGGAAGAACTTCTGGTCGCTGACATAACTGCGCCAGCCGCCGAGCTTGCCGCTCTCGTAGTGCCCCAGGGAGATCCAGAACGGATCATTGGCCAATTGCTGCAAACGTTGATTGTCGATATGAGGCGCGGCGTACAGCGGGGCGCAGGCGCACAGCGCCAGATAGGCAAGGCGTTTGAGCATGGTGGGCAACTTAAGTCGAAAAAAACAAAGACCCAAAGGGGGTTAGGTCAAAAAAATAAAAAGCCCGCCCCCAGGGGGAGCGGGCGTTGCGAGCTTAAGCCGGGGTAGCGTATTTAGCCAGGCGCGTGTCGCTTTTCAGCACGGCCAGGGTGTTGGTGTGCACATCGTCCGCGGTCACGTCAGCTTTGCTGAAGATCTGCTGGAAGTGCTCGTGGGTGACTGCGGCGAAGTGCGCGCGATCTTCCGGAGCGACACCCAGTACCACAGCGTAAGTGGTCAAGGCTTCGCCTTGGCCTTTTGCCATGTCTTCGGACAGTTCGTTCATCATGCCATTCATGGCAATCCAGGATTTACCGCCATACGTCAGCGCGGAGTTGGTCGAGCAACCGTTGGTACCGGACGTCATACCGAACGTGGCGTTACCGGAAGTGCCGTTGGTGGTGGATGCCAGGAAGTGTGCTGGGGTCCCACGCTGACCTTCGAACAGCATGTTGCCCCAACCGCAATCCGGACCGCCTGGCGCCTGAGCCATGGCATTGATGGAAACAGCGGTGAAAAGAGTACCGAGAAGAATCCGTTTCATAGCTTTGTTCTCTTTGTGTGCAAACCAATGGACAAGGGGGTCTGGCCAATTTCTGCGCCAGTGGGCCGGTTATTAGTCCAGCCGCGCAGTTTGGAGTTTAGGCAGGTTCCAAGGGTTCCGTTACTTTTTACAAAACATTCATGCATATGAAGGTTTTTTTTCCGGTCACCCCGGCTTTTACGTTTGTCTATGCTTTCGCCTGAGGCGCGCCTTGCCAGCCGGGTATACCCGGCGCCAGAATGCCGCCATCTGCCCCGCCTGATGTAAGGAAGCCCGATGCCTGATCCTGTTGCTGCCAGCTTGCGTCTAGCGCCCGAAGCGCTGACCCGTCCGTTTTCCGCTGAACAGTTCAGCTTCTCGACCACCAATGATCTGGAGCCCTTTCGCGGTGTGCTTGGCCAGGAACGTGCTGTTGAAGCGCTGCAATTCGGTGTGGCCATGCCACGCCCCGGTTACAACGTGTTTGTCATGGGTGAGCCCGGCACTGGCCGGTTTTCTTTCGTCAAACGCTACTTGAAGGCTGAGGGCAAGCGCCTGCAGACCCCGGCGGACTGGGTCTACGTCAACAATTTCGATGAGCCGCGCGAGCCCCGGGCCCTGGAATTGCCGTCGGGCACAGCCGGTGCGTTCATCGGCGACATCAACGGTTTGATCGACAACCTGTTGTCGACCTTTCCGGCGGTGTTCGAACACCCGTCCTACCAACAGAAGAAAAGCGCCATCGACCGTGCGTTCAACCAGCGCTACGACCGCGCCCTGGATGTGATCGAACGCCTGGCCCTGGAAAAGGAAGTCGCGCTGTACCGCGACAGCACCAACATCGCCTTTACCCCGATGAGCGAGGGCAAGGCGTTGGATGAGGCGGAATTCGCCCAGTTGCCCGAGGCCGAGCGCGAGCGTTTCCACGAGGACATTTCAGCGCTGGAAGAGCGCCTCAACGAAGAACTGGCGAGCCTGCCGCAATGGAAGCGCGAGTCGAGCAACCAGTTGCGCCAGCTCAACGAAGAAACCATCACCCTGGCCCTGCAACCTTTGCTGGCGCCACTGTCGGAAAAGTACGCGGAGAACGCAGCGGTCTGCGGTTACCTGCAAGCCATGCAGGTTTACCTGCTGAAAACCGTGGTCGAACAACTGGTCGACGACAGCAAGACCGACGCCGTGGCCCGCAAGCTCCTGGAAGAACAGTACGGCCCGAGCCTGGTGGTCGGTCACCCGGCCAGCGGTGGTGCACCGGTGGTGTTCGAGCCCCATCCGACCTACGACAACCTGTTTGGCCGGATCGAGTACAGCACCGACCAGGGCGCGCTTTACACCACCTACCGTCAACTGCGGCCGGGCGCCTTGCACCGGGCCAACGGCGGCTTCCTGATTCTTGAAGCCGAGAAGATGCTCAGCGAGCCATTTGTCTGGGACGCTCTCAAGCGTGCCCTGCAATCGCGCAAGCTGAAGATGGAGTCTCCACTGGGCGAGCTCGGGCGCCTGGCCACGGTGACCCTGACGCCACAAGTGATCCCGCTGCAGGTCAAGGTCATCATCATCGGTGCGCGGCAGCTGTACTACACGCTGCAGGACCTGGATCCGGACTTCCAGGAGATGTTCCGGGTGCTGGTGGACTTCGACGAAGACATCCCGATGGTCGACGAGAGCCTTGAGCAGTTCGCCCAGTTGCTCAAGACCCGTACTTCGGAAGAAGGCATGGCGCCGCTGACCGCCGATGCGGTGGCGCGCCTGGCGACCTACAGCGCGCGCCTGGCCGAGCACCAGGGGCGTTTGTCGGCGCGCATTGGCGATCTGTTCCAGTTGGTCAGCGAGGCCGACTTCATTCGTCACTTGGCCGCCGATGAAATGACCGATGCCGGGCATATCGAACGCGCGCTCAAGGCCAAGGCCACTCGCACCGGCCGGGTGTCGGCGCGGATTCTCGATGACATGCTCGCCGGGATCATCCTGATCGATACCGACGGTGCCGCCGTCGGCAAGTGCAACGGGCTGACGGTGCTGGAGGTGGGCGATTCGGCGTTCGGGGTTCCCGCGCGGATTTCGGCGACGGTCTATCCGGGCGGCAGCGGTATCGTCGACATCGAGCGCGAGGTCAACCTCGGGCAGCCGATCCACTCCAAGGGGGTGATGATCCTCACCGGTTACCTGGGCAGTCGTTATGCCCAGGAATTCCCCCTGGCGATCTCCGCCAGTATTGCCCTGGAGCAGTCCTACGGTTACGTCGATGGCGACAGCGCGTCCCTGGGCGAGGCGTGCACCCTGATCTCGGCGCTGTCCAAGACGCCGCTCAAGCAATGCTTCGCCATCACCGGCTCGATCAACCAGTTTGGCGAAGTGCAGGCGGTGGGCGGGGTCAACGAGAAGATCGAAGGCTTCTTCCGTCTCTGCGAGGCGCGCGGTTTGACCGGGGAGCAGGGCGCCATCATTCCACAGGCCAACGTCGCGACCCTGATGCTGGATGAGAAAGTGCTGCAGGCAGTGCGTGCCGGGCAGTTCCATGTGTATGCGGTGCGCCAGGCCGACGAGGCCCTGAGCCTGTTGGTCGGCGAGCCTGCCGGCGAGCCGGATGCAGATGGGCAGTTCCCGGAAGGCAGCGTCAACGCGCGGGTGGTTGAGCGCCTGCGGGTGATCGCGGAAATGATCAGCGAAGAGGACCTCAAGGAAGCCGAAAAAGAGCTGGCGCAGCAGGCGCTGGTTGAAGCCAAACCGGTCTGAATCCGACCTGCGGCGCGGGCTTTGTCCCGCGTCGCAGCGTCAGTCGGCTGGCGTCAACTTTCGCCAAAAGACCATTCGGCGCCTGTTTATCCGGTCAACTTTGCTTATCGGGCTTTTCCTCTATTCTCAGGGCAAGGAGAACGACAGTCGTCACTGGATCGCAACAGTCTTCCGACGAAGGCTGAACACCGGATCTAACGAGGGTCGCCGCCATGTCGCGCAACCTCTGCCTTACCCGCCAATGCCTGGGCCTGGTCACCCGTATCGAATGCAGCGTTCGTCCGCTGGCCGGCGATACCGGAATGTGGACCTTGCTGTTCGCCGCCGGAATGGCCGGTGAACAACCTTCTGCCATCAAATCCCAGGGGCCTTTCTGCGGCCCGGTGGTGGCTGAATCCATACTCGACTCGATTGTCGAGAGCCTCACCACCCACGGTTACCAACTGGCCGATGACCCGCAGATCTGGTGCCTGCACCTGCAAGCCCAACTGCGCCAGATCAATGGTGATCGCGGGCGCAACTCCGGCGACTTCCAGTTCCATCCCGAGCACTGAACCCTACTGATCGGCCCGAGGGGGTTCGACTTTGTCGAGCTTGACCTCGAAGCCGTACTCGACGGGGTTGAGCTCGGTGCGCTGGTAGCTCTCCAGCTCAGTGGGCTGGCCATAGAAATAGTGCACGTCGAACAGCGCCGGGCCGTTGGCCGATGCGCCGTGGCTGACGGCAAAAATCTCCTTCAGGTACTGCCCCGTGTCGTCTTTGGCGTAAAAGCGCCAGGCATCGGCGGGAAACTGCGCCTGGTCGACGATCAGCGCATTGCCTTTGAGCTCCAGGCCCTTGGGCAATTGCTGGGTCTTGACGGTGTTTTTCTCGATGCTTGCCAGGAACAAGGGTATAGAACCGACCGCATAGGCCGGGGTCTCCGGGAACAGGTTGAGGTCGTAAGTGATGGTGCCGCGCAACGGGTCGATCTCGAAGGCTTCGGTGGGCAGTTCGATGGGTTCGCCGCGCTTGCCCTGGGCATCCTGGGTGAAAAACGTCACCGGGGTATCGCCGGTATTGAAGGACGAACCCAGCAATTCGTCATTGAACGTGCGCGGGTGATCGAATTCGATGCGCGCGGCACTGGCATCCTCCACCGACTGGCTGATGCTGACGCTTTTCTTCAGGGTGTCTTCGTCGAGGTCCGCGGCTTTGAGGTAGGTCGCGGCCTGATCGTCATAGACCACAACCGGCATCGGCAGCGGCCGGATGTTCTTGTCGGTGCTCATATGGTCGAAGCGCTGAACCGGCAGGTCGAGGTCCTTGCGAGTAATGCTGGCCTGGGAAAAGTCGAAGACGCTGACCTCCAGCTTGTCGATCACCCCGTTGAAATAGACCTTGGCGTAATGGCTGGTCTGCTGTTCGTCGAACGCCTTCTGCTCGGTTTCGAGCTGCCGTTCGAAATCGTCGCTCCAGGCTTTCTGTTTCTTCATTTGCGCCAGTTGCTGCTCGTAGAAGGCCACTTGCTGGGCGCTTTCGTTGAGTGAGCCGGCGCGCGCCAGGAACTGCCCGCTGGTGTCGCGGGCCTGGACCAGCAGCGGGTTCGGCGAGGTATCGCTGATCTGCGCCGGCAGCGCACTGCTGTTGCGCATTTCGATCTCGGCCCAGTTTTTGTCCAGTTTCAGCAGGGTGACTTGAAGATTGTCCTCGGTGCGGGTCTTGCCCAGGTCGGCCTTGCTCAGCTGGAAAGTCTGTACCCGGCGCGGCGCTATGACTTCGACCTTGCCCTGCAGGCTGACCGGTTGAGGCTGATCCTTGTTGGCGACTTCCAGGCCCTCGATGAACGGATAGGTCACCGTCAGGTCGTCGGGGTTGGTCAGGTTGGAACTGGACGGGCTGAGCTGAATGCCGGGGTCGGTTTCCGACCATTCAGGCTGGAAAGGGATGACTTTTTTGTTGCTCAAGGTTACGGACTGCCACTCCAGGCCATGGGGAAAGGGGAACTCGGCGGGCATGGTGAAGCTGAAGGGGAACACCGGTTGCAGGTCGGTCAGGTAGTCGGAACTGGCGGGTTTGCGCAGCACGAACAGGCCATTGATGTAGGTATCGACCAGGGCTTGCGGGCTGGGATAGTGCTTGAGCAGGGCCAGGGCGTCATCGGCGTACTCGGTATCGATGGGTTTGCTTTGCAGTCGCAGCTCGGCGCGCTCCAACAGCAGCAGAGAGCCGCCCAGGTCGGCAATGGCGTCTTTGAGTTTCGGGTCCTGGATGGCGTCCAGGGACTTCTCGAATTGTGCGGTTTTCTCTTCGAGGCTGACCTGGCGCTTCTCTTCACTGGGTGAGCAGCCGCTGCCGAGCAACAGCGCCGTGCACATTCCGATACTCGCCAGAGGCAATCGCAAATCCATTTTCCAGTCTTCCTGTCCGATGTCAGTGAGCGGCGTGAATGGTTTCGACACTAGCAGAAAAAACGTGGCGACAGACCCGCAGGTTGCGGATTTGTCGGTGGTTTATGGGCTCGGGGACGGCTGATATACTCGCCGCCGTTTTCAAACTTCGTGTGAGATCCAATGGAACGTTTTATCGAAAATGCAATGTATGCCTCACGCTGGCTGCTGGCGCCGATCTACTTCGGGCTGTCGCTGGGCTTGCTGGCGCTGGCATTGAAGTTCTTCCAGGAAGTCTTCCACGTTATCCCCAACGTGTTCTCCATGGCCGAGTCGGACCTGATCCTGGTGCTGCTGTCGTTGATCGACATGGCACTGGTGGGCGGCTTGCTGGTGATGGTGATGATTTCCGGTTACGAGAACTTCGTTTCCCAACTGGACATCGATGAGAGCAAGGAAAAGCTCAACTGGCTGGGCACCATGGACTCGTCGTCGCTGAAGATGAAAGTGGCGGCGTCGATCGTGGCGATTTCCTCGATTCACCTGCTGCGCATCTTCATGGACGCCAAGAACGTCGATCCC
Source organism: Pseudomonas sp. CF161 (assembly GCF_000416215.1). Classification (NCBI taxonomy): domain Bacteria; kingdom Pseudomonadati; phylum Pseudomonadota; class Gammaproteobacteria; order Pseudomonadales; family Pseudomonadaceae; genus Pseudomonas; species Pseudomonas sp. CF161. Next base: position 50,279 of record NZ_ATLP01000054.1, read on the forward strand.
GAGCATCTGAAGTGGTACGTGATCATCCACATGACCTTCGTGATCTCGGCGTTCGCCATGGGTTACCTGGACAAGCTGACCAAGCACTGATCGCTCAAACGCCGCTGTAACCGAACCGCCCGGACGTTGTGCAAACGTCCGGGCGGTTTTGTTTAGGGGGCTGGCGGGTTTCAGGCCGCGGGGGGATCAGGGGGCTTCCGGAGCCTGCAGCTTGACCTCGAAGTCATACTCAAAGGGCGTGACGTCTACCAGTTGATAGGCTTCGACGGTGGTGGGTTGCCCGTAGTAGTACTGCACCTGGAACAGCTCCTCGCTCTGCTTGCCTTGATGCTGGACCTGGTGGAATTTCTTCAGGTAGCGGCCACTGCTGTCCTTGGCGAAGAAGCGCCAGGCAACCTCCGGGAACGGCGTGCTCTGGATGATCAGGGCGTTGTCCCGCACGCTCAGGCCCTGGGGCAGGGCGCTGGCCTCGAATAGGCGTCTTTCAACCTTGGGGTGAAGCAGGGTCATGGTGCCGGTGGCATACGCTGGTTGCCGAGGCAGCTCCGAGGGGCTGTAGCTAATGCTGCCGCGGAAGGGGTCGAAGTCGAAGGTGCGCAAGCCCATATCCAGCAGTTCGCCACGGGAGTTGAGCGCGCCCTGGGTATAGAACTGCAATGAGCGCTGGAAGTCGTACCCGGCCGCCGACCAGGCGAAGGGCGCGTCGGAGTGAAAGAGGATTCGGGCGTATTGGTCGCTGACCGCCTCTGAGCTGACACGCACGCTCTGGCGCATCTGTTCCTGGGTTATGGCATAGCGTCGGGTCTGCTCGGCGATGCTGTCGTCATGCACCACGGCGTGCCCCGGCATGGGCTGCAAGGCGCTGCCAGTGATCCACTTCTCGAACGAATAGACCGGGGTTTTCAACGCCTGGCGCTGCACCTGGGCGGTCGAGAAGTCCAGGGCGGTGACCTTGAGGTTTTGCAGTTCGCCGTAGAAGGACACCTTCTTGTAGTGACTGCCCCGGGCCTGGCGCCAGGCGTCCAACTGCTGCTGTTGCTGGGCGATAAAGGCCGGGTCGTATTTTTTCTGTTGCAACAGCGCCAGCAGTTGCTCGTCCTCGAAGTCCAGTTGTGCCTGGGGCTTGGTGATCGCGTGGGAGGCCTTCAAGTAGTTGCCGTCCCGGTCTTGAGCCTGGATCAGCAACGGGTCCAGCTGCTTTTCTGCGAATTCGGCGCTCAGCGGGGCACTGTTGACCAGCTCGAACTCGGCAAAGTTTGGCTCGGCCTTGAGCAGCTTCACGCTGAGGTTGCCTTGGCTCTGGGTGCTGCCGACGTCACCACGGGCGAAACTGAACACTTTGACCTGACCGGGAACCACCGTTTGCGCAGTACCGTTCAAGGCCACGACTTCGGGGGTGTTTTCGCTTCGCTCTTTATCCGGGTAGATAAGTTGATAGTGCCCGGGCTTGTGCTGTTCCAGGCGCCGGGACTGAGGGCCTCCTGCGGGCTCCTTGTCGGCTTGCAGGGCGATCACCGATCCGTCTTTCAAACTGGCCGACTGCCAGTCGAGCTCGGTCGGGAACAACGGCTCGAGTGGGTCTTTGTTGAACGGCGAACTGACGTCCATGTCGATTCTGCGAAAGACCGTGGCGTCATAACTCTTGAAGAACAGGCTCGCCAGCCAGTGCCCGGCCGCGTCGGTGGGAACCGGGTATTGCTCGATGAGGTCATTGGCGTCGAGGCTGTGTTCGACCTTCCAGGCTGAGTTCATCCTCAGCAAACCGCGCCGCTCGTCGTACCAGGCCTGCAGCTGAGTGATGGCCAGTTTTTCGAGTGTCGAGTTGGGCAACTCCCTGGCCTGGGCAATGCGTTGGTCGAAGGTCTGTTCCAGGCGTTTTTCGGGGCTCAGCTCCACGCTCAGGTACAGCGCCAGGGCGCCTGCCGCGAGGAGGCCGACGCCGGTGGCGACGCAGGTCATGAGTTTCATGGGCGGGCGGCCTGTTTCAGGGCGCGTGGCAGGTCAACATCCATTTGCAGAGATCCATTGGCGTAGAAAGGGCTGGAAAGCGGCGGCGACACTAACAGAAAACCCGGACGTTTTCCTTTTGCCGATGCCTGCCCCGGGTGCTGCGCCGTTGGTCCAGATCGCGAGGCCGGCGCTTGTACTTTTATCGCGCCAGGCATATGCCTGTAACGTCACGGGCCTGAATTGCACGAGGTGGGTTTATGAACCTGCAAGAAATGAATGCCTACGCCATCGCCGGCAAGGTCGATGAGTTGAACCTGATTTCCCTGGAAGGCGGCATCTATCTGCTGGAGGCGCGCATGCACGGGGCGGCCTATCCCCTCAGCGACGGCCATGGGCAGATGTTCCACCTGCGTTCGGTGGAACATGCGCGTCAGGTGTTGCAGGCGTTTCCGACATTGCCGTTCAACCTGGTGCACACCTCGGTGCATGACGAAATGTGCGGCTTGTCTGCCAGCGCCGAGGAAAGCCTGAAGGTGCCGCTGGCGTTGCGCTCCGCCTGATAGCGCCATACGCCCCCCTGATCTTCGCCGGGGCTTCTGTGCTAGTCTGCTCGCCCTTTTGGTTCCGGGCGCCCCGGGATGCGCTGTGCACGCACGGCAAGTTCCCGAGCCGTCCGCACAGCGGAGCAGTTCCATGTCCGAAGTAAATCTGTCCACCGACGAAACCCGCGTCAGCTACGGCATCGGCCGTCAGTTGGGCGACCAGCTGCGCGACAACCCGCCGCCGGGCGTGAGCCTGGACGCGATCCTGGCTGGCCTGACCGACGCGTTCGCCGGCAAGCCAAGCCGTGTAGGCCAGGACGAGCTGTCCGCCAGCTTCAAGGTCATTCGTGAAATCATGCAGGCCGAAGCGGCCGCCAAGGCTGAAGCAGCTGCAGGCGAAGGCCTGGCTTTCCTGGCTGAAAACGCCAAGCGCGATGGGATCACCACCCTGGCTTCGGGCCTGCAATTCGAAGTGCTGACTGCGGGCGAGGGCGCCAAGCCATCCCGTGAAGACAGCGTGCGCACTCACTACCACGGCACCCTGATCGACGGCACTGTGTTCGACAGCTCCTACGAGCGCGGCCAGCCTGCAGAGTTTCCGGTGGGTGGCGTGATCGCCGGCTGGACCGAAGCCCTGCAACTGATGAACGCCGGTAGCAAATGGCGTCTGTACGTGCCGAGCGAACTGGCTTACGGCGCGCAAGGCGTAGGCAGCATCCCGCCGCACAGCGTCCTGGTGTTTGACGTCGAGCTGCTCGACGTACTCTAAGTCGTAGCGAATGCGGGAGCCGGTTCGCCGGCGATGCAGGCGGCGCGGTTCAGCCTTGAACCCGTGCGCCTGCCATCGCTGGCAAGCCGGCCCCCGCAGATTTTGCAGTGACGCTCATACCTGAAACTTGCTGCTGAGTTCTGACGCCGGGCGCAAGGCTCTGGCGTAACAGAACAAAAACAGGTTGCGCACCAGTTCCTTGAGCACCATCGGCTCGCTGGAACTCAAGCCGTTGAAATCCAGGTCACCCTGGTCCTGCAGCTCGTTCAGAGCTTCTTCTTCCAGCACCGCACAGACTTCCCCGGTTTCCCGATGAAGGATTCTCAAGTAAGGGTGTGGGCGATCCAGCCACGCGTCGATCAAATAAGTCATGGTTCTCATCTCCTTGATGGGGTTCAATGAGAATAATTCTTATTCAATGAATAGCAAGTACCTATTGGCAGTTTCTGCTTTTTTCTAGGCAGAAATTGCTGTCGATCAACTCGACTGGCCTTTTGCTATTGGGGGGGGCTTGAGTGGGGGATGATGCGGGGAGATGGCGCCATCCCGCGCAGTACGCGGGATGGGCAGGGGAATCAGACCTTGCGCACGAACTCTGACTTGAGTTTCATCGGGCCGATGCCGTCGATCTTGCAGTCGATGTCATGGTCGCCATCGCACAGGCGGATATTCTTGACCTTGGTGCCGACCTTGACCACCAGGGACGTGCCCTTGACCTTGAGGTCCTTGATCACGGTGATGGTGTCGCCATCTTGCAGGACGTTACCCACCGAGTCTTTTTTCACGCTTTCATCGGACGCTACTTCGGCTTCGCCGCTGGCGGACCACTCGTGGGCGCATTCCGGGCAGATCAGCTGTGCGCCGTCTTCATAGGTGTATTCGGAATTGCATTTTGGGCAGGGTGGCAACGTGCTCACTAAAGCTCCTTGAGTTTCAGGATGGCTAAAAAGCGCACATTGTATAGGGTTTTAACCGGGAGAGGGGCGAGATGCCCGTTGGAGCCGGCTGGCCGGCTCCAGTGCAGGGGGGAATCAGTGCGTGCGGGCGACCGCGAACTCGCTCAGTTCCACCAGCGCGTCGCGGTATTCGCTTGGCGGCAGGGCTTCGAGGCAGCTGATGGCGCGGGCTACGTAGTCGCGGGCCAGTTGTGCGGTGTAATCCAGGGAACCCGAGGCTTCCACGGCAGCGCGGATGCTTTCCAGGTCTTCGATGCCGCCTTTCTGGATCGCCTGGCGGACCAGTGCGGCCTGTTCGGCGGTGCCTTCGCGCATGGTGTAGATCAGCGGCAGGGTCGGCTTGCCTTCGGCCAGATCGTCACCGACGTTCTTGCCCAGGGTCTCGGCGTCGCCGCGGTAGTCCAGCAGGTCGTCGACCAGCTGGAAGGCCACCCCCAGGTGATCGCCAAAGGTGCGCAGCGCTTCGCTTTGTTCCGGCGTGGCACCGGCCAGGGCTGCGGCGCTATGGGTCGAGGCTTCGAAGAGCATCGCGGTCTTGCCGCGGATGACTTCCATATAGGTTTCTTCGGTGGTGCTGGCGTCACGGACTTTCGACAGCTGCAGCACTTCGCCTTCGGCGATGATGCGGGTGGCTTGGGAAAGGATCTTCATGACCGGCATCGAGCCCAGCTCGACCATCATTTCGAACGAGCGCGAGTACAGGAAGTCGCCCACCAGTACGCTCGGCGCGTTGCCCCACATGGCGTTGGCCGTGGAGCGGCCACGGCGCATGCCGGACATGTCGACCACGTCGTCATGCAGCAGGGTGGCGGTGTGCAGGAATTCGATGGTGGCGGCCAGCAGACGCATGTCGTCGCCTTCGCGACCCAGGGCCTTGCCGCACAGCAGCACCAATAAAGGACGCAGGCGCTTGCCCCCGGCCGAGGTGATGTAGTCGCCGATTTTCGATACCAGCGGCACCCGGGAAGTCAGCTGCTTCTTGATGATGCCGTCGACGGCGCTAAAATCGTCCGCCACCGCGCGGTAGAAAGCTTGGGGTTGCATCAGCGAGAGTCGCTCCAGAAGGGTTGCGCGGCATGCTAGGACCCGCGTCCGGGCCTGTCAAGGCGCTATGGACAGGCACTTGCATCGGCTTTGCTCCTTGCGTACAATCGCGCACCCTGAACTTCCTGGGCAGCACCTGCCTTACGCAATTGCACTTGGGCCGTTCCAGCCCCATGCAGCCATGCCAGCCAATACCTCTTCTTATAAAGAGCTGGGTGAGCAGGATTATCGGAGAAATACCATGTCGTACGCAGTAATCGTTACTGGTGGCAAGCAATACAAAGTCGCCCCAGGTGAATACCTGAAGATTGAAAAACTGGAAATCGCTACCGGCGAATCCGTAACTTTTGATCGCGTTCTGTTGGTCGCCAATGGCGATGACGTGAATATCGGTGCTCCAGTTGTTGCTGGCGCTACCGTTGTGGCTGAAGTGATCTCCCAAGGTCGTCACGATAAAATCCGCATCATCAAGTTCCGTCGTCGTAAGCACCACATGAAGCGTATGGGCCACCGCCAGTGGTACACCGAGATCAAAATCACCGGTATTCAGGCTTAATTTCAGCCTAATTCCTCACTAGGAGAATTGAACTCATGGCACACAAAAAAGCTGGTGGTAGTACCCGTAACGGTCGCGACTCAGAAGCCAAACGCCTTGGCGTGAAGATGTATGGCGGCCAGGTCATCATTCCGGGCAACATCATCGTGCGTCAGCGCGGCACCCAATTCCACGCTGGCTACGGCGTTGGCATGGGCAAAGATCACACTCTGTTCGCTAAAATCGACGGCGTGATCAAGTTCGAAGTAAAAGGCGCTTTCAACCGCCGTTACGTGAGCATTGTCCCGAAGACTGAAGTCGTCGCGGCATAATTGCGTAGTTGCTGGAAAAGCCCTGTCTCGCGACGGGGCTTTTTCGTTTGTGGGGTGAGTCTCTTGCAAAGCTGTTTGTGATGGGCGAAAGCAGCGGGATTTGCGGTCGGTGCTTGAGGTCGCTGCGCTCATTTTTGCAAGAGTCTTATGTCTTGATTTTTCGGCTCGTCCGTATGGCGAGAGGCGTTCTGTTATGAAGTTTGTTGATGAAGTATCGATTCGAGTAAAGGCCGGCGACGGCGGCAACGGTTGCATGAGCTTCCGTCGCGAAAAATTCATTGAAAACGGCGGCCCGAACGGCGGCGACGGTGGTGATGGCGGCTCGGTCTATATGGTTGCCGACGAAAACCTCAACACCCTGGTGGACTACCGTTACACCCGGCACTTCGATGCCGAGCGTGGCTCCAACGGCGGCAGCACCGATTGCACCGGTAAAAAAGGTGAAGAGCTGGTGCTGCGCGTGCCGGTTGGTACCACGGTCATCGACTCCGCTACCCAGGAAGTGATTGGCGACCTGACCAAGGCCGGCCAGAAGCTGCTGGTAGCCCACGGCGGCTGGCACGGTCTGGGTAACACCCGGTTCAAGTCCAGCACCAACCGTGCGCCGCGCCAGACCACTCCGGGCAAGCCGGGTGAGGCGCGTGACCTCAAGCTGGAAATGAAGGTCTTGGCGGACGTGGGTCTGCTGGGTTTGCCGAACGCCGGTAAAAGTACCTTTATCCGTTCGGTTTCGGCCGCCAAGCCGAAAGTGGCCGACTACCCGTTCACCACCCTGGTGCCGAACCTGGGTGTGGTCAGTGTCGATCGCTGGAAAAGCTTCGTGGTCGCGGACATTCCGGGCCTGATCGAGGGTGCTTCCGACGGTGCTGGCCTGGGGATTCGTTTCCTCAAGCATTTGTCCCGTACCCGCCTGCTGTTGCACCTCGTGGACATGGCGCCGCTGGATGACTCCAGTGCGCCGGATGCTGCCGAAGTGATTGTCAGCGAGCTGACCAAGTTCAGCCCGTCGCTGGCTGAGCGTGACCGCTGGCTGGTGCTGAACAAGTGCGACCAGATCCTTGAAGAAGAGCACGATGCTCGGGTCAAGGAAATCGTTGATCGCCTGGAGTGGACCGGTCCGGTGTACGTGATCTCGGCCATCTCCAAGCTGGGTACCGAGCGTCTGTGTCACGACATCATGCGTTACATGGAAGATCGTGCCGATCGCCTGGCCAATGACCCGGCCTATAAGGAAGAGCTGGCCGAACTCGATCAGCGCATCGAAGACGAAGCCCGTGCTCAGTTGCAGGCCCTGGATGACCAGCGTGCTCTGCGCCGTAGCGGCGTGAAGTCGGTCCATGACATCGGTGACGATGACTGGGACGAAGAAGATGTGGATGACGAAGATGGTCCGGAAATCATTTACGTGCGTGACTGATTCCTTGCAGTAAACTTAAGCGCCGCTCAATCGAGCGGCGTTTTAGTATCCGGAAATCGATAGTCACGAATAACGTTACGGGCAGTGCTGGGTCGTGCTGTCCTCAAGCTAAGGTTGAAGAAGATGCGGAGCAAGGTGACGGGTGCGCAGCGCTGGGTCGTGAAGATCGGCAGCGCACTGCTGACGGCGGATGGCAAGGGCCTGGATCGTGCGGCAATGAGTGTATGGGTCGAGCAGATGGTGGCCTTGCACGAGGCTGGCGTCGAGTTGGTGCTGGTTTCTTCGGGGGCGGTAGCGGCTGGCATGAGCCGTCTGGGCTGGACCTCGCGACCCAGTGCGATGCACGAGTTGCAGGCGGCTGCGGCCATTGGCCAGATGGGCCTGGTGCAGGCTTGGGAGTCGAGCTTTGCCGAGCATGGCCGGCACACCGCGCAGATCCTCCTGACCCATGACGACCTCTCTGATCGCAAGCGCTACCTCAATGCTCGCAGTACCTTGCGCGCCCTGGTCGAGCTCAAGGTGATCCCGGTGATCAACGAGAATGACACCGTGGTGACCGACGAAATCCGTTTCGGCGACAACGACACCCTGGCGGCGCTGGTGGCGAACCTGGTCGAGGCTGATCTGCTGGTGATCCTCACTGACCGTGACGGCATGTTCGATGCTGATCCGCGCAATAACCCTGACGCCCAGCTGATTTACGAGGCGCGGGCCGATGATCCGGCGCTGGATGCGGTGGCGGGCGGCACCGGCGGTGCGCTGGGACGTGGCGGCATGCAGACCAAGCTGCGGGCGGCGCGTCTGGCGGCGCGTTCCGGGGCGCACACAATTATTGTTGGTGGGCGTCTGGAGCGAGTTCTGGATCGCCTGAAGGCGGGTGAGCGCATCGGCACCTTGCTCTCGCCGGAGCGCGGCATGCTGGCGGCGCGCAAGCAGTGGCTGGCTGGGCACTTGCAGACCCGCGGCACCCTGGTGCTGGATGCGGGAGCGGTCTCGGCGCTGTCCCAGGGCAACAAGAGTCTGTTGCCAGTGGGTGTGAAGCAGGTCCAGGGCGGTTTCCGTCGGGGCGAGATGGTGGTTTGCGTGGCGCCGGACGGGCGGGAGATCGCTCGCGGCCTGGCCAACTACAGTGCGCTTGAGGCGCAGAAGATCATTGGCCAGTCGTCTGATGCGATTGTCGGTCTGCTGGGCTACATGGCTGAGCCAGAGCTGGTGCATCGCGATAACCTGATCCTGGTTTAAGCACTGATTCGAGTCATTTAGGGAAAAAACCAATGCGCGTAGCAAAAGGGTTGTTGGGTTTGCTGTTGGTGATGCCACTCCTGGCGTCCGCTGAGGAAATCGGCCAGGTGTCCACGGTATTCAAATTTGTCGGGCCGAACGATCGCATTGTGGTCGAGGCGTTCGATGATCCTCGGGTCGAGGGTGTGACCTGCTACCTGTCGCGAGCCAAGACGGGCGGGGTGAAGGGTGGTCTGGGTCTGGCCGAGGATCGTGCCGAGGCGTCGATTGCCTGTCGTCAGGTCGGCCCTATCAGCTTCAAGGGTGAGCTCAAGGATGGCGAGGAAGTATTCAAGGAGCGCACCTCGCTGGTGTTCAAGACCATGCAGGTGGTGCGCTTCCTCGACAAGAAGCGCAATACGCTGGTGTACCTGGTCTACAGCGATCGCTTGATCGAGGGCAGTCCGCAGAATGCGGTGACGGCGATTCCGATCCTGCCGTGGGTCCAGCCACAGTAACGGCCTTTGCCGACCGGCTCGCCCTCTGCAAGGGGTGAGCGGGTTGCTGGTGGTGCTGCCAAATCGCAGGCAATAAAAAACCGACCCTAGGGTCGGTTTTTTAACAAGCGTGTCGCTTAGGCTGCAGCAGCAAGGTTCAACGCCTTGATGTGGCCATTCAGACGACCTTTATGGCGAGCAGCTTTGTTCTTGTGGATGATGCCTTTATCGGCCATACGGTCGATAACTGGCACGGCCAGAACATAAGCAGCTTGCGCTTTTTCAGCGTCTTTTGCGTCGATGGCTTTAACTACATTCTTGATGTAGGTACGAACCATGGAACGCAGGCTGGCGTTGTGGCTGCGACGCTTCTCAGCCTGTTTTGCACGTTTTTTGGCGGAAGGTGTGTTGGCCACCGTCGAGCTCCTCGAAAGACTTTTTGGGAAATAGCAAACAAAATAGGCCGCGAATCATGCCGATGAGTTGAAGTCTTGTCAAGGGCGGGTGATGCGTTCCGCTGAGTGGTCGATCTGAAGAGGCGGGATATTTATTTCCGGCGCTTGACCTGTAAACTCGCGAGCTTTGGCTCTGTGCTGTTGCGGCGCGGAGTATCGCATAAGTGGGCGCATTGTTCGCCTGCTGTTTATCTACAGGCAAAAAACCTTTCAATGAACCTGCTCAAATCGTTGGCCGCTGTCAGCTCTATCACCATGATTTCCCGGGTGTTGGGGTTTGTGCGTGACACCATCATCGCGCGTGCCTTTGGGGCCGGCATGGCTACCGATGCCTTCTTCATTGCCTTCAAATTGCCCAATCTGCTGCGCCGGATCTTTGCCGAGGGGGCTTTCTCCCAGGCGTTTGTGCCGATCCTGGCGGAATATAAAAGCCAGCAGGGCGAGGAGGCGACTCGGATTTTCATCGCTTATGTGTCGGGTCTGTTGACCCTGGTGCTGGCGTTGGTCACGGCCCTGGGGATGATTTTCGCGCCCTGGGTGATCTGGGCCACGGCGCCGGGTTTTGCCGATACTCCGGAAAAATTCGCCCTGACCTCTGACCTGCTGCGGGTGACCTTCCCTTATATATTGCTGATTTCCCTGTCCTCGCTGGCGGGGGCGATCCTCAATACCTGGAACCGTTTTTCGGTGCCGGCCTTTGTGCCGACCTTGCTCAACGTGAGCATGATCATTTTTGCCCTGTTTCTGACGCCCTACTTCGACCCGCCGGTGATGGCCCTGGGCTGGGCGGTATTGGCCGGTGGCCTGGCGCAGTTGCTGTACCAGCTGCCGCACCTGCGCAAGATCGGCATGCTGGTGCTGCCACGGCTGAACCTGCATGACACCGGGGTCTGGCGGGTGATGAAGCAGATGCTGCCGGCGATTCTCGGGGTCTCGGTGAGTCAGATTTCACTGATCATCAACACTATTTTTGCCTCGTTCCTGGTCGCAGGCTCCGTGTCCTGGATGTACTACGCCGACCGCCTGATGGAGTTGCCGTCCGGTGTGCTGGGGGTGGCATTGGGCACTATTCTGCTGCCGACCCTGGCCAAGACCTACGCCAGCCAGGACCGCCACGAGTATTCGCGAATTCTCGATTGGGGCTTGCGCCTGTGTTTTGTGCTGGTGCTGCCCTGTGCCCTGGCCCTGGGGATTCTTGCCGAGCCGCTGACGGTTTCGCTGTTCCAGTACGGTGAATTCAGCGCGCTGGATGCGGCCATGACTCAGCGGGCGCTGGTTGCCTACTCCATTGGCCTGCTCGGGATTATCGTGATCAAGGTCCTGGCGCCGGGCTTCTATGCCCAGCAAAACATTCGGACACCGGTCAAAATCGCGATTTTTACCCTGATCGTCACCCAGTTGCTCAACCTGGTGTTTATCGGTCCCTTGAAGCACGCGGGGCTGGCCCTGGCGATCAGCGGCGGTGCCTGCATCAACGCCGGCTTGCTGTTCTATCAGTTGCGCAAGCAGAAAATGTTCCAGCCGCAGCCGGGCTGGGGGCTGTTTGCCCTCAAGTTGGTGATCGCGGTGCTGGTGATGTCGGCGGTGCTGCTGGGCTTGATGTACGTGATGCCGGCCTGGGACCAGGGGCATATGCTGCAACGCTTTCTGCGCCTTGGGGCGTTGGTGCTGGCCGGGGTGGTGACGTATTTCGGCATGCTGGCGCTGCTGGGCTTTCGCCTGCGGGACTTCAATCGCAAGGGCTTGAACTGACGCCTGCCTGGCGTTGAACCGTGATCGGGCCCTGGTTTTATCGGTTCGATCACTTTGGGTGGCGGTGTTGCCTGTCGCCGACCGCCGGGTGTGGTTATAATCGACCACTTTATGAGCAAGAAGCGCGTTATGCAGCTGGTTCGAGGTCTCCACAACCTGCGCCCCCAGCATCGGGGCTGTGTCGCCACTATTGGCAACTTTGACGGTGTTCACCGTGGCCACCAGGCTATCCTGGGCCGGCTGCGCGAGCGCGCGCTCGAGTTGGGCGTGCCCAGCTGCGTGGTGATTTTCGAGCCGCAGCCCCGTGAGTTCTTTGCGCCGGACACCGCTCCAGCCCGTCTGGCACGCCTGCGTGACAAGTTGCAGCTGCTGGCTGACGAGGGCGTCGACCGCGTGTTGTGCCTGGCATTCAACCAGCGCCTCAGCAAGCTCAGTGCCAGTGAATTCGTCGATACCATTCTGGTGGATGGCCTGGGAGTGCAGCACCTGGAAGTTGGCGACGACTTCCGTTTTGGCTGCGACCGGGTAGGGGATTTCGATTTCCTGCAACAGGCCGGCAGCGCCCGGGGTTTTACCGTCGAAGCGGCGCAGACCGTGGAGCTGGACGGTTTACGTGTCAGCAGCACCCAGGTCCGTAACGCCCTGGCCGCGGCTGACTTCGAGTTGGCCGAGCGTTTGCTGGGTCGCCCGTTCCGTATTGCCGGACGGGTTCTGCACGGGCAGAAGCTGGCGCGCCAATTGGGTACGCCTACCGCCAACGTACAGCTCAAACGCCGTCGTGTGCCGCTTTCCGGGGTGTACCTGGTGAGTGTCGAAATCGACGGCCAGCCTTGGCCCGGGGTCGCCAATATTGGCGTTCGGCCAACGGTTGCAGGTGATGGCAAGGCCCACCTGGAAGTCCATCTTTTAGATTTTGCCGGCGATTTGTATGACCGGCGTTTGACGGTGGTTTTCCACCACAAGCTGCGTGAAGAGCAGCGTTTCGCCTCTCTGGAGGCGTTGAAGACGGCGATCAATGCGGATGTTGCCGCCGCCCGTGCCCAAGTTGCACGTATCCATAGCGCCAATCGCTAATGAAGAGCCTTAAATGACCGACTATAAAGCCACGCTAAACCTTCCGGACACCGCCTTCCCAATGAAGGCCGGCCTGCCTCAGCGCGAACCGCAGATTCTGCAGCGCTGGGACAGCATTGGCCTGTACGGTAAGTTGCGCGAGATTGGCAAGGATCGTCCTAAGTTCGTTCTGCACGACGGTCCTCCGTATGCCAACGGCACGATTCACATCGGTCATGCGCTGAACAAGATTCTGAAAGACATGATCATCCGCTCGAAGACCCTGGCGGGTTTCGACGCACCTTATGTTCCGGGTTGGGACTGCCACGGCCTGCCGATCGAGCACAAGGTTGAAGTGACCCACGGCAAGAACCTGGGCGCCGACAAGACCCGCGAGCTGTGCCGTGCCTACGCCACCGAGCAGATCGAAGGCCAGAAGTCCGAATTCATCCGTCTGGGCGTGCTGGGCGATTTCGCCAACCCCTACAAGACCATGAACTTCAAGAACGAGGCCGGTGAAATCCGTGCCCTGGCCGAAATCGTCAAGGGCGGTTTCGTGTTCAAGGGCCTCAAGCCCGTGAACTGGTGCTTCGACTGCGGTTCGGCCCTGGCTGAAGCGGAAGTCGAGTACGAAGACAAAAAGTCCTCGACCATCGACGTCGCCTTCCCGATTGCCGACGCCGACAAGCTGGCCGAGGCCTTTGGCCTGGCAAGCCTGGCCAAGCCGGCCTCGATCGTGATCTGGACCACGACCCCCTGGACCATCCCGGCCAACCAGGCGCTCAACGTGCACCCGGAATTCACCTACGCCCTGGTGGACGTCGGTGACAAGCTGCTGGTGCTGGCCGAAGAGTTGGTCGAGTCGTGCCTGGCTCGTTACAACCTGCAAGGTTCGGTGATTGCCACCACCACCGGCTCGGCACTGGAGCTGATCAATTTCCGTCACCCGTTCTACGACCGCCTGTCGCCGGTGTACCTGGCCGAGTACGTCGAACTGGGCGCCGGCACCGGCGTGGTTCACTCCGCGCCTGCCTACGGCGTGGACGACTTCGTGACCTGCAAAGCCTACGGCATGGTCAACGACGACATCCTCAACCCGGTGCAGAGCAACGGCGTCTACGTGCCGTCCCTGGAGTTCTTCGGTGGCCAGTTCATCTGGAAAGCCAACCCGGCGATCGTCGAGAAACTCTCGGAAGTCGGCGCGCTGATGCACACCGAAACCATCGTCCACAGCTACATGCACTGCTGGCGCCACAAGACCCCGCTGATCTACCGCGCCACTGCGCAGTGGTTTATCGGCATGGACAAGGAGCCGACCAGCGGCGAAACCCTGCGCAAGCGTGCCCTTGAAGCCATCGAAGAGACGCAGTTCGTGCCGGCCTGGGGCCAGGCGCGCCTGCACTCGATGATCGCCAACCGTCCGGACTGGTGCATCTCCCGCCAGCGCAACTGGGGCGTGCCGATCCCGTTCTTCCTGAACAAGGAAAGCGGTGAACTGCACCCGCGTACCGTCGAGCTGATGGAAGTCGTGGCTCAGCGCGTTGAAGAAGAGGGCATCGAGGCCTGGTTCAAGCTGGACGCCGCCGAGCTGCTGGGCGACGAAGCGCCGCTGTACGACAAGATCAGCGACACCCTCGACGTCTGGTTCGACTCGGGCACCACCCATTGGCACGTGCTGCGCGGCTCGCACCCGATGGGCCACGACACCGGCCCGCGTGCCGACCTGTACCTGGAAGGCTCGGACCAGCACCGTGGCTGGTTCCACTCGTCGTTGCTGACCGGTTGCGCCATCGACGGCCACGCGCCGTATCGCGAGCTGCTGACCCACGGTTTCACCGTGGATGAAAGCGGTCGGAAGATGTCCAAGTCCCTGGGCAACGTGATCGCGCCGCAGAAAGTCAACGACACCCTGGGCGCCGACATCATGCGCCTGTGGGTGGCCTCCACCGACTACTCCGGCGAGATCGCGGTTTCCGAGCAGATCCTGCAGCGCAGCGCCGACGCCTACCGCCGTATCCGCAACACCGCGCGCTTCATGCTGTCGAACCTGACCGGCTTCAACCCGGCCACCGACATCCTGCCGGCCGAGGACATGCTCGCCCTGGACCGTTGGGCCGTGGACCGCACCCTGTTGCTGCAGCGCGAGCTGGAGCTGCACTACGGCGAATACCGTTTCTGGAACGTGTACTCGAAGATCCACAACTTCTGCGTGCAGGAGCTGGGCGGTTTCTACCTCGACATCATCAAGGACCGCCAGTACACCACCGGCGCCAACAGCAAGGCGCGCCGCTCGGCGCAGACCGCGCTGTACCACATCTCCGAAGCGCTGGTGCGCTGGATCGCGCCGATCCTGGCCTTCACCGCCGACGAACTGTGGGAGTACCTGCCGGGCGAGCGTAACGAATCGGTCATGCTCAACACCTGGTACGAGGGCCTGAGCGAATTGCCGGCCGACTTCGAACTGGGCCGCGAGTACTGGGAAGGCGTGATGGCGGTCAAGGTTGCCGTGAACAAGGAACTGGAGAACCAGCGCGCGGCCAAGGCCGTCGGTGGCAACCTGCAGGCCGAAGTCACCCTGTATGCCGAGGATGGCCTGACCGCTGACCTGGGCAAGCTGAGCAACGAACTGCGCTTCGTGTTGATCACTTCGACCGCCAGCCTGGCACCTTTCGCCCAGGCTCCGGCTGATGCGGTGGCCACCGAAGTACCTGGCCTGAAACTCAAGGTGGTCAAGTCGGCCTTCGCCAAGTGCGCCCGTTGCTGGCACTGCCGTGAAGACGTCGGCGTGAACCCTGAGCACCCGGAAATCTGCGGTCGCTGCGTGGACAACATCAGCGGTGCGGGCGAGGTTCGTCACTATGCCTAACGCCGCGGGCCGTTTCGGCCGTCTGGGCTGGCTGTGGTTGAGCCTGCTGGTCCTGGTCATTGACCAGGCCAGCAAGTTCCACTTCGAAAGCTCGTTGTCGATGTACCAGCAGATCGTGGTGATCCCGGATTACTTCAGCTGGACCCTGGCCTACAACACCGGTGCGGCCTTCAGCTTCCTGGCTGACAGCTCCGGCTGGCAGCGCTGGCTGTTTGCCCTGATCGCAGTGGTGGTCAGTGCGGTGCTGGTGGTCTGGCTCAAGCGCCTGGGCCGCAATGAAACCTGGCTGGCCGTGGCCCTGGCGCTGGTACTCGGCGGCGCCCTGGGTAACCTCTACGACCGCATTGCCCTGGGCCATGTGATCGATTTCATCCTGGTGCATTGGCAGAACCGCTGGTATTTCCCGGCGTTCAACTTTGCCGACAGCGCCATCAGCGTCGGTGCAGTGATGCTTGCGCTGGATATGTTCAAAGGCAAGAAGACCGGAGAAGCCGTTCATGACTGAGCAGGTATTGGCTGAACAACGCATTGGCCAGAACACGGAAGTCACTTTGCATTTCGCATTGCGCCTGGAGAATGGCGATACGGTAGATAGCACCTTCGACAAGGCCCCGGCGACCTTCAAGGTCGGCGACGGCAACCTGCTGCCAGGTTTCGAAGCGGCGTTGTTCGGTTTCAAGGCGGGCGACAAGCGGACGCTGGCGATCGAGCCGGAAAACGCCTTCGGCCAGCCGAACCCGCAGAATGTGCAGATCATCCCGCGCTCGCAGTTCCAGGACATGGAGCTGTCTGAGGGGTTGCTGGTGATTTTCAACGATGCGGCGAATACCGAACTGCCCGGCGTGGTCAAAGCCTTCGATGACGCTGAGGTGACCATCGACTTCAACCACCCGCTGGCGGGCAAGACCTTGACCTTTGATGTCGAGATCATCGACGTCAAGGCGCTTTAAACGTAATCCCCGGCAAGCCGGCGCCTATGCTTTAGGCGCCCGCATGCCGGGGATTCATCGCTACAGTGGCAACGATCTAACTTCTTGCGCGCAAGACACGAGGCACAGCATGCAAATCAAACTCGCCAACCCCCGTGGCTTCTGCGCCGGCGTGGACCGCGCGATCGAAATCGTCAATCGTGCCCTGGAGGTCTTCGGACCGCCGATCTACGTTCGCCATGAAGTGGTGCACAACAAATTTGTCGTCGAAGACCTGCGTGCTCGCGGCGCGATCTTTGTCGAAGAGCTGGAACAGGTTCCGGACGACGTCATCGTGATCTTCAGTGCCCACGGTGTTTCCCAGGCCGTGCGCACCGAAGCCGCCGGCCGTGGCCTCAAGGTGTTCGATGCCACGTGTCCGTTGGTGACCAAGGTGCATATCGAGGTCGCGCGCTACAGCCGCGACGGCCGTGAGTGCATCCTGATCGGCCACGCCGGGCACCCGGAAGTCGAGGGCACCATGGGCCAGTACGACGCCAGCAATGGCGGCGCGATCTACCTGGTCGAAGACGAGAAGGACGTTGCCGCCCTGCAGGTGCGCAACCCCGAGAAACTGGCTTTCGTGACCCAGACCACCCTGTCCATGGACGACACCAGCCGGGTGATCGACGCGCTGCGTACACGCTTCCCGGCCATTGGTGGCCCGCGCAAGGACGACATCTGCTACGCCACGCAAAACCGCCAGGATGCGGTCAAGCAACTGGCGAACGAGTGCGATGTGGTGTTGGTGGTGGGCAGCCCCAACAGTTCCAACTCCAACCGTCTGCGTGAACTGGCTGAGCGCATGGCCACTCCGGCCTACCTGATCGACGGTGCCGAAGACATGCAGCGCAGCTGGTTCGACGGTGTCGAGCGGATCGGCATCACCGCCGGTGCATCGGCCCCGGAAGTACTGGTGCGGGGCGTGATCCAGCAGTTGCAGGCCTGGGGCGCCACCGGGGCCGATGAATTGGCCGGCCGCGAAGAGAACATCACGTTCTCCATGCCCAAGGAGCTGCGGGTTCGCTCGCTGCTCTGATCAGTCGCTGCCTGCGCAGGCGGCCTGCCCGGCCTGTTCGCTGCGCAGGCTGACCCGCCCGGTTCGGGCCAGCACCACCTGATACTGGCTGCTCGATTGCTCGCTGGCACAGATATGCAAAGTGCCGGCCTGGAAGGCGCCGCTGGGTAACAGCGGCTGTCCCAGGCTGCTGAAACGCACAAAACTCTTCACCGGGCGATTGCCCACCACCACGACCTTTCCTCGCGCCAGGTGCTCCACCAGCACCGGGTTGTCGCTGTCCTGCGGCCCTCGGCCACTGACATCCAGAATGATCCGCCAGCCAAGACCCCAGTCGTCGTCCTGTGCCTGAATCACCGTCGTGGCATGGCGCAGGATGGCCTCGCTGCGGGCTTGGCGCAGGCCGCTGGCGAGCCCTTGAGCCATCTCCTGCTGGCGATTCGAAATCAGCAGCTGGCCCAATGACGCGGCGCCAAACTGCAGCAGCATGCCGAGCAGGGCCAGCACCGCCAGCAGTTCTATCAGGCTGAAACCTCTTTGATCCATGGGTTTTCCCTCCTTGGAAAAGTGAATGCCAACGCTATCCGTACGTGGCCATTGAGCAAAACGGCAAACAGCCGGTCTATGAGTGTTCGAGGTTGTAGCCCGTTATAGCCGAAGGCGTTTGCAGGACAGGCAATGAATTTGCGTACAAAGGGTTTCACCCTGATCGAGATGTTGGTGACCCTGGCCATTGGTGGGCTGTTGTTGGCCTTGATCCTTCCGGCATTCAGCCAATCGTTGCAGCGCAGCCAGGCCGACAGCGAGCTCAATGAATTGCTGCGAGCCCTCAATTACGCGCGTTTCGAGGCCATTGAGCGCGGTATTGCCACCCACCTCCGGCCCATGGATGATTCGCGACAATGGGCGGGTGCACTCGGTGTGTACGACGGCGCAGCACCCCAGGCGAATGTATTGCGGGTTGTTCCCGCGCTCTCTCGGGGGGCGATTCTGGCGCTACCCTCAGCCATCGACGCTGTGGCTTTCAGTCCGCTTGGGGGGCTGGCCGGGGCGGACCGACCGTTGCTGATCCGCTATGAACGCGGGGCGCTGCAGCGCTCGATCAGTGTCTGCCTCAATGGACGGATTATTTTTGCAGGGAGCTGCCGATGACTGACAGGCGTGGGCAACGCGGCATGAGCCTGATTGAAGTGCTGGTTGCGCTGTTGATTCTGGGGGTGGGCCTGCTGGGAGCGGCGGCGGTCCAACTCAAGGCGCTGAAGTACACCGACAGTGCAAGGATGGCCAGCCAGGCCAGCTTTGTGGCTTACGACATGCTGGACCGGATTCGCGCCAACGCCGGCGCCGACTACAGCGTGCCGACGCCGGCCGCGGGTAACCTGGAACAGGCCCGGGATCAGGACCTCTATGACTTCGCGAACAATATCGCCAGTTTTGGCGGGCCGACGGCCACGGGCAGCATCAGTGTGAACCAGCGGCTATACACCATCACCGTGACCTGGGATGACGCCCGCGCGGGCGGGGCTGCCGAGGCGCAACGCAGTTTCGTCCTGAGCAGCCGGGTCGCGGTCGACGAGCCGGGGCAGCCATGAAGGGGTCGATGCGCGGCTTTGGCCTGATCGAAATGATGCTGGCCCTGGCCCTGAGCCTGGTGGTGGTGCTGGGTGTGACGCGGATTTTTATCTCGGCCAAGAACACCTACCTCAGTCAGAACGCCGCGGCGACCCTGCAGGAGGATGGGCGTTTTGTCCTGAGCAAGCTGATGCAGGAGGTGCGGATGGTCGGGATGTTCGGATGCCTGGCAACGGTGGTCGATGCCAGTGCGGCCGGGGACTTTACCGGCAATGCGGCGACTCCGGTGCGCTGGGACAATGCCAGTCGGCGCCTGACGTTAGTCACCGCTGACGTCGGCCGGGATGGCGGGGTGCCGACCTGGACCGTGCTGTCCGACTGCCGTGACACCTCCACTGCGTACAGCGGGGCCCGGGTCGCGGGAGTAGGGCAGCAGGCGTTTGCGATCCGTCGGCTGTCCTACCGCCTGGACAACCGCCAACTGATGATGGGCACCGGCACCGGCAACGATCAGGCGGTACTGGTGAGCGATGTCGAGGCGTTCGAGGTCAGCTTTGGCATGGCCCGCTCGGCGTCGGACACGGGCGCTTCCCGCTACAGTCCCAACCCCGAAGACCCGCAGTTGATTCGCAGTGTGCGCCTGAGCCTGACCCTGGCTGATCCTCTGCAGCGGGTTGCTAGCCAGACGTTCACCGTGGTGGCTGCCTTGCGCAATCGGCTGCGGTGATGGCGATGCGCAGAAAGCCAACACGATTTGGGCGTGGCCGTCAGCAGGGCATGGCATTGCTGATCAGCCTGGTGTTCCTGTTATTGCTCACCTTGATCGGGGTGTCGTCCCTGCGTAACGCGACGTTGCAGGAAAAAATGGCCGCCAGCCTGAGTTTGCGCAATCAGTCGTTCCAGGCCGCAGAGTCGGCCCTGCGGGTTGGTGAGGGGGCGGTCCAGCAGGGGCATTACACGCTGCCTGCCTGTGCGCGTTGCCCACCGCCGGCGGAGTCTTCCGGGCTGACCAGCGCCGGTGCCAACAGCCATTCCGGCGTGACCTGGGTTGCCACCGATCAGGGTTTCTACGGGGTGCAGAACCTGGGGACAACCCTTGATGCGGTCAACCTGCCGCCCCATACCGCAGCCACCCTGTACCGGGTCACGGCGGTGGGTGTGGCCGGGCATTCGCGCACGGTGCTGGAGAGTATTTATGCCAAGTATTGAGCCTCGTGGACGGAGCTGGCGAAAGGCGGGCTGGCGGGCCATGGCAGGGTGCTGCCTGGTGTTTGCGCTGCCTGTTCAGGCGCGCGGCGCTGCTGCGCCTTGCGTGCAACCTCTGGACCCGGTGCCGATTGGCTGGTCGGTACCGATGCCCTATGAGCGCGGGCAGCACCGCCGTCTGCCTGATCCCATTGACCCCTGTTCGACTATTGATCGCGGGAAACTGCTGGAGCTCGACCCGTTCGGCGGTAAGATGCTCGACCACGCAGTTCGCGACCCGGACCGGCTCTCTGATGAGGTGGTGTTTGTGGGTGAGGTTCCAGGCCCGGATGGCCGTGCCCAGGGCACGCCTGGCGAGCCCCTGAACCGCGCCGATGACCCTTTGGCATCGCAGCCGCAACCGCCGGGAAGTGCCGGCCGCCGCATCATGTGGCGACAAATACAGTAAGCGAGATTCACCCATGCGCAGATCCAACCAAGGTTTTACCCTGATCGAAATCATGATCGTGATTGCGATCATCGGGCTGGTCCTCACCTTGAGCCTTCCGGCCATTACCGAATACACCAAGAAGCCGCACCGCACCGAGATCGCCGGCCTGCTCTCCGACCAGGCGCAGTTGCTCGAGCGTTTCTATTCGAAAAACGGCGTCTACACCGGTGCTACTGATCTGAGTAGCGGTAACGATGACTACAGCATCACCGCAACCCTGGCCGACAAAACCTTCCTGCTGACCGCGACGCCCAAGGCCGAGAGCAAAATGGCCGGGGATAAATGCGGCAGCTTCAGCATCAGCGAAACCGGCGCGACCACCATCAGCAATCAGACCGAGGGTGTGACGGCCAAGGATTGCTGGGGTCGTTGAGCCCCTGGGTGGGCGTGCTGCGCCCAGCGTCTTTTTAATGACTGGATCGGCTATGGCTAAGCAACAGCAAGTGGTGGTAGTTGGGGGCGGGGTGATTGGCCTGCTGACAGCGTTCAATCTGGCTTCGGCCGGGCAGCGGGTGGTGCTGTTGGACCGTTCGAACCTGGGGCAGGAGTCGTCATGGGCGGGTGGCGGCATCGTCTCGCCGCTTTACCCCTGGCGCTACAGCCCTGCCGTCACCGCGCTGGCCCACTGGTCCCAGGATTTTTATCCACAACTGGCCGAGCGTCTGTTCGCCAGTACTGGCGTTGATCCACAGGTTCACACCACCGGGCTCTACTGGCTGGACCTGGATGATGAAAGCACGGCGCTGGAGTGGGCACGGCGTGAAAATCGGCCGTTGAGCGTGGTGGACATCGACGCCACCCACACTGCGGTGCCGGTACTGGGTCCTGGCTTTTCGCGGGCGATCTACATGGCCAACGTGGCCAATGTGCGCAACCCGCGCCTGCTGAAGTCGCTCCGGGCGGCATTGCTGGCGCTGCCCGACGTCACCGTGCATGAACAGTGCGCGGTCAGTGGTTTTATTCGTGATGGGCAGCGGATTGTCGGCGTGCATACCGCCAACGGCGATGTCCATGGCGACCAGGTGGTGCTGGCCGCCGGTGCCTGGAGCGGCGAGTTGCTGGGCAGTCTGGGCCTGACGCTACCGGTGGAGCCGGTCAAGGGTCAGATGATTCTCTATAAGTGCGCTGAGGACTTCCTGTCGTGCATGGTCTTGGCCAAGGGCCGTTATGCGATCCCGCGGCGGGACGGACATATCCTGATCGGCAGCACCCTGGAGCATGAAGGCTTCGACAAGACCCCGACCGAGTCAGCGCTGGAAAGCCTCAAGGCGTCTGCCGTCGAGCTGATTCCGGCCCTGGCCGAGGCCGAGGTGGTGGGGCATTGGGCGGGCCTGCGGCCAGGGTCGCCGGAAGGTATTCCCTACATCGGGCCGGTGCCGGGGTTCAGTGGCTTGTGGCTCAATTGCGGGCATTACCGCAATGGCCTGGTGCTGGCACCGGCTTCCTGCCAACTGTTCACCGACCTGATGCTGGGTCGCGAGCCGATCATCGATCCGGCGCCGTACGCGCCAAGCGGTCGGCTTTAATCCAGGCCGAGTTTCTGCATCCGGTAGCGCATCGAACGAAACGACAGGCCCAGGCGCTGGGCCGCTGCCGTGCGGTTCCAGCGAGTGTCTTCCAGGGCCAGGAGGATCAGCTCGCGCTCAACCTGTTGCAGGTGCTGGTCAAGGTGGGTCACCTGGGCCAGGTCAGTTCTGGCGCAGGCTGGGCGGTGGTCATCCAGCCCCAGGTCCTGTGGCTTGATCAGCCGGTTGTCGCACAGGGTGTAGGCGCGTTCCAGCAGGTTTTCCAGTTCTCGCACGTTGCCGGGGAAGTGATAGCCCATGAGCGCTGCCAGCGCATTGGCGTGCAGCTGCGTCGGTAGCGCGCCGTGCTCGGCGGCCAGTCTTTGCAGAACACGCCTGGCCAGGGGCTCGATATCGTCTTTGCGTTCCCGCAGGGGCGGGACCCGCAATTCGATCACATTCAATCGGTAGTAGAGGTCCTGGCGAAAGCGCCCAGCGCTGACCTCGGCCTGCAGGTTCTTGTGGGTGGCGCAGAGGATCCGCACATCGACCGCCACCTCCTGCTGGCTGCCGACCCGGCGCACGGCTTTCTCCTGAAGTGCCCGGAGCAGCTTGACTTGCATGGACAGCGGCAGATCGGCCACCTCATCCAGCAGCAGCGTGCCGCCATGGGCCGCCTGGAACAGTCCGGGCTGATCGCTGACAGCGCCGCTGAAGCTGCCCTTGCGGTGGCCGAAAAACTCGCTCTCCATCAGCTCCGTCGGGATTGCGCCGCAGTTCACCGGCACCCACGGCTGGTCGGCCCGCGGACCCTGGGCGTGGATCAGCCGGGCCACCAGCTCCTTGCCACTGCCGGATTCGCCGCTGATATAGACCGGGGCCTGGCTCTGGGCCAGTTTGCCGATGTGCCGGCGCAGCGTGCGCATGGGCGTCGAGTCGCCAAGCAAGGGGCTGTCGCCACTGTCACGGGGCCGGTGCAGGGTGCGATTGATCAGGTTGCGCAGGTGGGTGAGGTCCAGCGGGGAAGGTGGCCCATCGCTGCAGGAGCCTTTGCCCCCCTCGATGACAGTGGCCGGGGTGCCGCAGGCGCTGATCATCGCGGTCTGGACTTGGGGGTGATGCTGTTGAATGTGTTGCAGCAGCTCCAGGCCGGTGCCGTCCGGCAACTGGCTGGCGCTCAGGCACAGGTCGAAAGGGCCCGCGGCCAGCCACCGGCGAGCTTCGCCGAGGCTGCGGGCGCTCTGGGTGTGAAGGTTCATGCGGCCCAGATTGATTTCCAGGAGCGCGCGAACCTCCGCTTGATCATCGACCACCAGTACTTTGTGCTGTGGGCTCATGTTTGCTTGAAACTTCATCCGTGAACGCAGGTAGGGCATGGGCGCTCGCCATCCTGGCGAGAGTTGAAGTCTAGGAGCTGCTTGCGCGGTTCGCCGGGTGCCGAGGCCTTGTAAGCGCTCGGGAAGCGGGGGCAGAGGCGACTTTTGTGTAGCCAATTGTTCGAGGGCCAGAGGGGGCTGACAGCGCGTCGCCGCTGACTCGTCAGGCCAGTGGTCTGGGGCTCGTCAGGTAATGGGTAAGAAGGCGTGGGAAAGTTATCGATCACCCGATTCATGCGCTGATTAAGGTCTTGAATAATCAGCGTCAGACGCCCATTCGGGGGCTTTGTTCCTCAAATAGGGCGGGGTGGGACCAGTGGCTGGGCAGGCCTTGTGCCAGCGAACCGGCACCGTCGCTGGCGCAGAGGGCCTCAGCGGTGGCCGGGGCCTGGCCCTTGTTCCAGGTGAGTCTGGCTGCAATACCACTGTTGCTGCTGACTCAACGCTCGGTCACGGGGCAGATGCAGGCCGCATTGGGCGCAACGGACCATGGGGGTGGCACTTTGCTCAGGGGGAGGGCTGCCAGCGGATGCCTGGCGCTTGAATTTGCGCCAGAACCATACCGCAGCGGCAATCAGGGCGATCCAGAACAGTAGACGAACCATGGCAACCAGCTTTATGAGGAAAGATGGCGCAGTTTAGCCAAGGACCTTGCGGGCGCACAGAACAATAAAACACGGGCATGAAAAAGGGAGACTCGAAAGTCTCCCTTTTCTTGACGGCGTCGGTGCTATCAGTCGAACACACCGAAGGTCATGTAGCTGAACCACGAACGATCGTCGTTGTTGCCTTCGGCTTCATGCTGTTCTTCTTCGATCACATCGCCGTTGGCATCTTTAGGCTTGAGGTCGGAAGGGATCGCATCCTTGGCGTCCTGGAACTGCTTGACCACGTCCTGGTTGGCGCGGGTTTCGCCCGGCGGCAGCGGCGGACGCGATTCGATCAGACCCAGGGTGGCCTTGCTCAGCCACGAACGGTTGTCGGCTTCGGCCACTCGCGGCACGAACTGACCATCAACCAGGCTCGGGTGGTTCGGGTAGTTGAGCTTCAGGGTTTCCAGGCTGGTGGCGGCCAGTTCGTCTAGGTGCAGACGCTGGTAAGCCTCAGTCATCACCGCCAGGCCGTCACCGACCGAAGGGGTTTCCTGGAAGTTCTCCACCACATAGCGACCACGGTTGGCAGCCGCGACATAGGCCTGACGGGTCAGGTAGTAGTCGGCCACGTGGATCTCATAGGCGGCCAGCAGGTTGCGCAGATAAATCATGCGCTGCTTGGCGTCTGGAGCGTAACGGCTGTTCGGGAAGCGGCTGGTGAGCTGGGCGAACTCGTTGTAGGAGTCGCGGGCAGCACCCGGGTCACGCTTGGTCATGTCCAGGGGCAGGAAGCGAGCCAGCAGGCCGACGTCCTGGTCAAAGGAGGTCAGGCCCTTGAGGTAATAGGCGTAATCCACGTTCGGATGCTGTGGATGCAGGCGAATGAAACGCTCGGCGGCGGACTTGGCGGCTTCCGGCTCGGCGTTCTTGTAGTTGGCGTAGATCAGCTCGAGCTGTGCCTGGTCGGCGTAGCGACCAAACGGATAACGCGACTCCAGGGCCTTCAACTTGGCGGTAGCGCTGGTATAGCTGTGGTTGTCCAGGTCGGCCTGTGCCTGCTGGTACAGCTCGACTTCGCTCAAGTTTTCGTCAACGACTTCCTTCGATGAGCAAGCAGCGGTCAGTGCGAGGATGGCGATCAGCAGCAGGTGTTTCACTTGCATGGCGGCTTGCGTCCCTATGACGGCCGCTGTCTTGGGCGGGGCCGTCCTGTTATGATGAGCGCCCCGTTGAAAGCCTCGGGGCAAAAGACGCCGTATTTAACCACAAGCGCGCAGCCGAAACCAAAGGCTGTGCCGACGCCTAGTCTGAGCATGTCCGATAAAATTGAACTTCGCGCAGAGGTGCCGTCCGAACTGGGCGGCCAACGCCTCGATCAAGTCGCCGCCCAATTATTCGCTGAGCATTCACGCTCGCGCCTTTCCGCCTGGATCAAAGACGGCCGCCTGACTGTGGACGGAGCCGTTATTCGGCCGCGTGACATTGTGCATGGCGGTGCGATTCTTGAGCTGACCGCCGAGCAGGAAGCTCAGGGAGAATGGGTCGCTCAGGACATCGAGCTGGATATTGTCTATGAAGACGACGATATCCTGGTCATCAACAAACCCGCGGGCCTGGTGGTGCACCCGGCTGCCGGGCACGCTGATGGCACCTTGCTCAATGCCTTGCTGCACCACGTCCCGGACATCATCAATGTGCCGCGCGCCGGCATCGTCCACCGCCTGGACAAGGACACCACCGGTTTGATGGTGGTGGCCAAGACCATTCAGGCCCAGACCCAGCTGGTGACCCAGCTGCAAAGCCGCAGCGTCAGCCGGATCTACGAGTGCATCGTGATTGGCGTGGTGACGGCGGGTGGCAAGATCAACGCGCCCATCGGTCGCCACGGCCAGCAGCGCCAGCGCATGGCGGTGATGGAAGGCGGTAAGCAGGCGGTCAGTCATTACCGCGTGCTCGAGCGTTTCCGCTCCCACACCCACGTGCGGGTCAAGCTGGAAACCGGCCGTACCCACCAGATTCGGGTGCACATGGCTCACATCAACTTCCCGTTGGTCGGAGATCCGGCCTACGGCGGCCGTTTCCGCATTCCGCCTGCGGCCAGCGTGACCATGGTCGAGTCGTTGAAGGCGTTCCCGCGTCAGGCGCTGCATGCGCGGTTCCTGGAGCTGGATCATCCGACCACCGGTGTGCGCATGAGCTGGGAGTCGCCGCTGCCGGACGACTTCGTCTGGTTGCTGACCCTGCTCAAGCAAGACCGCGAGGCGTTCATCGGATGAGTGAATGGCTGATTCCTGACTGGCCTGCGCCGGCCGGGGTGAAAGCCTGTGTCACCACCCGTGCGGGCGGCGTCAGCCTGGCGCCGTTCGACAGCCTCAACCTGGGCGACCATGTCGATGACAGCCCCGAAGCCGTTGCCGAGAATCGTCGTCGCCTGACGGATCACTTTTCCATAAGGCCCGCCTGGCTGCGGCAGGTCCACGGTATTGACGTGGTCGAGGCGGATCCGTCCGTCATCGCCACCGCCGATGCCAGCTGGACGGCCACGCCGGGTATCGCCTGCGCCTCGATGACCGCTGATTGCCTGCCGGCGCTGTTCTGCGATCGCGCCGGGACCCGTGTTGCGGCGGCCCATGCCGGTTGGCGCGGGCTGGCTGCCGGCGTGCTGGAAGCCACCCTCGACACGCTGGACGTTGCGCCGGCCGAGGTGATGGTCTGGCTTGGACCGGCCATCGGCCCGCGGGCTTTCGAGGTCGGCCCCGAGGTGCGAGAAACCTTCGTCAGCCAACTGGCGCAAGCCGAACAGGCCTTTGTTCCCAGCCTCAACCCCGGCAAGTTCATGGCCGACATCTACAGCCTGGCCCGCTTGCGCCTGGCGGTTCGCGGCGTCACCGCGGTCTACGGTGGCGATTACTGCACGGTCAGTGATGCGCGTTTCTATTCTTACCGTCGCAGTCCTCGTACAGGACGGTTTGCCTCCCTTATCTGGCTCGAGCGCTAGACTC
Organism: Pseudomonas sp. CF161; assembly: GCF_000416215.1. Taxonomy (NCBI): domain Bacteria; kingdom Pseudomonadati; phylum Pseudomonadota; class Gammaproteobacteria; order Pseudomonadales; family Pseudomonadaceae; genus Pseudomonas; species Pseudomonas sp. CF161. The sequence continues at coordinate 77,398 of NZ_ATLP01000054.1, forward strand.
TTCTGACCTGCGTCAATTGTCAGGCGCTTGAAACTCCCAGAATCGACCGCATCTATAGGGGTATCTGGCAGGTTTCTTTATTTAGGTGTGTCCATCGCTCCGGCCTGCTCAAAAGGAAGGTGACTAATGCGTATAGACCGTTTAACCAGCAAATTGCAGTTGGCGCTGTCCGATTCTCAATCTTTGGCGGTTGGCCTCGACCATCCCGCGATCGAGCCGGCGCACTTGATGCAAGCATTGCTTGAGCAGCAGGGTGGTTCGATCAAACCCCTGCTGATGCAAGTGGGCTTCGACATCAACAGCCTACGCAAGGAGTTGAGCAAAGAGCTCGACCAACTGCCGAAAATTCAAAATCCTACTGGCGACGTCAATATGTCCCAGGATCTGGCGCGTCTGCTCAATCAGGCCGACCGCCTGGCGCAGCAGAAAGGCGACCAGTTCATCTCCAGCGAGATGGTGCTGCTCGCGGCCATGGACGAGAACAGCAAGCTTGGCAAGTTGTTGCTTGGCCAGGGCGTGAGCAAAAAGGCCCTGGAAAACGCCATCAACAATCTTCGTGGCGGCGAGGCAGTCAATGACGCCAACGTCGAGGAGTCGCGCCAGGCCCTGGATAAATACACCGTCGATCTGACCAAGCGTGCCGAAGAAGGCAAGCTCGACCCGGTGATCGGCCGTGATGACGAAATTCGCCGGACCATCCAGGTCCTGCAGCGTCGGACCAAGAACAACCCGGTACTGATCGGTGAGCCTGGCGTGGGCAAGACGGCCATCGCCGAGGGCCTGGCCCAGCGCATCATCAATGGTGAAGTGCCGGACGGCCTCAAAGGCAAGCGTCTGCTCTCGCTGGATATGGGGGCGCTGATCGCCGGTGCCAAGTATCGCGGCGAGTTCGAGGAGCGGCTCAAAGGCCTGCTCAACGAGCTGTCGAAACAGGAAGGGCAGATCATTCTGTTCATCGACGAGCTGCACACCATGGTGGGCGCCGGTAAGGGCGAGGGTTCCATGGATGCGGGCAACATGCTCAAGCCGGCCCTGGCCCGTGGCGAGCTGCATTGCGTCGGCGCCACCACGCTCAACGAGTACCGCCAATATATAGAGAAGGATGCAGCCCTCGAGCGGCGCTTCCAGAAAGTACTGGTGGAAGAACCGAGCGAAGAAGACACGATTGCCATCCTGCGTGGCCTCAAGGAGCGGTATGAGGTCCACCATAAAGTGGCGATTACCGATGGCGCGATCATTGCCGCGGCCAAGCTCAGCCACCGCTACATCACTGATCGGCAATTGCCGGACAAGGCCATCGACCTGATCGATGAGGCCGCCAGCCGCATCCGCATGGAGATCGACTCCAAGCCGGAAGTGCTGGACCGTCTGGAGCGGCGCTTGATTCAACTCAAGGTTGAGTCCCAGGCGCTGAAAAAAGAAGACGACGAAGCCGCGATCAAACGCCTGGAGAAACTCCAGGAAGAAATCGTCCGGCTGGAACGCGAATACGCGGACCTGGAGGAGATCTGGACCTCGGAGAAAGCCGAAGTGCAGGGCTCCGCGCAGATCCAGCAGAAGATCGAGCAGTCGCGTCAGGAATTGGAAGCCGCACGCCGGAAAGGCGACCTGAATCGCATGGCCGAGTTGCAGTACGGGGTCATCCCGGACCTGGAGCGCAGCCTGCAGATGGTCGACCAGCACGGTCACAGCGAAAACCAGTTGCTGCGCAGCAAGGTCACTGAGGAAGAAATCGCCGAAGTGGTTTCCAAGTGGACCGGGATTCCGGTCTCGAAAATGCTCGAAGGCGAGCGTGACAAGTTGTTGAAAATGGAAAGCCTGTTGCACCAACGTGTGATCGGCCAGAACGAAGCGGTGGTGGCAGTGGCCAACGCAGTGCGGCGTTCCCGTGCCGGGTTGTCCGACCCGAACCGGCCAAGCGGCTCGTTCATGTTCCTCGGCCCGACCGGCGTGGGTAAAACCGAGCTGTGCAAGGCCTTGGCCGAGTTCCTCTTCGATACCGAAGAGGCCATGGTGCGGATCGATATGTCCGAATTCATGGAGAAACACTCGGTCGCTCGCCTGATCGGTGCGCCACCAGGCTATGTGGGCTATGAGGAAGGCGGTTACCTGACCGAGGCGGTACGGCGTAAGCCTTACTCGGTGATCCTCCTGGACGAGGTCGAGAAGGCCCACCCGGATGTGTTCAACGTGTTGCTGCAGGTCCTCGAAGACGGTCGCCTGACCGACAGCCATGGCCGTACCGTGGACTTCCGCAATACGGTGATCGTCATGACCTCCAACCTGGGCTCGGCGCAGATCCAGGAACTGGTCGGTGATCGTGAAGCGCAGCGTGCGGCGGTGATGGACGCGGTGTCGACCCACTTCCGTCCGGAGTTCATCAACCGGATCGACGAAGTGGTGATCTTCGAGCCATTGGCCCGGGATCAGATCGCTGGCATCACCCAGATCCAGATGGGCCGTCTGCGCAGCCGCCTGGCCGAGCGCGAGCTGACCCTGGAACTGAGCGACGAGGCGTTGGACAAGCTGATCGCCGTGGGTTACGACCCGGTCTATGGTGCGCGGCCGTTGAAACGGGCGATTCAGCGCTGGATCGAGAACCCGCTGGCGCAGTTGATTCTCTCTGGCAGCTTCTTGCCGGGAGCAACGGTCAAGGGCACGGTGGAAAACGACGAAATCGTCTTTGCCTGACCGACACGGACGTTGCTGTGAAAAAGGCCTCGCACTGCGAGGCCTTTTTTTTTCGATAGGGCGTTGAACTGAAAGGCAAAGGCTTGTAAAGTGCGCCCCGCAGTATGTCAGCCCAACGGTTCCTTCTCCCCAAGAAGAAATCTGAAACAAGTCGCAAATCATTGTCTTAAAAGCAATTTAAAGGGTTGACAGGGGTTTTTAAGATTGTAGAATAGCGCGCCTCAGAGACGCGAACGCAGCGATGCAGGCGAAGTCGAAGAGAGTGAAATACGCAGTAAATGTTGCAAATTGAAATATGTAGTTCCGTGATAGCTCAGTCGGTAGAGCAAATGACTGTTAATCATTGGGTCCCAGGTTCGAGTCCTGGTCACGGAGCCAATTTCAAACCGGGGTATAGCGCAGTCCGGTAGCGCGCCTGCTTTGGGAGCAGGATGTCAGGAGTTCGAATCCCCTTACCCCGACCATTTTTGGGTCGTTAGCTCAGTTGGTAGAGCAGTTGGCTTTTAACCAATTGGTCGTAGGTTCGAATCCCACACGACCCACCATTTTTGAGACCAGCTAACACTGGAATCGAATCTTAAGATCAGCGGCCAAAAGCCTTGATCGAAGAAGGCGACTTGATAGGTCGCCTTTTTTTTACCGGGGTATAGCGCAGTCCGGTAGCGCGCCTGCTTTGGGAGCAGGATGTCAGGAGTTCGAATCCCCTTACCCCGACCATATTTAAAGTCCTCGTATCGCAAGATACGGGGATTTTTTTTGCCTCGAATTTGTTCGCCCTCTATCGGCAGGCAAAAAAATGCCCCGATCAGTTCGGGGCATTTTTTATAGGGGTCAGTGCAACTTCAACCGCGGATCCGTCCCGCGTCCGATCCGGCTGCCGAGCATCAGCATGGCGGTGCGGAACGCGCCGTAGAGCGCCATCTGGTGCATGCGGTAGAGCGAGATGTAGAACATCCGCGCCAACCAGCCTTCGAGCATGACGCTGCCGGTCAGGTTGCCCATCAAGTTACCCACAGCCGAAAAGCGCGACAGCGAGATCAGTGATCCGTAGTCGGTGTACTTGTATTCAGGCAGGGCCTTGCCTTCGATGCGCAGTTTGAGCGATTTGGCCAGCAGCGAGGCCTGCTGGTGAGCCGCCTGGGCTCGCGGCGGCACGTTGCGATCGCTGCCAGGTTGCGGGCAGGCCGCGCAGTCACCGAAGGCGAAGATGTTTTCATCGCGGCTGGTTTGCAGGGTCGGCAGGACTTGCAGCTGGTTGATGCGGTTGGTTTCCAGGCCGTCGATGTCCTTGAGGAACCCCGGTGCGCGGATCCCGGCGGCCCAGACTTTCAGGCTGGCGGGGATTACCTGGCCGTCGGCGGTAATCAGGCTTTCGGCGGTGACCTCGCTCACGGCAGCATTGGTCATGACCCTGACCCCGAGTTTCTCCAGGGTTTTATGCACAGGCCCGCCGATGCGCTCCGGCAGGGCCGGCAGCACCCGTGGACCGGCTTCGATCAGGGTGATGTGCATGTTTTCCGGCTTGATCTTGTCCAGGCCATAGGCGGCCAGCTCGTGGGCGGCATTGTGCAGTTCGGCGGCCAGTTCGACCCCGGTGGCACCGGCACCTACGATCGCCACGCTGATCTGTTCAACCGCATCTGTTTGCCCGGCATGGGCGCGCAGGTAGTGGTTGAGCAATTGCTGGTGGAAGCGCTCTGCCTGTTTGCGGGTGTCGAGGAATAGGCAGTGCTGGGCCGCGCCCTGGGTGCCGAAGTCATTGGTGGTGCTGCCGACGGCGATCACCAGGGTGTCGTAGCCCAGTTCCCGGGCAGGCAGCAGTTCTACGCCACTTTCATCGTAGGTGGCGGCCAGCTGGATTCGCTTGCGCTCGCGATCGAGCCCGCTCATGCGCCCCAGCTGGAACTCGAAGTGGTTCCATTTGGCTTGGGCAACATAGTTGAGTTCGTCTTCGGAGGAGTTCAGGGAGCCGGCGGCCACTTCGTGCAGCAACGGTTTCCAGATGTGGGTCAGGTTGGCGTCGACCAGCATTACGCTGGCGGTGCCGCGCTTGCCCAGAGTCTTACCCAGGCGGGTCGCCAACTCCAGGCCGCCGGCGCCGCCGCCGACGATAACAATACGATGGGTCATGGGGATATCTCGCAAGGCTAAAAGAAATCGGTGCAGTTACCCGAGCGAGCGCAAGGCAGCTCATAGCGTCAGGTAACTGATAAAACGGCTCAGCAGGCCCAGGCCGATGGTCACTGCCAGCACCACCACCAGGAGCATCCACGGCCGAAAGGGCCGGCGCTCGACACGGTGTTGGGTCAGTTGCAGATACTCTTCGACATGTTTTTGGTCGTCGGGGTTCAGGCGGCTGCTCATAAAGGCCTCGTCAGGTAGACGTTGCGAAATGTGGGGAAGCTACAGCTCCAGCCAAAGGTTTGCAGGGCCCCTGGGAACAGGCGCATGCCGCAGGGCGCCAGGTTCTCACAGGCTGATCCCGACGTCGAACAGGATGCTGCGTCCCAGGTTGCTGCGTAAAAAGTCCGGTGCGTCGGGGTGGGCAAACAGGACCCGGGCGAAGGTCGGGCCGACCAGCGACAGCGAGCGCCAGCCTTGGCGCAGATACTCGGTGGGCGGTGGGAAGTGGCTGTTGAGGTCCAGCACCTCGCGCTTGAGGCTGGCGAAGGCAATGATGTCCAGCTCGCCCAGGTCCATGCCGCGTTCTTTATAGTTGTGGGCTTTCTTGCGCAGGGTGGGCGCCAGGCGCAGCAGCAGTTCGCTGGCCGGAATACGCTTGGGCTTGGCTTCGCGGCGCACCAGTTGGCTCAGGGAGAATGCGCTGCGGCGTCGTTGCAGTTCGTCCCGCCATTCGTCGTTGAGGCGCCGGCCTTCGTCGAGGACGAAAAACACCTCGAAGCTGGCCTCGCGAAACAGTACGTCCGGCGGTTCCTGCCCGGCAGGGGTGAACTCGTCGGCGCGGTAACTGATGTTCAAGCCTTGCAGCAGGCGTTGGCAGACCCAACGCTCACGCTCCCATTTGCGGGCATTGGACAGGAACGCATTGGCTTGTTCGGCCTGAATGGTGAGCAGGCGCAAGTAATCTGAGTCATCCATAGGCCAAGCTTAGCGTTCAAACGCCGATTGCTGAAAGGTTCGTTTGACTGGAGGGCGGCGAAGGGCGGTGTAGACTGCTGGCCTGAATCATGTGCGATGCCCTGAGGAGAGAATGCGGTGAAGTATGGCGTGATGCTGTTGCTGAGTGTGCTGTGCCTGGGGGCGCAGGCGACTGAAATCGGGGAGCGCCTGGCGCCCTGGACCCTGCTCGACCAGTTCGATCAACCCTACAGCCTGGATCAGCAGACCAGCACCTTGCTGGTGGCGCGTGGCATGGACGCGGCCAAGCTGGTCAAGGCCGCGCTGGAAGACCGCCCCAAGGGCTATCTGGAGGCGCGACATACGGTATTTGTTGCAGATATCCAGCGCATGCCGACGCTGATCGCGAAAATGTTCGCGGTCCCGGCCATGCGCGATTACTCCTACCGGGTTCTGCTCGACCGCGAAGGGCGAGTCGCACCGCGTTATCCCGGCGCCGAAAATAAGGTCTTGTGGTTGCAGCTCAATCAAGGGCAGCTGGTTGCGCAACGTGAGTACGCCACCGCGGCCGAACTGCGCGAGGCGCTGGAGCAACTACAGCCATGATCAGTGCGGCCGTGCTGTCGGCGCCGACCCTGGTGGTCGGCTGGCTGCTGTATGTGCCGGTGTTGCTCTGGGCGATAGCGCGGTCGCCCTGGGTCGAGTTGTTCTCCGACCGTCGACGTCAGCATTTGCTGTTTGGCACGGTGTTCGCGCTGTTTATGTTGTGGCTGGTGCGTCGGGACTTCGACACCGGCGTGTCTTATCACTTTATCGGCATGACCGCCGTGACCCTGCTCCTGGACTGGCCGCTGGCAGTGGTCGGCGGGTTGGTGGCCCAGTTGGGGCTGGTGCTGCTGGGGCGTCAGGACCTGGCTGCCATGGGGGTCAACGGAGCGTTGCTGATTCTGTTGCCGGTGCTGGTCACCGAATGTTGCGCGATCCTGGTGGAGCGGGCGCAACCGCGTAATCCCTTTGTGTACATCTTTTGCTCCGGCTTTTTTGCTGCGGCACTCTCGGCCTTGCTGTGCCTGTTGGTCGGGTTGGGTTTGCTGTGGTTCGACGAGCGTTTTGCCATGCCTGAGTGGCTGGAAGATTTCATCGGTTACCTTTGGCTGATCATTTTCCCCGAGGCCTTTATCAACGGCATGGTGATCAGTGCGCTGGTGGTGTTCTGCCCCGAGTGGCTGGAAACCTTCAACCGCACTCGCTACCTCTCGGCGCCGTGGAAGGACGACGATCCACGTTCTTGATCCATATCAATTACCTCGGCCAGGCACCGTCTCATGCTCTGGAAAATTTCTGGAGTACGGTCATGAGTGTCTACGAATGGGCAAGGCAGGAAATGCGCAAGAATCTGGAACAGGCCCAGGAGCAGGGCTTTGAGCCGGGACTGAGCCTGCGTGCCCTGCTCAGCGCGGTGGTGCAGCAGAGCAAGAGCGTACGCAGTATTGAGGATCTGGCCGACGAATTGCAGTTTCTCGCAGAGAACCTCGACGATCAGCAGGATTACGGGTTTATGCGTCCTTAGGACGATGCCGCCGAGGTTCAGTGGGCGCGGGGCGGCAGGTCTTCGGAGAACAATTCGTCTTCGGCGTCCGGGCTGACCGGGATCTTGTGTTCCTCGGACGCCCAGGCACCCAGGTCGATCAGTTTGCAACGGTCCGAGCAGAACGGCCGGTTGCTGTTCTCGGCGGTCCATTCAACGGGGGCGCCACAGGTTGGGCATTCTACGGTCAGGGGTTGGCTCATGACTGGCCTCCACGCAAAGTTAGATAAAAGTGGTGCAGGCGCTCGACCTCAGTGTGCAACCAGGCAAGGTCGCGGTCGTTGGCCAGCACATCGTCGGCATGGCGCAGGCGCTCTTCGCGGCTGGCCTGGGCCTGGAGAATCGCCTGGATCTGCTGTTCGCTGATCTGGTCGCGCTGCAGGGTGCGCTCGATTTGCAGTTGTTGCGGGACATCGATCACCAGCACCCGCTGAGTCATTGCCGCCTGGCCGGACTCGATCAGCAGCGGCGACACCAGGATTGCATAGGGCGATTGTGCACGCGCCAAGTGGGCGACGATTTCCTCGGCGATCAACGGGTGCAGCAGGGCTTCGAGCCAGCGTCGCTGCTCCGGAACTTCAAAAATCAGCTTGCGCAGGGCCGCTCGGTCCAGCTGGCCGTCAGCCTGCAGCACACCGGCGCCGAAATGTTCGGCGATGCGCGCCAGGGCCGGACGTCCAGGCTCCACCACCCAGCGGGCGGCGTGATCGGCGTCGACGACATGGATGCCCAGGTCGATAAAGTGTTGCGCCGCTGCGCTTTTGCCACTGCCGATGCCGCCGGTGAGGCCAAGAATCCAGGGTTTGGTTACAGGGTTAGTCATTGGAGCCCGACAAACTGCAAATAGAGGTCGGTTATTTGACCACCCCAGAGCAAGGCAATCCAGCCGGCAATTGCCAGAAAGGGCCCGAAGGGGATCGGGGTCGAGGTTTGCGCATTGCGCCGGCGCAGCATCAGCGCCCCGACCAAGGCTCCCACCAGCGAAGCCAGCATGATGGTCAGTGGCAGGCTCTGCCAGCCGCCCCAGGCACCAATCATGGCCAGCAGCTTGAAGTCGCCATGGCCGATGCCATCCTTGCCGGTCAGCAGCTTGAACAGCCAATACACCGACCACAGGCACAGGTAACCCAGTACCGCGCCCCACACGGCATCGTCCAGGCTGACGAACAGCCCGAAACTGTTGACGATCAGCCCCAGCCACAACAGGGGCAATACCAGCACGTCAGGCAGCAGTTGATGCTCGGCATCGATCAGGCTCAGCGCCAGCAGCCCCCAACTGAGCAGTAGCACCATGCCGGCCTGCCAGCCAAACCCGAAATGCCAGGCGATCACGGCCGACAACAGGCCGCAGGCCAGCTCGGTAAGCGGATAGCGTGGGCTGATCCTGGTCGTGCAGTGTGAGCAACGCCCCCGCAGCAGCAGGTAGCTGAGCAGCGGGATGTTCTCCCAGGCGCGGACCTGGTGGGCACAGTGCGGGCAGTGGGAGTGCGGCAACAGCAGGTTATAGGTCGGCGCCGACGACTGCTCGGGCAGGCCCAGAACCTCATGGGCCTGGGCCTGCCAGTCGCGCTGGAGCATCTTGGGCAGGCGCCAGGCCAGCACATTGAGAAAGCTGCCGATCAGCAGCCCGAGAATCAGCGCGGATAACACGAAGGCCAATGGATAGCTGGCCAGAACTTCAGTCAAAGACATGCTCAGATCGCTGTGCCGAGTTGAAAGATGGGCAGGTACATGGCCACCACCAGGCCGCCGACGATGCTGCCCAAAATCACCATGATAAAGGGCTCCATGAGACTGGTCAGGGTGTCGACCAGGTTGTCGACTTCGGCTTCATAGTAGGTCGCCACTTTTTCCAGCATGGAGTCCAGGGCGCCGGATTCTTCGCCGATCGCCGTCATCTGGATCGCCATAGTAGGGAACATTCCACAGGTGCGCATGGCGAAGTTCAGTTGCATACCGCTGGCCACATCTTCCTTGACCTGCTGCACCGCCTTTTTGAACTGACTGTTGCCGGTGGCGCCGGCGACCGAGTCCAGGGCCTGCACCAGGGGCACGCCAGCGGCAAAGGTGGTGGCCAGGGTCCGGGCGTAACGTGCCACCGCCGATTTGTACAACAGCGGCCCGGCCAGTGGCAGCTTCAGCAGGCTGATATCCAGCCAGTCGCGCAGCCCCCGGAAACGCCGATAGCCGTAGCGCGCCGCGAGCAACGCAAGGGCGCCAGCCAGCAGCATTTGCCACCAGCGCTCCTGCATAAACTGCGAGAGCCCGATGACCGCCTGGGTAAACGCCGGCAGCTGGGTATTCAGCCCGGCGAACATCGACTGAAATTGCGGCACCACCTTGACCAGCAAAATGCCGCTGACGATTAAGGCGACGCAGATGACCGCCAAGGGATAGGTCATGGCCTTCTTGATCCTGGCCTTGAGGCTTTCGCTTTTTTCCTTGTAGGTGGCTACCCGCTCCAGCAGGGTGTCCAGGGCGCCGGCTTGCTCGCCGGCATCCACCAGGTTGCAATACAGCTCGTCGAACTGCCGGGGATGTTTGCGCAGGGCCCCGGCAAAGCTGTTGCCGGCTTCGATTTCACGCTTGAGGGCGTGGATCAGGTTGCGCATGCGCGGCTTGTCGAAACCCTCGGCGATGATGTCGAACGACTGCAGCAGCGGCACCCCGGCTTTCATCATGGTTGCCATCTGCCGGGTGAACAGCACGATATCCCGCGCAACGATGGTTTTGCCGCTGCTGAACAGGGCCACGGGCTTTTTCCGCACCCGCCCCGGGTTGATTCCCTGCTGACGCAATTGCGCCTTGATCAGCGCCGGGTTGTGTCCGGTCAATTCGCCGCTCAGCTTGCGTCCGTTTCGGTCGCTGCCTTCCCAGGCGTAGACACTGACTCTTGCTGCTTTTACCGCCATGGTTCGGTCCTTGCTGGCGCCTTTGGACTATTCCGGGCCGCAGGCAATGGGTGTGACGCCTTTAAGGTCGCGCCGACCGCCTGATAGATCGTGATTGTCCCGGGATGTTCCTGAGCGCTGGGGAACGGCGCCTCCCTGGGCCGTTGTCCTGTGCAAGCCTAGCCAGCAAATACCCTCAGCCCCAGGCTGACGGCTGACGAAAATTGTCAGTTTGTGCGACTCCTTGTGATGAAAGCCATCGGCCACCTCTGCTGCAAGCCTTGATCTACGGGCTTTCAGGGGCTGGCACAGGCCATGCTTCAAGCACTTCAGGTCATGACATTCCCGTTCATGCTTGGAGCTTGTCCATGAAGAGTCAGAAGGGCTTTACCCTGATTGAATTGCTGGTGGTGGTCGCCATCATCGGCATCCTCGCCACTTTTGCCCTGCCGCTGTATTCCAAATACCAGGCTCGGGCCAAGGTGGTGGCGGCATTGGCCGAAGCCTCGGCGCTGAAGGTCAATTTCGAAGATCAGCTCAACCAGGGCAGTGACCCGACCCTTGAGCTGGTCGGCGGCACCGCCCTCACCACCAATTGCCGCATGACTGCCAGCGGCACGGCGGCCAGTGGCGAGGGCGTGATTGCCTGTACCATCCTCAACGCGCCGGGCCCGGTACTGAACCAGACCCTGACCCTGAGTCGTACCAACACGTCCGGGTGGTTGTGCAACACCACGGTAGGGGCGGATTACGCGCCCAAGGGTTGCACGGCCGGCGGTGCCTGACGTTTTGCCGGGACCGCACATGCCCCGCCAGCCGGGGCATGGCGCGCGCCAGGCCGGTCTTTGCGATACAGGTACGACCAGAATCCAGGTCGCAGGGAAAGTTTCGCGATTTCAGAAGGTTAAGGCTGGACGAGAAACCGCAACTTGCACGCAGATCCGCGGGGCGTCATGCAAATTGCATGATTCCGGATTTTTGCTGTTTTTATAACTTGTTGTTTTATAAGGTTTTTATCTGTTGTCAGAAGTTGGCACAGCGCCTGCAATATCTCTGGTAACCCTGTTGCCAGGACACGGCGCAGGCTTTCCAGAAAAACAGGAGTTACTCGTATGAAGAAGTTCGCTATCGCTGCCGCAACTGCTACCGCTCTGACCCTGACCATGGCCAACGCAGCATTTGCGCAGACCACTCAAAACACCCAGGCACCGATGGTTGTGGCTGCCGGTGAAGTGACCAAGGCTAAAGAAGCTACCTCCGATACCTGGATCACCACCAAAGTTAAAAGCGACCTGGTTACCGAAAAAGGCATCCCAGGCACCGACATCAAAGTCGAAACCAACAAAGGCGTAGTGTCGCTGTCGTCCACCGTCGCGGTGACCGATGCGCAGAAAGCCACTGCTGTTGCCATCACCAAGAAAATCAAAGGCGTTAAAGCGGTTTCCGCTGACGGCCTGAAAGCCGAGTAAGTGTTCTTGCCTGGACTGGGAGACGAGGTGTAAGGCGAGCTGAGCAACACGCCTGGCGCTTCCTGAAGGTTCATGCGGAAGACCACAAGGATGTGGTCATTACAGGCCCCGGCACATTGTGTCGGGGCCTGTTCTATTGCGCCGGGAAAAGACCGCGGCCTTCAGGCTGCGGTGCAGTCAGGGGTTATTCCGCATCCAGGTGCATCGGGGTGATCACTCGGCCATCGCTTTCTGCTTCACCGAGGTTGGCGTCGATGAAATAGACGCGGTCATCGGCCAGTTGGCCCTTGTCCACCAGGAAGTCCTTGATGCTGCTGGCGCGCTCCTGGCCCAGTTGGCGCAACAGTACATCGCTGCCACTCCAGAACTGGATCACCGCTTCACGCATTTTTGCGCTGCGTTCTTCCTTGCCCAGGTCCTTCCACTCGGCCGGCGGCTGGGTCTTGAGGCGCGTGCGATAAATGCCTTCGAGCAGCGGGCTCTTCTCACCGTCGGGTACTTGCAGCAGCGACGCTTGGGCGGGCACCTTGTCGCCACGACGCTGGAGCATCTTGTAGTAGTTGTACTGGTATTCCCGCTCCAGTCGTTGCTGGGCCAGCAGTGGGCCATCGCTGCTTTGCGCCGCAGTGCCTTCGATCTCCAGGCGCAGGGCCGGACGCTCTTTGAGTGCGTTGGCAAGTTTTACCAGCGCGGCTTCCGAGTCCTTGCCCAGGTCGCTTGAGCCAGGGGCGAACGACACACTGCCCAGGTCTTCCGCACCTCCGCCTGCGATCAGCCCGCCAATAAGTTTGAAGGGCGCAGCGGCAGCTTTGACGATCAGGTTACGCAGGGTCTGCCAGACAATCGGCATCACACTGAACTGTGGGTTATTGAGGTCGCCGGTCACGGGCAGCTCGATGGAAATCTTGCCATCGACGTCCTTGAGCAAGGCAATCGCCAGTTTCAGCGGCAGGCTCACGGCGTCCGGGCTGTCGACTTTTTCACCCAGTTGCAGCTGTTCGACCACCACCTTGTTTTCGGCCTTGAGCTGGCCGTTGGTGATCAGGTAATGCAGGTCGAGGTTGAGTCGGCCCTTGCGGATGCGGTAGCCGGCGAACTTGCCCGAGTAAGGGGTGAGGGTGGTCAACTCCACGCGCTTGAAGCTGGTGGCGATATCCAGCGCGGCCATGGGGTTGAACGGGTTGACGCTGCCCTTGATGGTGACCGGCGCATAACGATCGACCTTGCCCTTGATGTCGACACTGGCCGGTTTCGCCTGGCGACTGTCGATGGTGCCGATCTGCCCGTTGAGTTGTTGCACCGCGGTGGCGAAGTTGGGCGTCAGGCTGAAGTCGGCAAAGTTGGCCGAGCCGTCGTTGATGGCAATCGCACCGATGTGAATCCCCAGGGGCTTGTCCTTGCCGGGCGCGGGTTTGGCAGCAGGCTTGGCGCCGCTGTTGGCCGGTTGCGGGATCAGCAGGTCGTCGACGTTGGTGGTGCGGTCATCGTTGATCATGAACCGCGCATAAGGCTGGTACAGGTTGACCTTGTCGATCGACAGGCTGTCGCCGTGTTGATAGTTGAGACCTTCGACCACCACCTTTTGCCACTTCACGAAGTCGCGGGTTTTCAGGGTGTCGAGGGTGTGCAACTGGTTCACTTCGGCGCGGCCGGTGATGGCGAGTGTCAGCGGGTCGACTTTTTTCAGGTTGACCGCCAGGTCGCTGTCGAGCATGCCGCTGCGCAGTTCCAGGCGAATGAACGGGCTGATATAGGACTGCGCGACCCGCAGGTCGATATCCCGGGTCTGCACCTGGAGCTTGGCCGTGACCGGGTTCAGGTTGACCTCGCCGTTCGCTTGGAGCTTGCCCTGTTTACCCAGCCCGCTGTCGAGCTTGAGGGTGAAGGGCGACTGGTTGAGGCTGTCGAAATTCTGCAGGTCCAGGTTCAGCGGGCCGACTTCCAGGGCCACCGCAGGTTTGGCTTTGCGGTCCGCGAGGTGCACCTGGTAATTGCGCAGTTGCACATCCTTGAGCAGCACCTGCCAGGGTTTGCTCGGTGCTGCCGGCTGCGCCTTGGGGGTGTCGGCAGTCGCGGGCGCTGGGGCCGGTGCCGGTTTGGACGGTTGGCTGGCGAACAGTTTTTGCCAGTCCAGCTGGCCATCGGCTTCGAGGGCGGCCCAGGTTTCCAGTTTCTGGCTGCGGATTTTGCCGACCACCACTTGCTGCTTGGCCAGGTCTACCGTGGTTTCGCTGACCTCCAGGCGCTCCAGGCGGGCCAGGGGACGGCCGTCCGGGGCCTTGATGGCGAAGGGTGCGACGCTCAGCGACGTATCGCTGAGCAGCAACTCGGTTTCCTTGGACAGGTTGAGCTTGTAGTGCGTGCTGAGGTTGAGGATGCCGTCCTCGAGAACCAGCGGCACGGCGTCGCGCACGTAGGGCCACCAGACTTTCATCTTGCCGTCAGTGACCTTCAGGTTGCCCTCGGAAGTCAGCGGAATCAGGCTGAAGTTACCGGACCAATCGATCTGTCCGCCTTCGGGCCCGGCCGCGACCAGGGTCATGTCGGCGTTGTCATCGGGCAGGGTGCTGAGGTTCTTCAACTCGAAATCGAGTTTGTCGTACAGGAACTCGATCGGCTCGCTCGGGCGCAGGTCCTGGAAGTGCACATAACCGCTTGCCAGCTTGATGCGTTCGATACGCAATGGGAACGGCTTGGCGTCGGGGTTGGCCGGGGTCGGTTCGCTGGCCGGGATCTTGAACAGCCCCAGCAGATTGAGTTTGCCTTCCTTGTCGAACAGGATCTCGGTCTTGGGTTTATCCAGTTCGATATCCGCCAGATGCAGCGCGCGGGTCCACAGGCTGTCCAGTTGCAGGTTCAGATAGAGGCGCTCGAAGCCTACCTGCTCTTTACCTGGCGCACCGATATTCAGCCCCCAGAGCGTGAGCTCCAGGCTGTAGGGATTGAATTCGATACGTTGGATATGGGCCGGGGTGGTGGCGTAGTTGGCGAGTTGCTGATTGGCCACCCGCAGGGCAATGCCCGGCAAGATCAGAAAGCCCAACAGACTGTAAAGGGCAAGAGCAGTCAACAGGGCGCCGATAGCGCGAATCAATCCTTTGGTCATGCGAGGGCTTCATCTATCTGATATCGGAAGTGCCTTGGAGTATGGCACGCGTTTCCGGTTCCGAAACAATCGGTGGGTACAGGATTATTCAGATTTGCCGCTACCGGGTCAGAGTTGCAGGACCAGGGTCTTGAGCGGTGGCTGTTGGTCCTGCGACGGGAAGTCCGCCCCCGGGCTCAGTACCTGGCAGTCACGCACCGGGCGCCCGGCTTTTTCGGCGCAACGCAGCACCTGTTCGCGCCAATCGTCCATCGATACCTTTGCCAGGTTGTTGCAGCAGATCAGCACCCCATCCTCTGCGGTGGCCAGCAACGCCGGCTTCAGCAGGCTCTGGTAATCGCGCAACAGGTCGACGGTGCCGAAGGCACTCTTGGCCCAGGCGGGCGGGTCGAGCAATACCAGGTCGTATTGACGCTGTTCCAGGCGCGGATAACTGGGCAGTTTCTGCCCGCGACGCTGGCTGATGGGCAGCCCGGCCAATTGGCGAATGGCCGGGAAGTAATCGGACTGCACGAACTCCATGGTCGGCAACTGCGGGTTCAGCGCACCGTTCTCCCGGCCCACCGCCAGGTTGCCTTCGGCGAAGTCCAGGTTGCAGACCTCGCGGGCACCACCGGCTGCGGCACTCAGGCCGACGCCACAGGTATAGGCAAACAGGTTGAGCACGCTTTTGCCGGCGCTGTGTGCCTTGACCCAGCCGCGGGCGTTGCGCAGGTCGAGAAACAGCAGGGGATCCTGCCCCGCATGTCGGCCGCGGACCCGGTAGTTCAGGCCCCATTCATGGCCCACCAGGTCTTGCAGCGCGGCCTCATCGGCGCGATACACCGTGTCTTCGCGGTCGATCCGCGAGTTGCCCCGGGAGCGGTCGTTGTAGACCAGCAGGGTGTCCAGGCCCAGATGCTGGTTGATGGCCTGGTGCAGTTCCAGCAGCGTGTCGCGTTCCAGGCTCTGGTGAAAGCTCTGCACCAGCAATTGCGGGCCATAGCGGTCGACGGTCAGACCGCCGGCCCCTTCCTGGCTGCCGTGGAACAGGCGATAGCAATCGGTGCCTTGCTGATGCAACTCGGCGAGCAGGTCCTGACGATGATCGAGGGCGGCGCGCAGCGCCTGATTCAAGGAAGACATGCGGGCGCCTTGCGAATGATTGGGCGCGGCAGTTTACCAGCTAAGTCGCCAGGGGGCTTGTTCCTGCTGGCCTGGACCCTGGGGGCGCAATCCATTCAACAGCCCCCGGGCATCCCGACAGTTTCTGCATCCTCGACTGCTTCGGTCTTACAACCCCATGCGCCGTTTCGCTCGTTGTACCGAGCCGTTACGCACCGCCCAGCGCAGCATGGGCGCACTGCGGTTGACGCTGGCGCGGATCAACTGGCGTTGCAGCGGGTTCTGGCTGACGTCGAGCATCGCACTGGCCCAGTCCGGCAGCAGATCGATTCCGGCCTTCATCATCAATGCGCCAAAAGGCTTGGCCAGGCGGCTGGGAGCGGGGGCCGCCAGCAACAGGCGTAGCACTTCTCGACTGCGCTCGTCACACAACAACTGCGGCTGCATGCGGGCCAGGTAATCGCCGACCTCCCGGCGCGAGCGCGGGATATCGCGGGCGCCGAGGCGTTCGGCAACCAGCGCGATCTCGGCGTAATACCGGTCTTGATCGGCGGGTGACAAGTTCGGGTTGCGGTAGCGCAAGTGGGCCGCGAGGAAGCTGCTGACTTCAGCCACATGCACCCAGGTCAGCAGGTCAGGGTCGCTGGCGGCGTAGGGGCGGCCGTCGGGCGCGGTGCCCACCACCTGCAGGTGAATGGTGCGCACTTTGTCGATCAGCCATTCAGCATCCTGGCGCGAACCGAAGGTGGTGCCGGAAATGAACTGGCCGGTGCGGCGCAGGCGGCCGAGCATGTCCTGGCGAAAGTTCGAATGGTCCCAGACCCCGGCCAGGGCCAGCGGGTGCAGAGCCTGCATCAACAGGGCGCTGATGCCGCCGATCAGCATGCTGCTGAAGTCGCCATGCACTTGCCAACTGACCGAATCCGGGCCGAACAGGCCCGGGTCGCCCTTGGGGTTTTCCAGGTCGAGTTTGCCCAGCGACAGGCCGGACAGGCTCATGACTTGGTTTTCGATGCGGCTACGAATGAATTCCATGACAGCTCGGTGGTGTCTTCGTGAGAGAAGCGCGGCCTGGGCCGCGCCGATTCAGAGGTTCAGGCGTTTGTCGATCAGCCCCTCGACCACGCTGGGGTCGGCCAGGGTCGAGGTGTCGCCCAGGCTGTCCAGCTCGTTGCAGGCGATCTTGCGCAGGATACGCCGCATGATCTTGCCCGACCGGGTTTTCGGCAAGGCCGGCGCCCATTGCAGCAGTTCCGGCTTGGCGAAGCTGCCGATTTCCTTGCTGACCAGGGCCAGCAGTTGTTTCTTCAGGTCATCGTTGGCTTCGACCCCGTTCATGGGGGTGACGAAGGCATAGATGCCCTGGCCCTTGAGGTCATGGGGGTAACCGACCACGGCGGCTTCGGCAACGCTGTCATGCAGCACCAGCGCGCTCTCGACCTCGGCGGTGCCGATGCGATGGCCGGAGACGTTGATCACGTCATCGATGCGTCCGGTGATCCAGTAATCGCCGTCCTCGTCGCGGCGCGCGCCGTCACCGGTGAAGTAGTAGCCGGGATAAGGTTTGAAATAGGTATCGACCATGCGCTGCGGGTCGCCATAGACGCTGCGGATCTGCCCAGGCCAACTGGCTTTTATGGCCAGCACGCCGCTGCCGGCGCCGATGATTTCCTTGCCCTGTTCGTCCAGCAGCACGGGCTGTACGCCGAACATGGGTTGGGTGGCGCAGCCAGGCTTGATCCGGGTCGCGCTGACCAGGGGGCTGAGCATGATGCCGCCGGTCTCGGTCTGCCACCAGGTATCGACGATCGGGCAGCGTTGTTCGCCCACCACATTGAAATACCATTCCCAGGCTTCCGGGTTGATCGGTTCGCCGACGCTGCCGAGCAGGCGCAGGCTGCTGCGCGAGGTCTGCTGCAAGGGTTCGGGCCCCTCGCGCATCAAGGCCCGCAGGGCGGTTGGCGCGGTGTAGAAAATATTCACCTGGTGCTTGTCGATGACCTCCCAGAACCGCGAGCTGCTCGGGTAGCTGGGCACGCCCTCGAAGATCAGGGTCGTGGCGCCATTGGCCAGCGGGCCGTAGACGATGTAGCTGTGGCCGGTGACCCAGCCGACATCCGCCGTGCACCAGAAGACTTCGCCGTCGCGGTAGTCGAGCACGTACTTGAAGGTCATGGCCGCCTGCAGCAGGTAACCGCCGGTGGTGTGCAGCACGCCCTTGGGTTTGCCGGTGCTGCCCGAGGTGTAGAGGATAAACAGCGGGTCTTCGGCGTCCATGGGCTCTGGCGGGCAGTCATCGTCGACGCTGCGCAGGGCCTGGTGATACCAGAGGTCGCGGCCTTCGACCCAGTTCACCGGGTTTTGCGTGCGCTCGACCACCACCACGGTACTGACCCCGGGGCAGTTACGCAGGGCTTGGTCGACGTTGTTTTTGAGCGGTACGAACTTGCCGCCGCGTACGCCTTCATCGGCGGTGATGACGGTGCGGCAGTCGGCATCCAGAATCCGGTCGCGCAAGGCATCCGGGGAGAAGCCGCCAAATACCACCGAGTGCACGGCGCCGATTCGGGTGCAGGCGAGCATGGCGTAGGCGGCTTCGGGGATCATCGGCATGTAGATGCACACCCGGTCGCCTTTCTTCACGCCACGGCTTTTCAACACGTTGGCCAGGCGGCACACGTAGTGGTGGAGCTTTTTATAGGTGATCTGCAGCGACTCGGCCGGGTCGTCGCCTTCCCAGAGGATAGCCACCTGATCGCCGCGCTGTTCCAGGTGACGGTCGATGCAGTTGTAGCTGACGTTCAGCTCGGCACCGGCAAACCAGCTGGCGGCCCCGGTTTTCAGGTCATAGCGCTGGACGGTCTGCCACGGTTTGCTCCAGTCGAGAAACCGTGTGGCCTGGTCGGCCCAGAAGGTGCTGGGGTGTTCGATGGATTGGCGGTACAGGCGCTGGTAATCGTCCTGGCTCAGTTGTGCTGCCCGGCGGACGGCATCGGCTTTGGGGAACGTGCTGATATCGAACATGACGGTTCCTTATTCTTGTTTTTGCGACAAGTAATAAAGATGCGCCGAGCGGGGGGAGGGTTCAAGAGGCAGGCCCGCCGTAGCGGTCGAGGCGGTTTGGCCAGGGGCGCAGCAGGTTAGGCCCGGCGCGGCTTGCGGGTGCATGCCGGTTGGCTGTTGGCTTTGTTGCAGGAGGTGAAAGCGTGGCCCGTTGCACAGGCCACGCGAACAACCCGTCAGCCGCGGTGGCGACCGCGGAAGTAGTTGATCAGGCCCTGGGTCGAGGCATCGTCAGCCGGTGTTTCCTCGCTGCCAACCAAGCGGTTGTAGACGCCTTTGCCCAACTCCTTGCCCAGCTCCACGCCCCATTGGTCGAAGGCGTTGATGCCCCACACCACGCTCTGCACGAACACCTTGTGTTCATACAGCGCCACCAGTGCGCCCAGGCGCCGCGGGCTGATGCGCTCGACCACCAGGGTGTTGCTCGGGCGGTTGCCCGGAATCACCTTGTGCGGCGCAAGCTTGTGCACGTCGTCTTCGCTCAGGCCTTTGTCGCGCAGCTCGGTTTCGGCTTCGGCGCGGGTCTTGCCCAGCATCAGTGCCTGGCTTTGCGACAGGCAGTTGGCGTACAGCCACTGGTGGTGGTCGGAGACCGGGTTGAAGCTGACGATCGGCACGATGAAGTCGGCCGGAATCAGTTGGGTGCCTTGGTGCAGCAACTGGTGGTAAGCGTGCTGACCGTTGCAGCCGACGCCGCCCCAGATGACCGGGCCGGTATCGGTGGACACCGGGGTGCCGTCCTGGCGCACGCTCTTGCCGTTGGATTCCATGTCCAGCTGCTGCAAGTGCTTGGTGATGTTACGCAGGTAGTGGTCGTACGGCAGGATCGCGTGGCTCTGCGCGCCCCAGAAGTTGCCGTACCAGACACCGAGCAACGCCAGCAGTACCGGCATGTTCTGTTCGAATGGCGCGCTCTGGAAATGCTGGTCCATGGTGTAGGCACCGGACAGCAGTTCCTTGAAGTTCGACATGCCGATGGCCAGGGCGATCGGCAAACCGATGGCCGACCACAGTGAATAGCGGCCGCCAACCCAGTCCCACATCGGGAAGATGTTTTCTTCGCGGATACCGAACGCCACGGCAGCGGCGTTGTTGCTGGAAACCGCAATGAAGTGACGATACAGCTCGGCTTCCGAGCCACCCTGGGCCAGGTACCAGGCGCGCGCGGCCTGGGCGTTTTTCAGGGTTTCCAGGGTGTTGAAGGATTTCGACGAGACGATGAACAGCGTGGTCTCGGCGCGCAGCTTGAGGGTCAGTTCATGGAACTCACTGCCGTCGATGTTTGCCAAGTAATGGCAGCGCACGCCTTTTTGGGCGTAGGACAGCAGGGCTTCGGAAACCAGTTCCGGGCCCAGGAACGACCCACCGATACCGATGTTCACCACGTCGGTGATCGGTTTTTCGGTGTAGCCACGCCACAGGCCGTCGTGAATGCGACCCACCAGGTCGGTGATCTGATTCAGCACCTTGTGCACGTCAGGCATCACGTTGACGCCATTGACCGACAGTTTGTCGCCTACCGGGCGGCGCAGGGCGGTATGCAGGGCCGGGCGGCCTTCGGAAGAGTTGACCAACTCGCCATTGAACAGCGCCTTGATAGCGTCCTGCAGGCCGACTTCGTCAGCCAGGCCCACCAGCAGGTCGCGGGTTTCGCTGTTGATCAGGTTTTTCGAATAATCAAGAAACAGCCCACAGCTGCTCAGGCTGAAATGATGAAAGCGCTGCGGGTCGGCATTAAAGGCTTCGCGCATGCTGAAATCCTGCATGGCTTGGCGGTGGTCATTCAACGCCTGCCAGGCGGGCAGAGCGGTAACGTCGTGAGGGGTGCGGTAGTACGCCATCGCTGCGGTTTTCCTTTTGCTTGAACTGCCTTTTGGACACTGAAAAGCCCGGAACGTCCTGTTGGATGACAGGCCTCGTTCGGTCGACCCTGCGTCAACACGATAAATCGCGCGGGGCAATTACAGTAACCCTCGCGTGTTGATCTGTCTTGGCTTTGTCTGACCTGTGGCCGGTACTTTTTTATACCGGCGCGCACGGCGGGTGCAACAAAGGGGTGTGGATTGTTAGAAAAGAGTGGGTTCAGGCGACCTGAACCGGGATGGCATTGCTGGTGTGGCTCAGCTCGTTGCCGGGGGCCATGTACAGCATGCGCGGCTGGAAGTTGAGCAGCTCGGCTTCGCTGTAGTGGGCATAGGCGCAGATGATCACCCGATCGCCGACCTTGGCCTTGTGCGCTGCGGCACCGTTGACCGAGATCATGCGCGAGCCGGGCTCGCCGCGAATGGCGTAGGTGGTGAAACGTTCACCATTGTCGACGTTGTAGATCTGGATCTGTTCGTACTCACGGATGCCAGACAGGTCCAGCCATTCGCCATCGATGGCGCAAGAGCCTTCGTAATCGAGCACAGCGTGGGTGACTTCGGCGCGATGCAGCTTGGCCTTGAGCATGATGGCGTGCATGGGGTGTATCCCTTGTCAGATCCTCGGGCGGGGCGCGGCAATAGTGGCTGCGGGCCCCTGGCGGCGGCAGTTTGCCCGAAGGTCCTGCTTCGGGCAATCAGGCTTTTATGCCGTGGCGTCGAGGTTCAGATGCAGGTTGTCGATCAGGCGTGTGGCACCCAGATACGCGGCCGCCAGAATCACCAGGTCACGGTCATCTGCCGTGGCCGGGCGCAGGTTCGTGGCGTGGCGGATCTCCAGGTAATCGGGGCGTAGACCGGCCGCTTCCAGTTGCTGCCGCTGTTCGCCCAGCAGCTTGGGATAGTCCCGTTCGCCCTGCTCGATAGCCTGGGCAATCTGGCTCAGGCTGCGGTACAGCGCCGGGGCGATGGCGCGCTGTTGCTCGTCCAGGTACCCGTTGCGCGAGGACAGTGCCAGGCCGTCGGCAGCCCGTACGGTCGGCTCGCCGATAATCTGGATCGGCATGTTCAGGTCCTGGACCAGGGCGCGAATCACCGCCAGTTGCTGAAAGTCCTTCTGGCCAAACACCGCGAGGTCTGGCTGCACCATGTTGAATAGCTTGCAGACAACGGTCGCCACGCCCTCGAAATGCCCGGGACGACTGGCGCCGCACAGGCCTTCGGAAAGCTGGGGGACGCTGACTCGGGTCTGGCCGCTCATGCCTTCCGGATACACTTCCTCAACGTTGGGGGCGAAGAGCAGATGGCAGCCGGCTTGCAGCAGTTTTTCCTGGTCGGCGGCCAGGGTCCGAGGGTACTTGTCGAGGTCTTCGCCCGCGCCGAATTGCAGGGGGTTGACGAAAATGCTTGCCACCACGAAATCCACTCGCTGCGCCGCCTTGGTCACCAGTGCGGCATGGCCGCTGTGCAGGTTGCCCATGGTCGGGACCAGGCCGATACGCTTGCCTTCGCTACGGGCGCGAGCCACCGCCGCGCGCAGTTCGCGCACAGTTTTAACAGTATTCATGCAGAGAACCCGTGTTCAGCGCCCGGGAAAGTCCCGGCTTTGACTTCATTGACGTAGGCGGTCAGGGCGGACTGGATGCTGTCCTGGCCGGCCATGAAGTTCTTCACGAACTTGGGCGCGCGGCCGCTCAGTGACAGCCCGAGCATGTCATGCATCACCAGAACCTGGCCGTCAGTGGCGCTGCCGGCGCCAATGCCGATCACCGGGATTTTCACCGCCTGGGTGATTTCAGTGGCCAGCTCGCTGGGCACGCATTCGAGCAGCAGCATCGCTGCCCCCGCCTGCTCCAGGGCGATGGCATCCGCGCGCATCTGCCGCGCCTGGTTCTCGTTGCGGCCCTGGACCTTGTACCCACCAAGGATATTCACCGACTGCGGGGTCAGGCCCATGTGCGCGCACACCGGAATGCCGCGCTCGGCCAGCAGGCGAATCGAATCCGCCAGCCACAGTGCACCTTCGACCTTGACCATGTGCGCACCGGCCTGCATCAGCTGGGCGCTGTTGTTGAGGGCCTGTTCGGTGGTGGCATAGGCCATGAAGGGCAGATCGGCCAGGATCAGCGCGCCACTGTTACCGCGTTTGACCGAAGCCACGTGGTAGGCCATTTCGGCGGTGGTGACGGGGAGGGTGCTGTCGTGCCCTTGCAAGACCATGCCGAGGGAGTCGCCCACCAGCAGAACGTCGACGCCCGCTTCGCAGCAGGTGTGGGCGAAGGTGGCGTCATAGCAGGTCAACATGGCGATCTTCTCGCCTTTCTGCTTGAGGTTTTGCAGGGTGGTCAGGGTGATATCCGGCATCAAAAGGGTCCTCATTCAGGCGCTTTGGAAACTACTGCGAGTAACGCGCGTGATTCTTCGTTTATTCAGGCGCACGGTCTTTTGTCGTGCTTATAAGGCCTGGATTGCGCCCTTTAGCGCCAGGTTGGCGGCAACGGGACGCCTATAGTCGTGAGGAGAACTCGGGAAGTCAATTGGATGTGTTACCGCATTGTTACGCCGCGGGTGTTACCGCGGTTACTGATGCGTTTCAGCTGTCAGGCCAGCCGTTCCAGCCCGACAAAAGGGCAGGCCGCGAGGAGTTCGCGCAGGGTTCGGCCGTCGGCCAGTTGCAGGCTTTCCGGAGCCAGTTCCGCCAGGGGGTAGAGGACAAAGGCCCGGGCGTGCATGTGGTAATGCGGAACCTTGAGCCGTGGCTCGTCGATCAGGCGGTCACCGAACAGCAGGATATCCATATCAAGGGTGCGCGGGCCCCAGCGCTCGTTGCGCTCCCGGCCCTGGCTGTTTTCGATGGCTTGCAGCGCATCCAGCAAGGCCAGGGGGGATAGGCGGCTATCAAGCGCCGCGACCGCGTTGGTGTAGCGCGGTTGGCCGGGCAGCAGGGAGTCGCTCTGATAGAAAGACGACACGCCCACCCACTCGGTCTCGGGCAGCTGCGCCAGGGCATCAGCCGCGTTGCGCAGTTGTTGCGTTGGGGCCGCCAGATTGCTGCCCATGCCGATGTAGATGCGCTCCATCAACTTACTCGCCGGACGGACCGGGTGCGCCCGCGCTGCGTTTGCGCTTGGCCCCGCTGCTGCGGCGGCGTTTACGTGGCGCGCCGCTGGCACTGTCATCCTTGCCGCTGAGGTCGCGGATCATGTCGCGGCGTTCGGCATCGTTGGCATCCTGATAATCAGTCCACCACTCGCCCAGGCCATCGGTCTGCTCACCGGCGCTCTCACGCAGCAACAGGAAGTCATAGCCGGCACGAAAGCGCGGGTTGTCCAGTAACTGGTCGGCGCGTTTGCCACTGCGACGTGGCAGGCGCTCCTGCATGTCCCAGATCTCGCGGATCGGCATGGTGAAGCGTTTCGGAATTGCTATGCGCTGGCACTGCTCGGCGATCAGCTCATGTGCCGCTTCCTGCATCGCCGGAATTGGCGGCATGCCGCGTTCCTGCAGGCGCAACACGCGGGCCGGAAGGGCCGGCCAGAGCAGGGCGGCGAAGAGGAAGGCCGGGGTCACCGGTTTGTTCTGCTTGATGCGCAGATCGGTATTGGCCAGGGCTTCGCTGATCAGGGTGTGGGTGTACGTCGGGTTGTATTCCAGGGCCTCGGCGCTGGCCGGGAACAACGGATCGAACAGCTGCAGGTCCACCAGCATCTCAAAGGTGTCTGCCGCGTGACCCGAAAGGAACAGCTTGAGCACTTCCTCGAACAGGCGTGCCGACGGGATCTCCCGCAGCATCGGAGCCAGGTCGCGAATCGGCGCGGCGGTATGCTTCTCGATACCGAAATCCAGCTTGGCCGCGAAGCGCACGGCCCGCAGCATCCGCACCGGGTCTTCCTGGTAGCGTTGCTGAGGGTCGCCGATCAGGCGGATCAGATGATTGCGGATGTCGTGCACGCCATTGGCGTAATCGAGAATGCGCTCGCTGACCGGATCGTAATACAGGGCGTTGATGGTGAAGTCGCGGCGCTGGGCATCTTCTTCGAGGGTGCCGTAGACGTTGTCGCGCAGGATCCGCCCGCTTTCATTACGCGAGGATTGGTTGCTGTCTTCCTCTTCGTCGTTCTGCGGGTGGTTGGCGCGGAAGGTCGCGACCTCGATGATTTCGCGACCAAAATGGATATGCACCAGTTTGAAACGGCGCCCGATGATGCGCGCGTTACGAAACTCTGCCCGCACCTGTTCCGGTGTGGCGCTGGTGGCGACGTCGAAATCCTTGGGCGTGATATTGAGCAGCATGTCGCGCACGCAGCCCCCTACCAGGTACGCCTGATAGCCAGCGTTCTGCAGGCGTTCGACGATGTTCACCGCATAGCGGCTGAACTGGGCGCGTTGCAGCGAATGTTGGCTGCTGTTGAGCACTTCAGGCGTGCTACGGATGTGTTGCGTATGACGCTTGGGCGAACGGAATGACTGGAACAACTTCTTCAGCATGGGATGCACTGTTTGAAGGAATGTTCGGCCATAACGAAGAATGACCGCATGATGGGCCGGGATTCTAGCATTTAGTCGGGGGATGGTGTAGGACGGCGGAGTTTTGAGCTGAAAGCCGTGAGCGGCATGGGTTGGGCGGGGAAAGCTGAATCGCGGAAACTACAAGGGGAGCCGAAGCTCCCCCAGAAGTAGTTGCGTGCTCTATTTTTATTATTGGTTTTGGGCTTCTTGTTTTTGTTTAACGCCCGTGTCACCTGGTTTACCCAGAGTGACCCTCCCAATCGGGAGCCAAGAGCAAACGGATTGCTTTGATCGCTGTGTTGCAATGATCTGATGATCCAACCAGTTCAGGCTCTGCCTTAGGGCAGTTTTTGTTGTTCTCGGCCTGGTTGTGGGGCAAGCCCCAAATACAACGCCTCTCCAAAAGAATCAGTTAGCTGCGCCTCCGCCGTGTTGTTTTTATTATGCGTGAGTCGATTCGTCTTATTTTTATTGTCTTATGCATTGCTTGTTATTGTTCTTGTACCAGACATATAGCAGATGCCGTGCCAACTTTTGTGAGCCCCAATGAAACTGGGGGTTGAGCGGTGTTTTTGGTTTTTTACGGGCAAAAAAAAGCCGGGGCTTCGTTACCTTTAGCCCCGGCTTTTGTTACGTGAAATTGCAGAGGTAACAGTTTTTTCACAAAATCGAGTGTTACCCGCACTCCCTACAGCCAAGGTTCAGCTTTCGCTGGCGACCCCGGTCTTGCGCCGTGGAATGCCCAGGCGCTGGCGCCGTTCCCACAGGCACTTGCGGCTGACGCCCAGTTTGCGCGCCAGTTCGGTCTCGGTCATATGGTCCTGATGCTCAAGCACGAAATGCTGGAAGTAGTCTTCCAGGGACAGATCTTCGGTGGGCTCGTGGCTGGTGGTGTTGGCGCCGCCCTGTTGCGGAGCCAGGCCGATGAAGTCGTCATCGTCCAGGTCGCTCAGTTCGATATCGATCCCCAGCAGCTCGGCAGAAATCTCCGGGCTTTCACACAGGATCACCGCACGCTCGACGGCGTTTTCCAGCTCTCGCACGTTTCCTGGCCAGGAATAATGACGAATGGCCTGCTCGGCGTCCGGGGCAAACCTTAAGTCGGTGCGGCCCACGCGTGCGCTCTGGCGTGCCAGAAAGGCGGTGGCGATCTCGTTGACGTCGGCGCCACGCTCACGCAGTGCGGGCAGCTTGAGGGCAATCACGTGCAGTCGGTAATAAAGGTCTTCACGGAACTGGCCGATCTTGGCCAGGCTCTTGAGGTCCCTGTGGGTTGCAGCGATCAGGCGCACATCCACCTTCTGTGACTGCACCGAGCCGACACGACGGATTTCGCCTTCCTGCAGTACCCGCAACAGGCGCGCCTGGGCTTCCAGGGGCAGCTCGCCGATTTCGTCGAGGAACAGCGTGCCGCCGTCCGCCGCTTCCACCAAGCCCGCGCGCCCGGCGCTGGCCCCGGTGAATGCGCCTTTTTCGTGGCCGAACAGTTCGGACTCGATCAGGGTTTCCGGAATGGCTGCGCAGTTGACCGAAATCATCGGCGCCTTGGCGCGTTTCGACAGATTGTGCAGGGCGCGGGCCACCAGTTCCTTGCCGGTCCCGGATTCGCCCTGGATCAGTACATTGGAGTCGGTCGGGGCGACCTTGCGGATCTTGCTGTACATGTCCTGCATCGGTGGGCATGAGCCGATGATGCCGATCTCGCCATTACTGTTACCGGCGCCGGCTTTCTCGCCGGTATTGGCCGCCTTGCCCACCGGGCGTTCAGCCGGGTTGGCCTGGGCGCTTTGCCGATCACGCAGGATGCGGGCCACAGCCTGGAGCATTTCATCGTGGTCGAAAGGTTTGGCGATGTAGTCCACCGCGCCCATCTTCATTGAGTCAACGGCCGAGCGCAGGCTGGCGTAGCTGGTCATGATCAGCACCGGCGTGCCCTGGCCGAGCTTGATCAGCTCGGTACCGGGGGCGCCCGGCAAGCGCAAATCACTGACGATCAGGTCGAACGTGGGGATGCTGAAACGCTCCTGCGCTTCCTGCACCGAGCCGGCTTCGCTGACCTGGTACTGGTTGCGCTCCAGCAGACGACGCAAGGCGGAGCGGATGATGGTTTCGTCTTCGACGATCAGAATGTGCGGCATTGATTCAATTCTCTCGACGGTCTCAGTTCACAGCGGACGTCGCTTCGACATGACGCGGTAGAGTCACCCGAATACGGGTGCCGCGTTGGCTTTCGGTGTCAGCCGGGCTGTCGATGGTGATTTGTCCATAATGCTCTTCAACGATGGAATAGACCAGTGCAAGGCCCAGTCCGGTGCCTTCGCCAGGATCCTTGGTGGTGAAGAAAGGTTCGAACAATCGATCCATGATGTTCTTCGGAATGCCGCTGCCTTCGTCTTCCACGATCAGATCGATCGTATGTTCCGAGGCCTCGCTTTTCACTCGTACTGCACTGCCCGCCGGTGAGGCGTCGCGGGCGTTGGACAGCAGATTGATCAGAACCTGGGCGAGCCGCTGCGGGTCGCCGTCGACCCAGTGATCGGGGTCGCACAGGTTGAAAAATTGCACTTCGAAATTGCGCCGGTTCAGCGCCAGCAGACCGATGGCATCCTGGGCAACTTCGGCCAGGCAGACCGGCTCGTCGTTGTGCTGATGGCTGCCGGCATGGGCGAAGCTCATCAGCGATTGCACGATGCGCGACACCCGTTTGGTCTGCTCGAGGATCTGCCCGCTGATTTCGGTCAGCTCGCTGTCATCTTCCCGCTCTTCGCGCAGGTTTTGCGCCAGGCAGGCGATACCGGTGATCGGATTGCCAATCTCGTGGGCCACGCCCGCAGCCAGGCGGCCGATGCTGGCCAGGCGCTCGGAGTGCACCAGCTTGTCTTCGAGCATCTGGGTTTCGGTCAGGTCTTCCACCAGCAGTACCAGGCCGCTATTGCCCGGGGCCAGGGGCTCGTCGATGGCAGCCTTGTGCAGGTTGAGCCAGCGGGTCTGGCCGTCGAGGGCCAGGTGCTGTTTGTGCAAATGTTCGTCAGGCAGGTTGATAAAGCCCTGCAGCAGTTCTTTCCAGGGATCGCCAATGGTGCTCAGGCGCGAACCGACCACGTGTTGCGCCGGGATATTGGTCAGCTCCTCCATGGCCTTGTTCCACATCAGGATCTCCTGATCCTTGGCCAGGGAGCAGACCCCCATCGGCAGTTCCTGCAGGGTTTGCCGGTGATAGCGGCGCAAGGCGTCGAGCTCGGCGGCAAGACCTGTGAGGCGCGAGTGGTAATCCTCAAGGCGGCTTTCAATAAAGTGGATGTCTTCGGTGACATAGTTTTCGCCGCTGGCCTTATAGGGCAGGAAGGTCTCGACCATGTCCTGGGCCACGCTGGGGCCCATCAGCCCGGACAGGTTGGCCTCGATGCGGTCGCGCAGGCGGCGCAGGGCGTACGGACGGCGCTCGTCGAAGGGCAGATAAAGGTCGCGCAGGGCCTGCTCGACTTCCTTCTGCGCAGCCTTGGCGCCCAGGGGCTTGGCCAGCTGGGTGGCGAACTCCTGGGGCGAAGCCGCATGCAGTTCACGGCGCTGCGGGCGGCGCACGTTGTCCACCGCGCAGGCTTCGGCGGCGCTGGCCTCTTCGGCGCTGGCGTTGGTGAACAGCGAAATCAGGGTGAACATCAGCACGTTGGCGGCCAGGGAGGCGATCGCCGCCATATGCCAGCTGGTGTCATCCAGCACGTAGATCATGTTCAGCAGCGGAATATAGAAGCCCTGCAAGTTGCCGATCAACGGCAGCAGCATGGTCACCAGCCATACCAGGATCCCCGCCAGCAAGCCGGCGATAAAGCCCCGGCGGTTGGCGGTCGGCCAATACAGTACGGACAGCACGCCGGGCAAGAATTGCAGCGTGGCGACAAAGGCGACGATGCCCAGGTTCGCCAGGTCCTGCTCGGCCCCCAGCAGCAGGTAGAAGGCGTAGCCGGCCATGATGATGGCGACGATCAGCGCGCGACGGGTCCATTTCAGCCAGCGGTAGATATTGCCTTCGGCCGGTGGCTGGTACAGCGGCAGCACCAGGTGGTTCAGGGCCATGCCTGACAGCGCCAGGGTCGTGACGATGATCAGGCCGCTGGCCGCCGACAGCCCGCCGACATAAGCCAGCAGCGCCAAGGCCTTGCTGTTGGCGGCGATGCCGATGCCAAGGGTGAAGTATTCCGGGTTGGTGGTGGCGCCCAGTTTCAAGCCGGCCCAGAGGATCAGCGGCACCGCCAGGCTCATCAGCAACAGGAACAACGGCAGGCCCCAACTGGCGCTGACCAGCGAGCGCGGGTTGAGGTTCTCGGTGAAGGTCATGTGGTACATGTGCGGCATCACAATCGCCGAGGCGAAGAACACCAGCAGCAGGGTACGCCACGGACCTTCCTGCAGCGGGGTGTGCAGGGCGGCAAGGGCGGTCTGGTTCTGCAGGAGCCAGATTTCCAGCTGCTGCGGACCATCGAACACGCCATATAAGGCATAGAGGCCGACGCCGCCGATGGCGATCAGTTTGATCACCGACTCGAAGGCAATGGCGAACACCAGGCCTTCGTGTTTTTCCCGGGTGGCGATATGCCGGGACCCGAAGAAGATGGTGAACAGGGTGATCAGTGCGCAGAAGCTCAGGGCGACCCGATGCTGCACCGGCTCGCGGGTGAGAATGCCAATGGAGTCGGCAACTGCCTGGATTTGCAGCGCCAGCAGCGGCAGCACGCCGATCAGCATGAAAATCGTGGTCAGTGCGCCGGCCCAGGTGCTGCGAAAGCGGAAGGCGAACAGATCGGCCAGGGATGACAGCTGGTAGGTGCGGGTGATTTTCAGGATCGGGTACAGCAGCACCGGCGCCAGCAGAAAGGCCCCGGACACCCCCAGGTAACTGGACAGGAAGCCGTAGCCGTACTGATACGCCAGGCCAACCGTGCCGTAGAACGCCCAGGCACTGGCATAGACCCCGAGGGACAGGGTGTAGGTCAGTGGGTGGCGAATGATCGAGCGCGGGATCATTCCGCGTTCACTGATCCAGGCGACGCCGAACAGCACGGCCAGGTAGGCGGCGCTGATCAGGATCATCTGGGTCAGGCTAAAGCTCATCGGCATCTTTTTGGCTCTGCAGGATGAAGGTCACGACGATCAGAATCAGCCAGAGCAGATACGGGCGATACCAGGCGCCAGTAGCATCGATCCACCAATCCATGATGGCGGGGGAAAACAGATAGATCCCCACTACCAGGAGCAGGACCAAGCGATAGATGTACATCCCGGCCTCTCTTTATTGTGTGCGTGCCCGAAAACGTGCGGCGATGGTAACGGATGGGCGCGAAGCTGCAAGTGGCGTCAGCGTAATTGCGCTTCCGGCACGCTGAGGGTGCGCGGGATCAACCCGGCGTCCCAGTGGGCGATACCCCAGTTCAGCACTTCTCGCGGGGTGGCGTCGTCCAGTTCACTGCCGGGCATCTGCCCCAGCGCCCGCAATGCGCGCAGTAACAGGGCTGTGGCCTGATCTTCGGCCAGCGGCGGTGAGCGGTAGGACTTGCCCAGCTTGTTGCCGTCCGGCTGGGTTATCAAGGGCACGTGCAGGTAGCGTGGCTGCGACAGCCCGAGCAACTCTTGCAGGTATAGCTGGCGTGGGGTGGAGTCCAGCAGGTCGGCGCCGCGCACAATATCGGTCACGCCCTGCCAGGCATCGTCCAGCACCACCGCCAGTTGATAGGCGTACAGACCGTCACGCCGACGAATCACGAAATCGCCGACCTCACGTCCCAGATGCTGGCGAAACTCGCCCTGTACCCGATCGTTGAAATGGTATTCCAGCTCCGGTACGCGCAAACGGATCGCGGCATCATCCTGGCCATGGCCAGCGTTGCGGCACAACCCGGGGTAGATCCCTTGATAGGCCTCCAGCTGTTTGCGCGAGCAGGTGCAGGCGTAAGCCAGGCCATGGTTGAACAGGCGATTCAGGACGTCGGCATAGGCATCATGACGCTCGCTCTGGCGGACCATTTCACCGTCCCATTCAAAGCCGTAGCTTTCCAGGGCCTTGAGAATCGCCGCCTGGGCGCCGGGCTCTTCCCGTGGTGGGTCAAGGTCTTCCATGCGCAACAGCCAGCGCCCACCGGCGGCGCGTGCGTCCAGGTACGAGGCCAGGGCCGCCACCAGCGAGCCGAAATGCAGGTAACCGCTGGGCGTCGGGGCGAAACGCCCGATGTATGAGGAGTTCGAGGCAGTCATGGGAGGGCGATTACAGGCTCTGATTCGGTCGACACCAGGTTGGCGCGTGCTGCGGGCTCAGGGAGCGCCATCGGTTGAAATGGCAGAAACAAAAACGGAGCGTTCGCACGCTCCGTCTTTCACTCGGGCCGGCTGTTATTTGCCGACCTGTTTTTCCTTGATTTCGGCCAAGGTCTTGCAGTCGACGCACATGTCGGCTGTAGGACGGGCTTCCAGGCGGCGAATACCGATCTCGACGCCGCAGGATTCGCACCAGCCGTATTCTTCGTCTTCGATCAGTTGCAGGGTTTTGTCGATCTTCTTGATCAACTTGCGCTCACGGTCACGGGCACGCAGTTCAAGGCTGAACTCTTCTTCCTGGCTGGCACGGTCGGCCGGGTCAGGGAAGTTGGCGGCTTCGTCTTTCATGTGGTCAACCGTGCGGTCGACCTCCTGCATCAAGTCCTGTTTCCACTTGTTCAGGATCTTGGTGAAGTGCTCGCGCATGGGCTTGCCCATGTACTCTTCGCCCTTCGTTTCAACGTAGGGTTCGAAGCCACTGATCGATTGGCTGCTCTGTTGCTTTGCTTGGGTGGGCATGAATGGACCGCCTCTACTCTTGTAATCCATTGCGCAGGATTGCTCCATCTCCGACGGTTGCCGGCCCTGCGCCTGCAAGCGGGCGAACTTACCAGAACAAGTCGGAGCGCGCTACTCCCGGTTGTCGAGCCCCCAGCCCACGGCGCTTGCAGATCCTGGAGAGGGTTGCTCCGGCCAGTCCGGGGGCCTGGCCAAAATGTAATTTTAGTCAGTTTTCTGCCCCACGTTGGTGCTCATGGCCCCCGGCCATCGGGCGGAGCCAAGCGCTTTAAAGTCTCTCCTCGCTCCCCGGTTGGGTAGAATCGAGCTTTTGTTCCCTCTCTTATTATATGAAGGAAGGCAAATGGCTCAGCCCTACAGTGCGCGCAGCCGCGCTATCGAACCTTTCCATGTGATGGCCCTGCTGGCGCGCGCCAATGAATTGCAGGCCGCCGGTCGGGATGTCATTCATCTGGAGATCGGCGAGCCGGACTTCACCACGGCCGAGCCGATCATCCAGGCCGGCCAGGCCGCGCTGACCGCCGGCAAGACCCGTTACACCGCTGCCCGCGGGATTCCCGAGCTGCGTACAGCCATTTCCGGTTTCTATCAACAGCGCTACGGCCTGGATATCGACCCGCAGCGCATCCTGATCACCCCGGGCGGCTCCGGCGCCTTGCTGCTGGCCAGCAGCCTGCTGGTCGACCCCGGCAAACACTGGCTGCTGGCGGACCCGGGCTATCCGTGCAACCGGCATTTCCTGCGGCTGGTGGAGGGGGCGGCGCAGTTGGTGCCGGTTGGCCCGGATGTGCGTTACCAACTGACGCCGGATTTGGTGGAGCGTTACTGGGATCAGGACAGCGTCGGCGCATTGGTGGCGTCGCCGGCCAACCCGACTGGGACCATCCTGACTCGCGATGAGCTGGCCGGCCTGTCGGCTGCGATCAAGGCGCGAAATGGTCACCTGGTGGTGGACGAGATCTACCACGGCCTGACCTACGGCACGGATGCCGCCAGTGTGCTGGAGGTCGACGACAGCGCCTTTGTGCTGAACAGTTTTTCCAAGTACTTCGGCATGACCGGTTGGCGCCTGGGTTGGCTGGTAGCCCCGCCAGCAGCCGTCGGCGAGCTCGAAAAGTTGGCGCAGAACCTCTACATCAGCGCCCCGAGCATGGCCCAGTATGCGGCGTTGGCCTGTTTTGAGCCCGCGACCATCAGCATCCTTGAAGAGCGCCGCGCGGAGTTCGGCCGGCGGCGGGACTTTCTCCTGCCGGCGTTGCGCGAGCTGGGCTTTGGCATTGCCGTCGAGCCCGAAGGGGCGTTTTACCTGTATGCAGACATCAGCGCGTTTGGCGGTGATGCCTTTGCCTTCTGTCGACACTTTCTCGAAACCGAGTCCGTGGCGTTCACCCCGGGCCTGGATTTCGGTCGGCATCAGGCCGGGCACCATGTGCGCTTTGCCTACACCCAAAGCCTGCCGCGCCTGCAGGAAGCGGTGGAGCGCATTGCTCGTGGCTTGCGGAGCTGGCAAGGCTGATGCGCTTTCATCCTCCTCTCGAAGAAGGCCGTCTGATACGGCGCTACAAACGGTTCCTGGCGGATATCGAGACCGCCAGCGGCGAACTTCTGACAATCCACTGCCCCAACACCGGCTCGATGTTCAACTGCATGGTCGAGGGCGGGCAGGTCTGGTTCAGTCGGTCCAACGACCCCAAGCGCAAGTTGCCCGGCACCTGGGAAATCAGCGAAACCCCGCAAGGGCGCCTGGCCTGTGTCAACACCGCGCGGGCCAATCCGCTGATTGAAGAGGCGCTGCGCGCCGGGCTGATCAGTGAACTCAATGGGTTTACAGCGCTCAAGCGCGAGGTGCCGTACGGCCAGGAAAACAGCCGCATCGATTTTCGCCTCGACTATGCCGACGGCCCGGCCTTCGTCGAAGTCAAAAGCGTGACCCTGGGGTTCGACGGCACGCCCGTGGCGGCTTTTCCGGATGCCGTGACCCAGCGTGGGGCCAAGCATTTGCGCGAATTGGCAAGCTTGGCGCGCGACGGCGTGCGGGCAGTGCAGTTGTATTGCGTCAACCTGAGCGGGATCGAGGCCGTGCGTCCGGCCGAGGAAATCGACCCGGCCTACGCTGCCGCATTGCGCGAGGCGGTGGCGGCGGGGGTTGAGGTGCTGGCCTATGGCGTGCGCCTGACGGCTGAAGAAGTCTGTGTCGAGCGGCGTCTGGAGGTCTTGCTCAACGGTTAAAGCTGGACCCAGACCCCCTGTTGATCTTCGCGGCAGGGGATGGCGGTCAGGGATTGGCCGGCGCAGGGGCCGGCGACGCATTCACCGTCCTCGATCAGAAACAGCGCGCCGTGGGTCGCGCATTGAATCAGGCTGGCGCTCTGATCGAGGAATTGGTCGGGCTGCCACTCCAGGGCCACGCCCCGGTGCGGGCAGCGATTGGCGTAGACATACACCTGCTGGTTGCGGCGCACGGCGAACAGCTTGACGCCGTCAAGCTCGAAGCCCCGGCTGCAAGCGTCGGGCAGGTGGTCATTGGCGCAAAGAAACTTCATTTCAATCCTCGGGCGCCGGAGGCTTTAAGCTCAGGCTGTCGGTGCGTTTTCGGGTGATTTGCTGAAACACGTCTGTGCTTGACTGCTAAATGCAAACAATTATCAAATGGCCGCTTCGCCCGTTTGCGGCGCTTGCTCATTTCGATGCCCGGGTTACAGGGCTTGTCACATGGACGGCGGCGTCATCGGCTCAATCTTCTATAGGAAATGCTTTTATGCGCCTGAGTGCCAGCGCAATCGCGCTCTGTATCGCAATGCTGGCCGGCCATGCCAACGCGGTCGAGTTGCCGCAACGTTGGGTGAGTGCCGGCGGTGCATTGTCCGAGTGGGTCAGTGCGCTGGGGGCCGAATCGAAGCTGGTCGGTGTCGACACCACCAGCCAGCATCCCGAGTCGCTCAAGACGCTGCCGAGTATCGGTTATCAGCGTCAGTTGTCCGCCGAGGGCATCTTGAGCCTGCGCCCGCAGATTCTGGTCGGCACCGAGGAAATGGGGCCGCCGCCGGTGCTGTCGCAGGTTCGCAGCGCTGGGGTGCAGGTCGAGCTGTTCTCGGCCCAGGCCGATCTGCCGACCCTGCAGCGCACACTTGAGCATCTGGGCCAACTGCTGGGTAACGAGGCCCAGGCCACGCAATTGTTCCAGGGCTATCAGCGGCAGCTTGAGCAACAGCAGGCCAGCGTCAGCCAGGCTCAGGCCAAGCATGCGGCCCCAGGTGTGCTGCTGTTGCTCGGGCATGCCGGTGGCAAGCCGCTGATCGCGGGCAAGGACACGGCGGCGGACTGGATATTGCGCCAGGCGGGTGGCCGCAACCTGGCGACCCACAGCGGTTACAAACCCTTTTCGGTTGAATCGCTGGCCGCTCTCAGCCCGGATGTACTGGTGTTTGCCGACCGCAGCTTGAGCGGTGATGCGGCGCGCGCTGCCTTGTTCAAGGAAAACCCGATTCTGGCCTCCACCGCAGCAGCCAAGTCTGGGCGCGTGGTTGAGCTCGACCCAACGCTCCTCGTGGGCGGGTTGGGTCCGCGCCTGCCGCACAGCCTCAAGGTGCTGGCGGCGACCTTCTACCCTGATGCCGCGAGCTCGGCGAACACCGCTCCATGAAGCCTCTGGTCAAACCTCGTAGTCTGTTTATCGGTCTGAGTGGTCTCTGCCTGCTGGCGATCTGGCTGTCCCTGGCCCTGGGGCCGGTCAGCCTGCCTCTGCTGGATACCCTGCGCGCTGCCTTGCGCATGCTTGGGCTGCCGATCGACGGCCAGGGCCTGGAGCAGGCCGAGCTGATCCTTGGGCAGATCCGCCTGCCGCGCACCCTGCTGGGCCTGGCCGTGGGCGGGGTGCTGGCGTTGTCCGGGGTGGCGATGCAAGGCCTGTTTCGCAACCCGCTGGCCGATCCCGGGCTGGTGGGGGTCTCCAGCGGCGCAGCCTTGGGCGCGG
This sequence comes from Pseudomonas sp. CF161, assembly GCF_000416215.1. Lineage (NCBI taxonomy): Bacteria > Pseudomonadati > Pseudomonadota > Gammaproteobacteria > Pseudomonadales > Pseudomonadaceae > Pseudomonas > Pseudomonas sp. CF161. Next base: position 113,557 of record NZ_ATLP01000054.1, read on the forward strand.
CGCTGGCGATTGTCGGCGGTTCGCTGTTGGGTGGATTGCCGGAGGCCGTTGGGCCTTATTTGCTGTCGTTGTGCGCGTTTCTTGGCGGCCTGGGAGTGACCGCCCTGGTTTATCGCCTGGGGCGGCGTAATGGCCAGACCAACGTGGCGACCATGCTCCTTGCGGGCATCGCGCTGACGGCCCTGGCGAGCTCCGCGGTGGGCCTGTTCACTTATCTGGCGGACGACGCCACCTTGCGCACCCTGACGTTCTGGAACCTGGGCAGCCTCAATGGCGCCAGTTACTCGCGCTTGTGGCCATTGGTGCTGGTGAGCACGGGCGTGGCGTTGTGGTTGCCGCGCCGCGCTCGCGCGCTGAATGCCCTGTTGCTGGGGGAGTCGGAAGCCAGTCACCTGGGCATCGATGTCGAGCGGCTCAAGCGTGAGCTGGTGTTCTGTACTGCGCTGGGTGTCGGCGCGGCAGTTGCCGCCGCCGGCATGATCGGCTTCGTCGGGCTGGTGGTGCCACACCTGATACGTCTGCTGGCGGGCCCTGATCACCGGATTTTGTTACCGGCTTCGATCCTGGCGGGCGCCAGCCTGTTGCTGCTGGCGGACCTGGTGGCGCGCCTGGCGCTGGCACCGGCCGAATTGCCCATCGGTATCGTCACCGCCTTCATTGGTGCACCGTTCTTTCTGTATTTGCTATTGCGAGGGCGTGCCTGATGTTGTGCGTACACAACCTGCATGTCCTGCGCGGTAAAAAAGCCGTGCTGACGGCCATCGACCTTGAGCTCAAGCCTGGGGAAGTACTTGGCGTACTGGGCCCCAATGGCGCGGGCAAAAGCACTTTGCTCGGGGCGTTGTGTGGTGAGTTGCAGCCCGATCAGGGCCAGGTCCTCCTCGATCAGCGCGAACTGGCGCAATGGGGAGGCGCTCAACGGGCCCAGCGGCTGGCGGTCTTGCCGCAACATTCAACGCTGGATTTTGCCTTTCGTGTGGAAGAAGTCGTGGGGATGGGGCGCTTGCCGCACCAGACCGGGCGCGTCCGGGATGACGAAATCGTCCTCGAGGCCCTGCAAGCGGCAGACGCCGCCCATTTGCAAGGGCGCAGCTACCTCGCGCTGTCTGGTGGTGAACGCCAGCGCGTGCACCTGGCGCGGGTGTTGGCTCAGTTATGGCCTGGCCAGGTCGGGCAGACGCTATTGCTCGACGAGCCCACCTCGGCCCTTGATCCCTTGCACCAGCACATCACCCTGCAGGCAATTCGGGCATTTGCCGATCGTGGGGTCGCGGTGCTGGTGATCCTGCATGATCTGAACCTGGCTGCACGCTATTGTGACCGGGTGCTGCTGCTTCAGGGGGGCAGTCCCCATGCGTTGGACACTCCGGAGCAGGTCCTGCGCCCCGAGCCGCTCAAGGCGGTGTTTGGCCTGGAGGTGCTGGTGCAGTCACATCCGGAGCGCGGTCATCCCCTGATCATTGCTCGTTGAGCCATTTGCGGAGGGCGATCCATGCGTGGGCTGGTAGGGTTACTCGCGGTACTGCTGGTTGCGGGGTGCCAGGGCGTGGCGCTGCCGCCATTACCTGAGGCGCAGCGGGCCAGCGATATCATCGAGTTGCGCAGCGGACGGTCACTGTCGACTGCCGAGCTGGTCGAGCGACTGGCCCAGGCGCCCCGGGTGATTGTCGGCGAGCAGCACGACAATGCCGATCACCATGTCCTCCAACTGTGGCTGATGCGGGCACTGGCCAGCCAGCGCCCGCAAGGCAGCCTGTTGCTAGAGATGTTGGTTCCACAGCAGCAGTCGCGGGTCGATACCGTGCGTCAGCAATTGAAGTCCCAGGGGTGGCCCGAGGATCTGCCGGCGGCGCTGGCCTGGCAGCCGGGCTGGGATTGGGCCTTATATGGGCCGATTGTGCGCTTCGCCCTGGCGCAGCCTTATCCACTGCTGGCGGCCAACCTCGACGCCAGCGAAATTCGCCGTATTTATGCTCAGCCTCCGGTTCTGAGTGGCACCCATGCCAATTCCCAGGCGGTCAAGGATCTTTTACAGACCCAGATTCGCGATGCGCATTGCGGTTTATTGCCCGAGAGCCAGGTGCCAGCCATGTTGGCGGTCCAGCAGCAGCGTGATCGGCGCATGGCCGAACGTTTATTGGCGGCGCCGGTTCCAGCTCTGTTTTTCACAGGGGCTTACCACGCTCGCAAGGATGTGGGAGTGCCGGTGCACCTGGCCGATCTCGGCGCGTCCCAGAGCACGGTGGTGCTGATTCTTGCCCAGCAGGGGGCATCGGTGGCGGCCGACAGCGCCGATTACGTCTGGTACACCGCACGGATGCCGGATCAGGATGACTGCGCGCCCTTGCGCAAATAGAACTCAGACGTTGTTACCAGGGACTTTTCCACAGGCAAAAAAAGACCCGGCAAGAGCCGGGTCAAATAACCGTGATTAGCCTGATGAGGAGATAATCTGAGAGTCCGAACCACTGGTCTTCCAGGTTATCGACTGATCTCGCGACCAGTTGTGATAATCATAACGATTCTCATTTCTATGTCAACAAAGCTTTTTCAAGTTTCTTTGATTTCTGCCAAACGCTCGTTTGGATCGCCGGTAAACAGTGGGCTCAGGCGCGGTTGTTCAGGGCGTGCAGCCGGGTGACTTCCTTGTTCAGCAGGTCGATGCGCCGCGCCATGCTCTCGATAAGGCTGTGGGATATGCGTGGATTGCTCATGGTCAGGCTGAGAAATTGCTCCTTGGGAATCAGCATCACGGTGCTCGGTTCGCTAGCAATCACGCTGGCGCTGCGTTTTTCGCCGGTAAATACCGCCATCGCGCCGAAGATTTCATCTTTGGGTACTTCGCCAACGTTGTGACCGTCGACAAAGGCCTGGGCATGGCCTTCGATGATCACGAACACATGGTCCGCCTCATCGCCCTGATCGATCAGCACCTCGCCGGCGGCCACCCGCCTGAAGCCGTTGCTGCTGCGAAACTCCGGTGGTTTCAGTCGCGCCACTGCGTCCGCGAGCAGGGCGGTCTGGCCAAGCAGGTATTGCAGGAACAACTCGGCACGCTGCTCGTCGGCATAGATATGCTGGAACACCGCCGAGCGCAGGTACGGAATCAGGCTCAACTCGGTCTCGCAGTGCAACTGCCAGGCCGGCTGCTCACTGCCGCGCCGCAGCCCGAGCAGGTCACCCTCATGCAGATAGAACAGCGGGCGCTGGTCGATACTGGCTTGTACCTGGCCACTTTCGAGCAAGAACAACTGCTGTCCCGCAAGTACGCTGGAGAGGTCCTGGGCGGCGTCGATCAGCAGGTGATCGCCTGCCGGAGCCAGGCCTTCCAGCAGCTGTGTCGGGATACTTTGCAGTCGATTGATCAGGCTGTCGGCATACGCCGGTTGTTCCCCCAGTAAGTACATGCGGCCCCCGCCAGGTCAGTTCTGATGGCGCGCGGAAATCGCTTCCAGCTGCCGGTTCAGCGCTTCTTTGCGCTCGGCCGGAATGTCGTTCCAATGCACATCCATCAACGCACCTTCAATGGCATACAGCAGAACTTTCGAGGCACGAAAGCCGCGGGTGCGTACAGCCCGGTAAGCATCCACCGCGCCCAGGCGACGCAAGTCCGACGCACTATGGATACCCACTGCATGCAGCCACTGTGCGGACGTCTTGCCAAGGTTTTTCAGATGTTGCAGTTCATCATTCATCAAGCCTCCTTGCGACGGCCGAATGGTGCGTGGGCAAGTCTCAGAGGAGTGTAGCGCTCAGTAGGAAAAGCGCTGTTCTTTGGTCGGTTTCAACGCAAATGCTTCTAAGCCGGACGCTGCGGGGCGCTCAGAGGGGCATTTGGGGGGGCAAAAGAAGAGGCAAAGCGAGGAGTCCAGCGCAAATCCTGGGGCGCCGGACCTGTAGCAGCGGGTTGTTACTTGGTGCGATAACGCAGGCGGGTGCCGAAATTGACCGACATGAGAATTTCATCTGCCGTCAGCTCCGGAGGAAAGTAGGCCCCGGAGATCTGCGCATGGGACAGGCTGGCACCTTCCATCGCCGAACTGCGCAGATCCAGGCCGCGCAAATCGGCGGAGCGGAAATAGGCGTCGGTAAAGTCGATACCCTCGGCGTTCAAGTCGCGCAGGTCGAGGCCACGAAAATCGCCGCCACGCATGTCGATAGGCTGGTCCGTTGGGCGTTCGCGGTTGAACCCGGTGATGTCATCTTTGTGCAGCAGGGCGTACAGCGGGGTGTCGAGAAGCTTGGGTTGGCTCATGGCAACGTCACCTGTTGGATTTATGACGCCATTATAGTGCCACTGTTTTTCAGCCGCGAAGTCTTTCCCTCTTCGCGGCTGAAATAGTTGCTTACAGGCCTGGCAGACGCTGGCGAATATTCGCCACCAGCGCGTCGAGGCTCCCGCTTTCATTGGTTTCCACGCGCTTGCTGCGCAGTACTTCTTCGGCGCTCAGCGGTTCGCGGTTGGCCTGCTGGGCTTCGATGACGGCCAGGTTGGCATCCGATGGGTCGTTTTGATCCGCTTGACGCTGCGCCAACCAGCTGGCGATGACCGCGGGTGGAGCATTGCAGTCGATGATCAGGCAGGGCGCGCCAGTGGCTTCGGCCACCTGGGCTGCAGCATCGCGTTGCGCACGCTTGAGGTAAGTAGCGTCGATGACCACCGGAAAACCGGCCCGCAGGATGATGTCGGCGATTTCATGCAGGCGTGCGTAAGTCGCGGCACTGGCGTCGTTGCTGTAAATGCCGGCATTCGGGTCGTTTTGTACCTGCTGCTCACCGAACAGACGCTTGCGCTCGACATCGGAGCGCAGGCGCACTGCGCCCAGGGCCTCGACCAGACGCATGGCAACGTGGCTTTTACCGACAGCCGACACGCCGCAGGTGATCGCCATGAACCGCGAAGGGATGGTGCTGTAGCTTTCCGCCAGGTTGGCGTAGTTGCGGTATTGGCGCAGGGTCGTGGCACGCTGCACCGGAGTGGCGTCGGCCGGCATGCTGAGCAGGCTGATCTTGGCCCGGACCAGAGCACGGTAGGCTTTATAGAAGTTCAGCAGCTCCAGGCCTTGGTAGTCGCCGGTCAGCTCCAGGTACTGGCTGATAAAGCGGCGAGCAAGGCTTTTCAGGCCACGGTCTTCAAGGTCCATCGCCAGGAAGCCGGTATCGGCATAGACGTCGGTGAAGCGGAACGGTTCGTTGAATTCGATGCAGTCGAAAATCACCACCTGGCCGTTGATCACGGTGGCGTTGCCCAGGTGGATATCACCGTGGCATTCGCGAATGAAGCCGTCAGCCTTGCGCTGGGCGAACAGTGGCTTGAGGCGTTCGAAGCTGCTTTCGGCCCAGGCCTGCAATGCATCCAGTTGCTGCAGGTCAGCCTTGTCGCTGAGGAACGGGCGGATCTGCTCGAAGTTCTGCCGCACCGGTGCCATCACGCTGTCCGGAGTGCCGGCTTCGTGCTCGGCGGGAACGCGCGGTGCGTTGAGGTGGAACTGGGCAATCTGCTTGGCCATCTGGTCGATGTGCGCAGCGGTCAGTTCGCCGTTGGCTTGCAGGGTGCTGAGCAGTTGGCTTTGCGGGAACTGACGCATTTTCAGGGCGTAGTCGACAACCGGTCCGTTGCCACCAAACTGCGGGGCCTCGGCGCTGCCGGTGATCGGCAGCACTTCAAGGTACAAATCTTCGGTCAGGCGCTGATTCAAACGCAGCTCTTCGCCGCAGAAATGCTCACGAGCCTCGAGGCCGGTGAAGTCGAGGAAGCCGAAATTGACCGGTTTCTTCACTTTATAAGCAAAGGGGCCAGTGAGCAGCACCCAGGAAATGTGGGTCTCGATGACCTGGAACCCGTCGACGGGATGTGGATAAAGGGCCGGGTTTTGCAGGGCGGCGATCAGGGACTGGCTCACAGGCGATCCTTCAGAGTCGGAGAAAATTCAAGGCCGTCATTATGGCCGCTTGGGGGGCTGACGCAAACCTCGGGACGCTCCTGTTGAGTATGAATAAAGTGCGTATAATCCGCCGCCATGACTCGTACTCGATCCCCTCGCTCCGCTAAAAAACGTCCCTCTGGTGGCCTGCGCCCCTGGCTGGGCTGGGCTCTTAAGCTCAGTCTGGTCGGCTTGGTGGTGCTCGCCGGCTTTGCGGTTTATCTCGACGCTATCGTCCAGGAGAAATTCTCCGGCAAGCGCTGGACTATTCCGGCCAAGGTCTATGCCCGGCCGTTGGAACTGTTCGTCGGCCAGAAGCTGAGCAAGGAAGACTTTCTCACCGAGCTCGATGCTCTGGGCTATCGCCGCGAAAGCGTGGCCAACGGCCCGGGGGCGGCGGCCGTGAATGGCAATGTGGTGGATTTGAATACCCGCGGCTTTCAGTTCTATGAAGGCCTGGAGCAGGCACAGCCGGTACGGGTGCGGTTTTCTGGTGACTATGTAGCCGAGCTGGCGGGAGCCAAAGGGTCGAAACTGGCGGTGGTGCGCCTGGAGCCCTTGCTGATTGGCGGGTTGTATCCGAAGAACCTCGAAGACCGGATCCTGATCAAGATCGATCAGGTTCCGCCATACCTGCTGGAAACCCTGGTGACCGTGGAAGACCGGGATTTCTACCATCACTTTGGCGTCTCGCCGAAGTCGATTGCCCGGGCGGTCTGGGTCAACACCTCGTCCGGAAAGATGCGTCAGGGCGGCAGTACCTTGACCCAGCAGTTGGTAAAGAACTTTTACCTGACCAACGAGCGCAGCCTGTCACGCAAACTCACCGAGGCCATGATGGCCCTGCTGCTTGAGATGCATTACGACAAGCGCGAGATTCTCGAGGCCTACCTCAACGAGGTCTTCGTCGGGCAGGACGGTCAGCGCGCGGTGCACGGTTTCGGCCTGGCCAGTCAGTTCTTCTTCAGTCAGCCGCTGTCTGAACTCAAGTTGCATCAGGTGGCCTTGCTGGTGGGCATGGTCAAGGGGCCTTCGGCCTATAACCCTCGGCGCTATCCGGAGCGCGCGCTTGAGCGGCGCAACCTGGTGCTCGACCTGCTGGCGCAACAAGGCGTCGCCACGCCCGAGCAAGTTGAAGCCGCGAAGAAGATGCCGCTGGGCGTAACCAAGCGCGGCAGCCTTGCCGACAGCTCATTCCCGGGCTTCCTCGACCTGGTCAAGCGTCAATTGCGTGAAGACTACCGCGACGAAGACTTGACCGAGGAAGGGCTGCGCATTTTCACCAGCTTCGACCCGATCCTGCAGATGAAGGCCGAAGCCTCGGTCAATGACACCTTCAAGCGGCTGGCAGGGCGCAAGGGGTCCGAGGATGTCGAAGCCGCGATGGTCGTGACCAACCCGGAAACGGGAGAGGTTCAGGCCATGATTGGCAGCCGCCAGGCCAGCTTTGCCGGTTTCAACCGTGCGCTGGATGCGGTACGCCCGATCGGCTCGCTGATCAAGCCGGCGGTCTACCTGACCGCGCTGGAAAAACCCAGCCAGTACACCCTGACCAGTTGGCTGTCCGATGAGGCGTTCTCGGTCAAGGGCGCGGACGGCCAGGTGTGGAAGCCGCAGAACTACGATCGCCGCTCCCACGGTACGGTATTCCTCTATCAGGGCCTGGCTCACTCCTACAACCTGTCGACCGCCCGTCTTGGCCTGGAAGTCGGCGTGCCGAATGTGCTCAAGACCCTGGCGCGGCTGGGGGTTTCCCGCGAATTTCCGGCATTCCCTTCGATGCTGCTGGGGGCGGGCGGTTTGAGCCCGATGGAAGTGGCGACCATGTACCAGACCCTGGCCAACGGCGGTTTCAACACGCCGATGCGCGGGATCCGCAGCGTGCTGACGGCCGAGGGTGAACCGCTCAAGCGCTACCCGTTCCAGATCCAGCAGCGTTTTGACCCAGGTTCGATTTACCTGATCCAGAGCGCCATGCAGCGAGTGATGCGTGAAGGCACCGGCAGCTCGGTCTATAACGTGCTGCCCAAATCCCTGGCGCTGGCGGGCAAGACCGGTACCAGTAACGACTCGCGCGACAGTTGGTTTGCCGGGTTCAGCCAGGACCTGCTGGCCGTGGTCTGGCTGGGGCGTGACGATAACGGCAAGACGCCGTTCACCGGCGCCACCGGCGCACTGCAGGTCTGGACCAGTTTTATGCGCAAGGCCGACCCCTTGCCGCTGGATATGCCACAACCGGATAACGTGGTTCAGGCATGGGTCGATTCCCGTACCGGACAGGGCTCCGATGCCAACTGTCCGGGAGCGGTGCAGATGCCGTATATTCGCGGCAGCGAACCGCCTCCCGGCGCGGCGTGTGGTGGCGAAAGCCCTGCATCCGGCGACTCGGTGACGGATTGGATCAAGGGCTGGATGAACTAAGCAAAGAGGGTTTGACGTGAACAAGTGGTGGGTTCCAGCTATTACAGCTCTGGCTTTGCTCAGCGGCTGCTCCAGCGTGCAGCGCGGTTCGATCCCGGTGGTCGATGCCGGTACTGCGGTCTCCAACAGTGAGCGGATTTCAGCTAACGGCGGCTTCCGGCAGACGACTATCAAGCGGCCGGCTCAGGCGCAGTCGCAGAATATCCCGCAGGATTCCGGCGTGGTGGTGATGGTGCCAGGAGGCGGTGCGACGACATCGGCCCCTATCAGCTCATCGCCTATTACCCCGGGTCCGATTATTCCAGGGCCGGTTGATTCGGCGCCGATCAACCAGGGCACCTACAACATGCCGTCGAGTTCGATCCCGTCGGCCAGCGCCGGCGGTTTGTCGGCGGACGAGCAGTTGGATGGTCCGGTGCTGGCCTTGCTCAGTACCGCCCAGCAACAGCAGGCCAGCGGGGACCTGAATGGCGCCTCGTCGAGCCTTGAGCGAGCGCAACGGGTAGCCCCGCGCGAGCCACAGGTGCTCTACCGCCTGGCGCAGGTGCGCATGGAGCAGGGCGACGCGCCTCAGGCCGAGCAGTTCGCTCGCCGTGGGCTGACCCTGGCTTCCGGTCGTCCGGCCTTGCAGGCAAGCCTGTGGGGGCTGATCGCCCAGGCGCGCGAGAAACAGGGCGATGCCGCCGGCGCCGCGCTGGCTCGTCAAAAAGCCAAGGTCTCACTCTGATGGATGGGCGCTTTCCCGAGATCGCCGAACAGTTGCTGCTGATCGAGCGTGAACTGCGGCTGCTGGGGTTGTGGGATGAGGTTTCGCCCAGTGCCGAAGCCTTGTCCAGCCAAGAGCCGTTCAGCGTCGACACGCTGGATTTCGAGCAGTGGCTGCAGTGGATTTTCCTGCCGCGCATGAAGCTGATTCTGGAGCAGGACCTGCCGTTGCCCAACGCCTCGGGGATTCAGGAGATGGCCGAGATGGTCTTCGCCAGTCGGGACATGCAGGGCAGGGATCGGCAGTTGCAGGTCTTGCTCAAAGAGTTCGATCAACTGATCGTCGCCACGCGCTGAATCTCAACCGCCAGTTTTCACTGGCGGTTTTTCTTTGGGCCCTGGACGCCAGACTCAGGCTCCCGGTCCTTCAAGCAACGCACATTTTCCCCGCTCAGATTTCGATGGCGTGCAGCTCGTGAAGGGCGCTCGTCAAGGCTTGCGGGTTCGTAGATGTCCCAGACCTGCGAGAGATTGCGCAATTGAGACTTACGCAGTTGCCGTTTTGAGGTTTTTTCTTGCGTTCTCATGCGCTTAGTTCGAATTAAGTACATTGACGTCTTGACTTGGAGAGGGCGAAACAGAAGAATCTCAAGTCCGCTGTAGAGGGACTGCCAGAAGCAGGCCCACTCAGCAGATCATGAGGCGCATATCCGCGCCGACCTGCTACACCCGCAACGCGTTACCTCGCGCTGGGTGGGAAGCCCCCGCAACACTTTGGGGCGCTCCCAATACTTGCTCAGTCAGTGCTGACGTAGTCGGCGACCACCGTCGCTCATGCTCTGCTGAGAAGTAAACCTATTAAGACCCGCCTCCTTTTGAGGGCGGTATTCTGGCGTTTTAGAGGTGAACAACGTGGAGCTTTTATCTGGCGGTGAGATGCTCGTCCGCTTTTTGCGTGACGAAGGCGTCAAATATATCTATGGGTACCCAGGTGGTGCTCTCCTTCATGTCTACGATGCCCTGTTCAAAGAACCGGAAGTGACCCATATCCTGGTTCGTCACGAACAGGCTGCTACCCATATGGCTGACGGCTATGCCCGTGCCACCGGTAAAGCCGGCGTGGTACTGGTGACTTCCGGCCCTGGCGCGACCAATGCCATCACCGGTATCGCCACTGCCTATATGGACTCGATTCCAATGGTGATCATCTCCGGTCAGGTGCCCAGCACCATGGTCGGCACCGACGCGTTCCAGGAAACCGACATGATCGGTATCTCCCGGCCGATCGTGAAGCACAGCTTCATGATCAAGCACGCTTCGGAAATCCCGGAAGTCATGAAGAAAGCCTTCTACCTGGCGCAATCCGGTCGTCCGGGCCCGGTGGTGGTCGATATCCCTAAAGATATGACCAACCCGGCTGAAAAGTTCGAATACGTTTTTCCCAAGAAAGCCAAGCTGCGTTCCTACAGCCCGGCTGTCCGCGGTCACTCCGGGCAAATCCGCAAGGCGGCAGAAATGCTCCTGGCGGCCAAGCGTCCTGTGCTGTACGCAGGCGGTGGGGTGATCCTCGGTGGTGGTTCCGCACCGCTGACCGAGCTGGCCAAGATGCTCAATCTGCCAGTGACCAATACCTTGATGGGCCTGGGTGCCTATCCGGGTACTGATCGGCAGTTCGTCGGCATGCTCGGCATGCACGGCAGCTACACGGCCAACCTGACGATGCACCATGCCGATGTGATTCTGGCAGTGGGTGCGCGCTTCGATGACCGGGTTATCAACGGTGCGCCGAAGTTCTGCCCGAATGCCAAGATCATCCATGTCGATATCGACCCGGCTTCCATCTCCAAGACCATCAAGGCCGATGTGCCTATCGTGGGGCCGGTAGAGAGCGTCTTGACCGAGATGGTCGCGGCACTCAAGGAAATCGGCGAGACCCCGAACAAGGACACGGTTGCCAGTTGGTGGAAGCAGATCGAAGAGTGGCGCGGTGATCGTGGCCTGTTCCCTTATGACAAGGGCGACGGCAGCATCATCAAGCCGCAGACCGTGATCGAAACCCTGTGCGAAGTGACCAAGGGCGATGCCTATGTTGCTTCCGACGTGGGCCAGCACCAAATGTTCGCGGCGCAGTACTACACGTTCGACAAGCCTAACCGCTGGATCAACTCCGGTGGCCTGGGCACCATGGGCTTCGGTTTCCCGGCGGCCATGGGCATCAAGTTGAGCTTCCCGGATGCCGACGTCGTCTGCGTGACAGGCGAGGGCAGTATCCAGATGAACATTCAGGAGCTGTCCACCTGCCTGCAATATGGTTTGCCGGTCAAAATCGTCATCCTGAACAACGGTGTTCTGGGCATGGTTCGCCAGTGGCAAGACATGAGCTATGGCAGCCGTCACTCCCATTCCTACATGGAATCGCTGCCTGACTTCGTCAAGCTGGCTGAGGCCTATGGCCACGTTGGCATGCGCATCAGCGACTCGAAAGAATTGAAGTCGAAGATGCAAGAGGCGTTTGCCATGAAGGATCGCCTGGTGGTGCTCGATATTTCGGTCGACACCAGCGAGCACGTCTACCCGATGCAGATCAAAGACGGCTCGATGCGCGATATGTGGCTGAGCAAGACGGAGCGTACTTAATCATGCGGCACATTATCTCCTTGCTTCTGGAAAACGAACCGGGTGCCTTGTCTCGTGTAGTCGGCCTGTTTTCGCAACGTAACTACAACATCGAAAGCCTGACCGTGGCACCGACCGAAGACCCGACCCTGTCGCGTCTGACGCTGACCACTGTCGGCCACGATGAGGTGATCGAGCAGATCACCAAAAACCTGAACAAACTGATCGAAGTGGTCAAGTTGGTCGACCTGTCGGAGAGTGCTCATATCGAGCGTGAACTGATGCTGGTCAAGGTCAAGGCCACCGGCGCCCAGCGCGCCGAGATCAAGCGCACCACCGATATTTACCGTGGGCAGATCGTCGATGTCAGCGCCAGCGTGTATACCGTTCAATTGACCGGTACCAGCGACAAGCTCGACAGCTTCATTCAGTCCATCGGCACCGCCTCGATTCTGGAAACCGTCCGTAGCGGCGTAACCGGCATTGCTCGCGGCGACAAAGTACTCAGCATCTAAACCAAATTAGCGAATGGCCTGAACGGCCTGGATATATAGGGGAAATTCATGAAAGTTTTCTACGATAAAGACTGCGACCTGTCGATCATCCAGGGCAAGAAAGTTGCCATCATCGGTTACGGTTCCCAGGGCCACGCTCAAGCGTGCAACCTGAAAGACTCCGGCGTTGACGTCACTGTCGGCCTGCGTAAAGGCTCGGCTACCGTTGCCAAGGCTGAAGCTCACGGCTTGAAAGTGACTGACGTTGCTTCTGCTGTTGCTGCTGCCGACCTGGTCATGATCCTGACCCCGGACGAGTTCCAGTCCTCGCTGTACAAGAACGAAATCGAGCCGAACATCAAGAAAGGCGCCACCCTGGCCTTCTCCCACGGCTTCGCGATCCACTACAACCAGGTTGTGCCGCGCGCTGACCTCGACGTGATCATGATCGCGCCGAAGGCTCCGGGCCACACCGTACGTTCCGAGTTCGTGAAGGGCGGCGGTATTCCTGACCTGATCGCTATCTACCAGGACGCTTCGGGCAACGCCAAGAACGTTGCACTGTCTTACGCCGCAGGCGTGGGCGGCGGCCGTACCGGCATCATCGAAACCACCTTCAAGGACGAGACTGAAACCGACCTGTTCGGCGAACAAGCTGTTCTGTGCGGCGGTACCGTTGAGCTGGTCAAGGCCGGTTTCGAAACCCTGGTTGAAGCGGGCTACGCGCCAGAAATGGCCTACTTCGAGTGCCTGCACGAACTGAAACTGATCGTCGACCTCATGTACGAAGGCGGTATCGCCAACATGAACTACTCGATCTCCAACAACGCCGAGTACGGCGAGTACGTGACCGGTCCGGAAGTGATCAACGCCGAATCCCGTCAGGCCATGCGCAACGCCCTGAAACGCATTCAGGACGGTGAGTACGCGAAGATGTTCATCAGCGAAGGTGCTACCGGCTACCCTTCGATGACTGCCAAGCGTCGCAACAACGCCGCACACGGCATCGAAATCATTGGTGAGCAACTGCGCTCGATGATGCCGTGGATCGGTGCCAACAAGATCGTCGACAAAGCCAAAAACTAAGTCGCGAACTTGCACGGAAAACGCGGCCTAGGCCGCGTTTTTTCGTTTGGGGGGCGGGTTCTGGTATAAAGCTGCATCGTTTGCGATGCGAACCGTTGTTGCAGACACCTGTCGAAACTTTCCACACCGTTGCAAGGTAATGTCCATGAGCGAACGTCCCGAAGAGCCAAACCAGGCCTCTGACGCCGAAAGCCTGCTACCGATCGATGAGCATGTCGAAGAAGGGCATGATGCTGAAGGCCGTAAAGTCCGGCATCGTGGTATCTATCTGCTGCCGAATCTGTTCACCACCGCGAATCTGTTCGCGGGGTTCTACTCCATCATCAGTTCCATGAGCGCGCAAAGTGCAATGAGTGCGGGCGACTCCGTTGCTGCGAGCAAGTACTTTGCATTCGCCGCCATCGCGATTTTCGTCGCCATGGTGCTCGACGGCCTGGATGGTCGTGTTGCCCGCATGACCAATACCCAGAGCGCCTTTGGCGCCGAATACGACTCCTTGTCTGACATGGTCGCGTTCGGTGTTGCCCCGGCCTTGCTGGCATTTGGCTGGGCCTTGGGCGACATGGGCAAGGTCGGGTGGATGGTTGCCTTCATCTATGTGGCTGGGGCGGCATTGCGTCTGGCACGGTTCAATACCCAGGTTGGGACTGCCGACAAGCGTTACTTCATCGGTCTGGCCAGTCCGGCAGCGGCGGGTGTCGTGGCGGGGATTGTCTGGGCGTTCAGCGACTACGGGATCCAGGGTTCGAAGATGTCGTTCCTGGTGGCGCTGCTGGTTGCGGCGGCCGGCATGCTGATGGTCAGCAACATCAAGTACAACAGCTTCAAGGAACTGGACCTCAGAGGCCGGGTGCCTTTTGTGGCAATCCTGGCGGTGGTACTGGTGTTTGCGGTGGTGTTCAGCGACCCGCCGCGTATTCTGCTGCTGGTTTTCCTCGCCTATGCGGCCTCCGGCCCGGTTCAGTACTTGTTGCGCCTTCGTCGGCATAAAAGCGGCGAGTGATGTAATTTCCCCCATACTCCGCAGTCTATTGGTGCATCAGTTCTCCAATCCTGCGGAGTTGCCATGTTGATCAAAGTGCCAAAGGCGTCTGACTGCAAAGAGTCGGATGTCACCTCGGAATCCCTCTATTTCTCTCGACGCCGCCTGCTGGGCGGAGCGATGGCCGGCCTGGCGGTCAGTGGCCTGCCGCGCTGGGCTGGCGCGGCTGAGGCACCGCGCTATGCGGATGTCGAGGCGGGCAGGGCGCCCTCCTGGTTCACCGAGAAGTTGCCAAGCACACACTGGCAGGCGGTGACGGTCAAGGACGAGGCGATCACACCCTTCAAGGATGCGACTCACTACAACAACTTCTATGAGTTCGGTACTGACAAGGGCGATCCGGCGGCTAACGCGGGATCGCTGAAGACCGAGCCTTGGAGTGTGGTGATCGACGGTGAGGTGGCCAAGCCGGGTCGCTATGCACTGGAGGACTTCATGAAGCCCTACGCGTTGGAGGAGCGTATCTACCGTCTGCGCTGTGTCGAGGCTTGGTCGATGGTGATCCCCTGGATCGGTTTTCCCATCTCGGCGTTGCTCAAGCAGGTCGAACCTACCGCCAGCGCCAAGTTCATCCGTTTCGAAACCCTGCAGGATCCCAAAAGCATGCCCGGTCAGCGTTCAGGTTTCGCCTTGATCGACTGGCCTTATGTAGAGGGCCTGCGTCTGGATGAAGCGATGAATCCATTGGCGATCCTCGCCGTCGGCATGTACGGGCGCGAACTGCCCAATCAGAACGGTGCTCCACTGCGGCTGGTGGTGCCGTGGAAATATGGTTTCAAGAGCATCAAATCCATAGTGCGCATCAGTCTGGTGAGCGAGCAGCCGAAAACCACCTGGCAAAGCATCGCGGCCGATGAGTACGGCTTTTATGCGAACGTGAATCCCACCGTCGACCACCCGCGCTGGACCCAGGCGCGGGAGCGGCGTTTACCCAGCGGTCTGTTCAAGCCCAATGTGCGTGAGACCCAGATGTTCAACGGTTACTCGGATGAGGTCGCCTCCTTATATAGTGGCCTCGATTTGCGGGCGAACTACTGATGCGTTATCCGCTCTGGCGCGTGGCGATATTTATCGCAGTGGCGGTATGGCCGCTGTATTGGCTATTCCAGGCGGGAGACTCAGCGCTGGGGCCGGATCCTGGCAAAGTGCTGGTTGATCGCCTGGGGCTGGGTACTTTGATTCTGCTGTTGATCACCCTGGGCATGACCCCTTTGCAAAAGCTGACGGGCTGGGCTGGCTGGATTGCGGTGCGACGGCAACTGGGTTTGTGGTGTTTTGCCTATGTGGTGCTGCACTTGAGTGCCTACGCCGTGTTTATCCTCGCGCTGGACTGGTCGCAGTTGGGCGTGGAGCTGCGTAAGCGGCCTTACATTATTGTCGGCACCCTGGGTTTTGCAGGATTGCTGGTGCTGGCGGTGACATCTAATCGCTACAGCCAGCGTCGCCTCGGTAGCGGGTGGAAGAAGTTGCACCGCTTGATCTACGCCATTTTGGGGCTGGGCCTGTTGCATATGCTGTGGATCGTTCGCGCCGATCTCAAGGAGTGGGCGATCTATGCCTTTATAGGGGGGCTGTTATTGGTGCTGCGCATACCCCCTGTAACGCGCCGGATACCCCGCTTAATAGCTAAAAAGTCACCTTCTGCAACAAAAGCGTAATTAACCCTTGACGGCAGATTCTGGAAGTCTATAATTCG
>NZ_ATLP01000055.1:0-4314 GCF_000416215.1 Pseudomonas sp. CF161
CGGCCAGCGCCGGCGGTGCCTGGGGCGAATGTTCGGGCAGCGACTGGGCCATGGCCCCCAGGGAGCAACCTAGCCGGTTCAGCGCTGCGCCTTCGCCGCCGCTGCCGGGCAGCAGGCCCAGGCCGACCCAGAGCATCCCGTGCTGGGCGGCAAACACCGCCAGTTGCAGCAGGCTGTTGAGGGTGTCGCCGCTGAGGCTGTCGGCATGGGTGAACCCGGCCGCCAGCTTGTCGCGCCAGGGCTGGGCCAGATAGAAGGCGGCGGTGGCGTCCATAAACCCGCGAAACGGCGCCGAGAGGCTGCCCATGCAGGTCGGCGCGCCGAAGATAATCGCGTCGGCGCGGTGCAGGTCGTCCCAGTGCGCCTGCACCTGCTCCACCGCGATCAGGCAGCCATGGCTCCCGGGCTGGCTCTCGACACCGGCCAACACCGCTTCGGCCAGGGCGCGGGTCCGGCCGTACGCGCTGTGATAGACAATCGCCACCCTGCTCATCCTGGCATCCTCGATGGCTGGCCCTGCCGGTTCCGGGCGCCCGGGCGACGCCGTGGCACGGGCCTTGATTCCGCCAATAGTTGGGCTTGGGCCCGCGCCAGCACGAGTTAAACGTTGTTAATTTTCTGGCCCCTGCGCCGCCAGCGGACGGCCGGCAATGCCCCGTAAATCCGCCGCGCAACCGCTCTGCGCCGCGCGCTGGAGGCAAATCGCCGGTGCGCAGTGGGCGCAGTCCTCGTTGCGCAGCGGGTAAAACCTGAGGAATATGCTCAGGTTCATCGCCAGTCAGCGCGCTGCCCGCCTGGGTCGGGTATGGCCGTGGGCTTCGCGAGCCGAAAAAGAGACCGCCCCATGAGTCAGTACAAGCCCCTTGCCAGCGACCAGGCCGTGCACTTCGGCCCCTATCGCATCCACCCGCAACAGCGCCTGGTGCTGGAATCCGGGCGCCCGCTGCGCCTGGGCAAACGGGCGGTCGAGATCCTGCTGATCCTGCTGGAACACGCGGGCAATGTGGTGAGCAAACAGGAACTGATCGCCCGTGTCTGGCCCAAAAGCGTGGTCGAGGACGGCAACCTGCGCGTGCACATGGCGGCCTTGCGCAAGGCCCTGGGCGATGGCCAGGCCGGCCAGCGCTACATCGTCACCGTGGCCCAGCGCGGCTACAGTTTTGTCGCCCCCCTGAGCATCGAGCCGGCGCCCTGCCACAGCGCCCCCCTGCCCCACGCCAGCCTCGGCCACAACCTGCCGCTGCGACGCACGCGGATGATCGGGCGCCAGGCCTTGATCGACAGCCTGGTGCAACAACTGCCGCAACAGCGCTTTATCACCCTGACCGGCGCCGGTGGCATCGGCAAGACCACCGTCGCCCTGCGCGTCGCCGAGTTGCTGATCGGCCATTACCGCGACGGCATCCGCCTGCTGGACCTGGCGCCGCTCAACGACCCGGCGCTGATCGTGCCCAACCTCGCGGCCCTGCTCGACCTCACCCCCCGTGACCAGGACCCGCTGGGAGGCATTGCCGAACAATTGCGCGAGCGGCAGATGCTGCTGGTGATCGACAACTGCGAGCACCTGCTCGATGCCATCGCCCTGATCAGCGAAACCCTGCTGCGCAGCGCCCCGCATTTGCACATCCTGACCACCAGCCGCGAAAGCCTGCGGGCCGAGGGCGAGTCTGTGCAGCGCCTGGAGTCCCTGGCCTGCCCGCCGGCGGCCGAACCCCTGGACCGCGCCCGCGCCCTGGGCTACCCGGCCCTGCAATTGCTGCTGGAACGGGCCCTGTCGAACCAGGAAACCTTCGAACTCAGCGACGCCGAGCTGCCCCTGGCCATCGAGGTCTGCCGTCGCCTGGACGGCATTCCCCTGGCCCTGGAACTGGCGGCGGCGCAAATCGCCCGCTTTGGCCTGCCCGGGCTCCTGACCCAGTTGCAGGGGCGCTTTCGCCTGCTGACCCGTGGCCGCGACAGCAGCCTGCCGCGCCAGCAGACCTTGCGCGCCACCCTGGACTGGAGCTTCGCCCTGCTCACCCCTTGCGAGCAGATCTGCCTGCGGCGCCTGGCGCTGTTTCGCGGCAGCTTTACCCTGGAGTCGGCGGCGGCGGTGATTGGCGGCGAACACATCGCCCCCGGCGAGGTGCTGGGTTCGGTGACGCAGCTGGTGGCCAAGTCGTTGCTGAACGTGGAAGCCGGCGACGACGAGGTGGCGTACCGCCTGCTGGACACCACCCGCAGTTACGCCCGGGAGAAACTCGCCGCGGCCGCCGAGCTGTTCGCCACCCGCGAACGCCACGCCGCACGCTGCCTGGCCCTGATGAAACAGGCCGAACATGACTGGGAACTGATCCCCAGCGCGCAGTGGATCAGCCGCTATTCAGCACACCGCGAAGACATCCGCGCCGCGCTCGACTGGGGCCTGGGGCCCCACGGGCCGCAGATCCTGGCCATTCGCCTGACCGCCAGTGCCATGCCGTTGTGGCAGGAGTTGTCGCTGCTCAAGGAACACGGGCTGTACGTGAGCAAGGCCCTGGCCCTGCTGGAGCAATTCGCCACGCCCTGCCCACGGCTGAACATCAACCTGCAGCTGGCCATGGGCAGTTTTTCGTACCACACCCGCGGCGCCACCGCGCACACCCTCCAGGCCTTTGTCAGTGCCCGAGAGCTGGCCGAGCACTGCGCCGACCTGCTCGGCCAGCTCAAGGCCGTCTCGGGGCTGATGGCGGTCAACCTGTGCTGCGGCAACTACCGCCAGGCCCAGGAACAGAGCCGGCACTTCGAGCGCCTGGGACCGCACCAGGAACCGGTGCTGGCCCTCAGCGCCCAACGCTTGCAAGTGCTGGCGCAGCATTTTGCCGGGGACCAGGTGCTGGCCCGGCACAACGCCGAACAGGTGATCCAGCGCATGGCCCAGAGTGGCCACCTCAATCGCTTTACCCACGGTTTTGGCGTGCAGTACGACCAGAGCGTGGCGTCCCTGACCATCCTCGCGCGGATCCTGTGGCTGCAAGGTTTTCCGGAACAGGCCTGGCGCACTGCCAGCCAGGCGCTGGAGCTGGCGTTGCAGATCAACCATGGCACCTCGATCTGCTACACCCTGGCCCTCTCCGGCTGCGTCATCGCCCATTACAACGGCGACGCGCCGACCGCCCGGGCCTTGCTCGAACTGCTGCTGCAACAGGCGCAGAAACACTCGGTGCGGCTGTTCCACACCTGGGGCCGGCACTATGCCCAGGTGCTGGAAGCAACCCCCGGTGCCGATCCCGAAACCGCCGAGGGCGACGGGCTGATCCGCGACATCATGCTGACCCTGCGCCCCGAGGTGGTGGACGACGCCCTGCTGGAGCGTGCCAACAGCGGCGCCGCTGGCTGGAGCGCGCCGGAGATTCTGCGGGTGCGGGCCGACAACCTGCTGAGCCAGGATTGCCCGCAACAGGCCCGCAGCGCCGAAGGGGTATTGCTCGAAGCGCTGGCCGTGGCCCGACGCCAGGGGGCCCTGGCCTGGGAGCTGCGCAGCGCCACCTCGCTGGCTCGGCTGTGGCAGCAGCAGGGCCGCTATCAGCAGGCGCGGGATGTGCTGGAGCCGATCTACGCGCGCTTCACCGAAGGTTTCGCCACCCCCGACCTGATGCAGGTGCGGTGCCTACTCGACGACCTGCAACGCCAGCTCGCGGCCTGACACCCAGCTCGGGTAGCCGATGTAATGGGCATAACGCTGCTGCAAATGCTGCAACTGCAGCGGGTCATCGAGTTTGTCCCGGGCGTAGGCGCGGGTGGTGTTGAGCAACCGATAGCGCAAGGCACCCGGCCGCGGTTCCAGGCTCAGCAGGGACTTGGCCGCCAGGCGGCTCAACAGCTGACTCAGGTCCGCGTGCTCCAGGGCGCTGCCGACCACGCTGCGCCTGACCGCCGTCGGGCTGAAGCCGCCGGGAAACAACGCCAGGTGCTGGAACAGCCACTGCTCGGGCAGGCTCAGGCGCTCATAACTCCAGTCCAGGGCGGCCTTCAGGGTCTGATGCCGCTCCACGGCCGTGCGCCGGCCCTTGCCCAACACCTGCAAACCGTTCTCCAGCTGTGCCTGTAAACCCTGGATGCCCAGCGCCGCGACCTGGGCCGCCGCCAGTTCCAGGGCCAGGGGCAGCCCGTCCAAGCGCCGGCAGATATCGCGCAGGGCCAGCAGGTCCTGCTCGCGCAGGCAAAAGCCCTGCTGCCCGGCGCGGGCTCGACTGACAAACAGCTGCAGCGCCGGGTAGGCCAGGGCCTGGTTCACGCTGCGCAGCGCCGACAACGGCGGCAGAGCCAGCACCGGCACCGCCTGTGCCCACTCGG
>NZ_ATLP01000056.1:0-8336 GCF_000416215.1 Pseudomonas sp. CF161
CCGCCGGTTCGCGCAGCGCTCCCAGGTCCACCAGCCAGGCGCCATCGCGACAGCGTGGCAAGCGCAATTCGGCCAGACGCAGGGCCAGGGTGCTCTTGCCGACCCCGGCCGGGCCGACCAGCGTCACCAGACGCTGCCCCGACAGCCGCCGCAGCAGGCTGCCCAGCAGCTCCTCACGACCGATCACCGGGCTCAGGCGCGCCGGCAGGTTGTGCCGCGGGCCCGAAGGCGCCGGGGCGCTCGCCAGGCTTTCGCCTGGGGCGCGGCCATACACCGGGGCCACAAAACAGTAGCCGCGCTGCGGCAGGTTGATGATGTAGTGCTGGCCGTCGCGGCCATCGTCCAGGGCCCGGCGCAACGCGGCGATGTGCACCCGCAGGTTGATCTCCTCGACCACGCTGCGCGGCCAGACCCGGGCGATCAGGGTGTCCTTGCTGACGAACTGGCCGGCGCACTCCACCAGCACCAGAAGAATTTCCAGGGCCCGACCGCCCAACGGCAGCGGCCGCCCCGCTTCACTGACCAGGCGTTGCTGGCGCTGCAGGGTGAAAGGCCCGAAACGCAGCACAGCGTCGGGTTCATGGGGTTCAAGGCGGTTCATGTCATGCACTGTGGCGCGAAATGACCTGGCCGGGCACCGCGTCCTCAATCGGCAAACGGGCCTGGCCAAGCTCTGCGCATCCTTTTCCAGAGGGCTCGACGCTATCTTGGCAGGCACACATGGCAGGGCAATGCTGGCACGGGGAGCGCCACGGACATCGCGGTGCCCTGCACGGCCATCCGCCCCTCAACTGAACTGCTGACGGTACTGGGTCGGGGTCAGGCCGAGTTTTTCACCGAACAGAAAGCGCATGTGCCGCACGCTGCCAAAGCCACTGCGAAAGGCCACCGTCTTCAGCGGCAGGTCGCTGTTTTCCAGCAGGCTGCGGGCGCGGTCGATGCGCGCGCTCTGCAAAAACTCCATGGGCGTCATCTGCACCTCGCGGGCAAAGACCCGGGCAAAATGCCGCGCGCTCATGGCCGCCAGGCTGGCCATGCGCTCGATGCTGAAGGCTTCTTCCAGGTGCTCCAGGACATGGTTCTGCACCCGGGTAATCGGCGAATCCTGGGGCGCCACGGCCGCCACCAGCGGGCTGAACTGCGCCTGGCTGCCCTGGCGCTTCATCACCACCAGCAACACTTTGGCCACGTCCAGCGCGACCTTCTTGCCATGGTCCTGGGCCACGATGGACAGCGCCAGGTCAATGCCCGCCGTGACCCCGCCCGAGGTGATCAGCCGCCGGTCCTGGAGGTAAATGTGATCGGTCTCGACCAGGGCCCGGGGGAAGCTTTTGCTCAGGCGTTCGGTGTAGTGCCAGTGGGTGGTCACGCGGTGGCCGTCGAGCAACCCGGCATGCCCCAGGATAAAGGCCCCGGTGCAGATCGAACCGTAGCGCCGGGCACGCTGCGGCGCCGATTCGAGCCAGGCCAGCAACGGCAAGTGCCGCTGGTTGTAGGCCCCCGGCCCGCCCGGCACCAGCAACAGGTCATAGCTGTCCAGGGACTGCTCCAGAAGGTGGTCGGCATGCACCAGCACCCCGTTCGAGGCGCGCAGCGCCGTCTGTTCGGTGCCGATGGTCGAGATCCGGTAATGGTCAGCGTCGGGCAAGTAACGGTTGGCGATGGAAAACACCTCCAGGGGCCCGGCCATATCGAGCAGGAGGAAGTCCGGAAACAGCACCATAGCCACGGTTTTGATCACAAAGAAGGCACTCGTCGGAGGCAAAGCTTGCAGGCCTGGAATCAGGCCCGCGCATTATGGCGAAGGTCTCGCCCCGGGTGGAATATTCCGTAACTCGGGGGTAGGTGCTGCTCATCCACTGTCAACCTAAAAGCGACAGTCATTCAGCTTTCAGGCGCTTTTTGAGCCAACGAGTAACCATTAACCTTCTTCTCAACGCCGGAGCCCTGCATCTCGCAGCCCCGCTCCCCCTTCAGGAGAAGACCTTATGCTGACCCTTCGCAAAGCCTCGGACCGCGGCGCCGCCAACCATGGCTGGCTGAAGTCGTTCCACACGTTTTCCTTCGCCAATTACTGGAACCCAAAGGAACAGGGTTTTTCCGACCTGCTGGTGATCAATGACGACCGGGTCGCCGCCGGCAAGGGTTTCGGCCAGCACCCGCACCGCGACATGGAGATTTTCTCCTATGTGCTCGAAGGCGCCCTGGAACACAAGGACACCCTGGGCACCGGTTCGGTGATCCGTCCCGGCGATGTGCAATTGATGAGTGCCGGCAGCGGCGTGGCCCACAGCGAGTTCAACCACAGCTCGACCCGGCCGGTGCACTTCCTGCAGATCTGGATCGTGCCCCAGGTCAGCGGCGCCGAACCGCGTTACCAGCAAGAGCACTTCAGCGCGCAGCAAAAACGCGGGCGCTTGCAACTGATCATCTCCCCGGAGGGGGCCGAGGGTTCGCTGCATGTGCGCCAGGATGCGCGGGTCTACGCCGGTCTGTTCGACGGCGCCGAGGCCGCCAGCCTGACCCTGGACGCCGAGCGCTACGCCTACATCCACGTGGCGCGCGGCAGCCTGACGGTCAATGGCCAGCGGTTGCAGGAAGGCGACGGCGCGCGGTTGCGCAATGAGCGGGAAATCCACCTCGAGCAGGGCGAGGATGCCGAAGTCCTGGTATTCGACCTGCGGCCCCAGGACCTGCCGCAATTGCCATGACCCACCACAACCCGGCACGGGCGAGGTCCCCTGCCGGGTTGCGTTGTGGCGTGGATCAGATCAGGCGCTGGATCTTCTGATGCTGCCAGACCCGTTTGTAGTAGGCGCTCTGCAACGCCAGCATGCACAGGTAGGTCACTGGGAAAGCCATCCACACCCCCTCAAGGCCGAAGTGCGCGCTGAACAGATAGGCCGCCGGCACCTCGATCGCCAGGATGCAGAAAATCGAAATCGTCACCGGCATCAGCACCGTGCCGCTGGCGCGCATGATGCCGCCCACCACCGCCTGAAAGCCGAACACCAGCATGCTCCAGAGCATGATGTGCAACAGGTGCTGGGCCTGGGCCTGGGTCGCCGGGTCGGTGATGAACAGCCCCAGCAACCAGTGGGACAACAGGTAACCCAGGAGCACCAGGCCGCCGGTCAGCCAGACGTTGATCAGCAACCCGGTGCGCAGGATCGGCCCGATACGTTCCAGGCGCCCGGCCCCAATGGCCTGGGCGCCAAGGATCGAGGCGGTAATGGCAATCGACAGCGCCGGGAACTGCACGTAGTTGACGATCTGCGTCACCGCGCCATAGGCCGCCGTGGCCTGGGAACCGTGCTGGTTGACCAGGGCCAGGATCACCAGCTCCGACAGCGAGATCACCACCATCTGCAAGCCGGTCGGCAGGCCGATGCGCAGCACCTTGCCGAGGATGTTCAGGTCCAGGCGCATGGCCGCGAACAGCCCACGGTCCAGCGCCAGCACATGCCGCTTGCGGTTCAGGCGCCAGGCCAGGACCGCCATGGCCGCGATATTGCCCGCCAGTCCGGCCAGGGCCGCGCTCTGGATGCCCATGCTCGGCAACCCCAGCCAGCCGCGAATCAGCGCCGGGGTCAGGAGCAGGCCGACGCAGGTCGACACCACCAGGGCCAGCAGCGGCGACAGGGTGTCACTGACCCCGCGCAGCAGTTGGGTGAACAGCACAAACACCAGCAGCAGCGGCATGGTCAGCATCATCACCCGGGCATAGGACACCGCGTCCTCCAGCACATCCGCCGGGGTCCCCAGGCCCTGCAAGGCTTCCCGGGCAAACAGGCTGCCCACCACCGCCGCCAGCAAGCCGATGATCGCCCCCAGTAACAGGGTCGCGCCGGCAATCGCCTTGACCGTGCCCGGCTCCCGCGCGCCCCAGGCCTGGCCGATCAGCACCCCGGCCCCGGCGCCGAGGCCGATCACCAGGGCGATAAAGAAAAACACGATGGGGAACATCCCCGAGACCGCCGCCAAGGCCTGGGTGCCGAGCATCTGGCCGATGTAAATGCTGTTCAGGGTGCCCGACATCGATTGCAGGAAGTTGGACAGCACCATCGGCGCGAGAAACGCCAGGTAGATCTTCCACAGCGGGCGTTGAGTGGCGGTTTGCATGGAGGGGGCAGGTCTCGGCGGCAAATGAGGGGCAGGCACAAGGATTCTACGTCATGGGCGGTCAAGGGGCGGGACGCACAGCCGCCAGCGGCACGTCCAGGGGGACGCGCCACGGCTCGATTCACGCCAGGCAGCCGAGGCGCCTGGCGCAGCCCTCAGTGGTTATCCTGATACGCCGCCAGCGCCTGGCAGGTGCGGCAGCGGAACAGGTAGGCCGTCGGCCCCTGGTGTTTATCCAGGGCGTTGAAGAAACCTTCCCATTGCGGGCCATTGGGCAGGCCGGTGGACTCCTGCACCGCGAGGATCGCTTCGGCCCCCAGTTCCAGCAGTTCGGCGTGACCGGCCTTGCCCAGAAACTGCGCACCATCGCCGCAATGGGTCAGCCACTGCTCCTGCTGCCAGCCATTGAAGCCGGGGGTGCGCTGGCTGATTTCGTCCCGGACCTGTTCGTCGAGGTCATCGTCGTCGGGGCCGATGCTGTCTTCATCGGTAAAGGTCACGGCAAATTTTTCATGGGCGCTGCCATCGGCAATGCACCAGGGGCAGAAGCTCTCTTCATACTCTTCCACTGCGTACACCGGGCCCACGTAGATCAAGCCTCGGGGCCGCTCACAACAGATGCAACTGGCCTCGGACGGCTCGACGGAACCGCTGGCGACCGGGTCGGGGTGGTAATTGAAATGGGGCAGATTCATCTGGACAGCTCCTTGCTCAGGCGATTTCGCCCTGAAGCCTGCCATCAGTCGACGCAAGAGTCACTCGCCATCTCGTGCTTCAGCCGCTCACCGCGCTGTAGCCGCGGCCGAGGCACAAGGCTGCGCTGGCCGGCATGGGCGCCATGTTGGGTCTACGGCCTGCGGCAGCGGCTACGGATTGAGGTTGGTGAGGTAGGCGATGGCATTGCGGTATTTTTCCAGGCGCTGGAAGTCTTTTTCGGTGGGGTTGTGCAGGCGCGCCAGGTCGCTGTTTTCGGCCAGGTCCGCCAGTTTCACCACCCGTGCGATGGGGTCGCGGCCGGCGCGTTCGACGAACAGCGGGTAGTCTTCGCCCTCGCGTTTGGTCAGGGCATCAATGGCCGCCAGCACCGCCTGGCTGAAGCCCTGTTCGCGCAAATGGTCGAGGCTCACCGGGGTGTCTTCCACTACGTCGTGCAACACCGCAGCCATGCGTTCCTCAAGCGTCGAGACGCGCATCATGACCTTGAGCGGATGCAGGATATAGGGCGAACCGCCCTTGTCGAACTGGCCCTCGTGGGCCTGGGCGGCAATGGCGATGGCGCGCTCCAGGGTGCTCATGGGCGGACCCTTGCTGCGCGGGGCCGATGGCCGTGGGTGAGTGCTGCGTCGGTGTTGTTCATGGATACCTCCTGTGATCCGCGGTGATCGATCTTAAGCGCCCCTGGCCGTCTGCCGCCATCAATTGCGTACCGGGGCCAGCAACAGATCGCCTTTGGCGCCGGCAGTTCCAACGGCGGCATAAATCACCTGCGCGCCCTACCGGTGATCGGATCCGTCGAGCCGCCCACGCAAGGCTTGACCCTGATCAAGTGCCGCCCGCGCCACAGGCGTAAATGATCAGCAACCCTTTTACTTTTCAGAGACTCGACCATGCCCAGCACCTCAAGCCTGCGCCCTGCCCCGCTGTCATTTCCGGCCCAACAGGGCCAGCACTGGATCGATCGCCTGAACGACGGCAGCCCGGTGCTGATCCGTCCGTTGCGCGCCCAGGACCGCGAGCGTGAAAAAGCCTTTATCGAAAACCTCTCGCCGCTGACCCGGCACCAGCGCTTTCTGGGCGAAGTGAAGGAAGTCGACGGCCGCCTGCTGGACCAGTTGATGGATGTCGGCACCCGGGAGCGGGTGGCTTTTGTCGCACTGGTCCACGACAACGGCAGCCTGCGGGAGATCGGCATCAGCCGTTATGCCCAGGCCGGGGATGGCGCGGATGTCTGCGAGATCGCGGTGACCGTGGCCGATGACTGGCAGCAACGCGGGCTCGGCGCGCTGTTGTTGCAGCACCTGATCGACGAAGCCCGCAGCAACGGTTTCAAACGCCTGTACTCGGTGGACAGCGCCGCCAACCGCAGCATCCGCGAGCTGACCAACGCCCTGGGCTTCAGCCACAGGACCGACCCGGACGACGCCACCCAGGTGATCCACAGCCTGGACCTGTAAGCCCCCGGAGCCGGGGGCGCGGCTCAATGGATGCTCAGGTGGCGCACTTCGCAGGTGTCGACATTGATATGGCACAGGCGCCCCTGCCGATCGAACAGCAGCCAGTGAGCATCGCCCATGCGCAGATGGGCGATGCTCTGCTGCGGCCAGGTCAGGGTCGCCGCCAGGCGGTCGTCGCTGCGGCTGATAAAGTGCCAGCGCTGCTCATGCTCGCCGACCAGGTAATCGATCAATAGCCACTTCTGGCTGGCAAACACCTGGGGCGGATGAAACAGTTCTTCGCCCAGGCCCGGCAGGTACCAGCTCTTGCGACTGCCGCCCATGGCCAGGACCAGGGTCGACTCGGCGCTGTCGCCGTCCTTGATCGAGCCCTGCACCACATCTCCGGAGGCCGTCAGCACCTGGAACTGGCCGATCTCGGTCAGCGGCGGCACATCATCACGCCCCTGCAAGCGTCGCCCCGGCAACCGGTAATGCCAGCGCTCGCTGCCGCGCTCCCCGGCATCCAGCAGCAGGTACTCGTGTTCAGCGTCGCCTTTGATCTGCAACAGGCTGCCCGGCAGGTCGCTGACGTGCCACAAGGTCTCGAACCCGCGATCGACATCTACCACCCGCACCTGGCGCTCGGCGCCGATGGTCCAGGCGCAGCCGTCGAAACTCCGGGAAAAATGCTCCATCACCAGCACCCCGAGGTCGATCACCCGACGTTGCACCAGGTCCAGCTTGCTCACGCGCCACACCGCATCGCGCCGGGCCAGCACCAGGGCCACCTGCCGGCTATGGCCCAGCACAATGTGCCAGGCCGGCGCCGCCAGGCTGAACAGCGGCGCGCCGTGGCGATCGACCACCAGCGTCCCGGCTTCGCCCAGTGCCAGCAGGTAGCGCTCGTCGTCCAGCAGCACCGCATCGAAAATCACCCGGCTGCCGCTCTCCCCGGCCACCCATTCCAGGGTCGACAGCACCGAGTGCAGCGGCGTGGGCTTGGAGCGCTGCAACAGTTGGGTCGGCAGGTCGACGCGCAGCAGCTTGTCGCTGCTCAACTTGACCAGCAGTTGCACCTGATGGGCGAGCAACGGGCCAAGGCCTTGCGCCACGTCAGCCAGTACCGCATGCACAATGGCCCCCGCCAGCCAGGCCAGGGAACCGCCTTGGCTGCGGTGCTGCAACAGTGCCCGGACCAGCACCGCGCGCTCGTCGCAGCGCTGCGGGTCATCGCGCAATTGCTGCACATAGTCGCGGTAGGTCTCCAGGGTGTCGGGCAGCAGAATCGCGCGCTTGACCAGGGCCGCTGCCGCCAGCCCGCCACCGGCGGCTTCGGCATCGAGCAACCAGCGGGCAGCGCGTTCCCGTTGATCCGGCAGGCTCCAGATCACCTCCACCGCCTGCAACCACAGGCCCTTGCTGGTCAGCGCCTCCGCCCATTCCAGGCGCAGTGTGTTGGCGATTTCCGGCCATTTGCCCTGGAGCATCAACACCGCTTCGTTGAAGGCATCGTCCCGGCGCGCCACTTGCAATGCCCGCGGCCAGTCGTC
Source organism: Pseudomonas sp. CF161 (assembly GCF_000416215.1). Classification (NCBI taxonomy): domain Bacteria; kingdom Pseudomonadati; phylum Pseudomonadota; class Gammaproteobacteria; order Pseudomonadales; family Pseudomonadaceae; genus Pseudomonas; species Pseudomonas sp. CF161. Next base: position 7,829 of record NZ_ATLP01000056.1, read on the forward strand.
GGCCAGGCACAGCAGGCGCACGATCAGCGGCGCCGACATGTCCCAGGCCAGGGCCAGCTCGGCGGCCTGGGTAAAGCGCTGGTGGCGCTCCAGGTAATCCAGGGCCTCCTGGCGGGCGTGCAGCAGCTCGGCGAGCACGAACACCGCCTCTTCGATCCGCCCTTCCCGGTCCAGGCGGGTAAAACTCTGCCGATACAGCTGCCGCAGATGGGCTTGCATGTCATCGGGAAACAACATCGCCCGGCTCGCCCCACGGACCTCCCCGAGCTTGAGCTCCTGGCGCCGTTCGGGGGTGCCGAAGGCCTGCTCGACGGAGGGCTCGCCGCCCAGGGGGATGGCGTGACGCAGGGCTTCCTGCAAGTCGCCGCGCTCGAACATGTCGAGCATGCGCCGCAGATAAGCCGCCTGGCGCTTGCCGTACAGATCCCGCAGGCGCGAGCCCAGGGTCAGGCGGCTCAGCCAGCGCCGCCACTGGGCCGGTTTGGCGCGCCCGGACGTGGCCCGCTGG
>NZ_ATLP01000057.1:0-152761 GCF_000416215.1 Pseudomonas sp. CF161
CGCCGACAGCGCCCGTGCGCTGCAGGCGCCCCTGCCCGCCCTGGGCATTGCCTGGAGCGTCGGCCTGCGCACCGGAGATACCAGCCCCGGCGAACGCGCACGCCAGGGCCGACGCCTGCCCACGGCGCTGATCACCACCCCGGAAAGCCTGACCCTGTTGCTGGCCCGCGCCGATGCCGAAAGCGCGCTGGCGACCTTGCGCATGGTGGTGGTGGATGAATGGCACGAATTGCTTGGCAACAAGCGTGGCGTGCAGCTGCAACTGGCCCTGGCCCGCCTGCGCCAATGGCACCCGGAGCTGATCGTGTGGGGCGTTTCCGCGACCCTGGGCAACCAGGCTTATGCCGAACAGGTGCTGATCCCCCAGGGGCCGGCCCTCAGCGTGCAAGGCGACAACCGCAAGCCATTGCAGGTCGACACCCTGTTGCCGGCGGTCATCGAGCGCTTCCCCTGGGCCGGGCACATGGGCCTGCGCCTGCTGCCCCAGGTGGTGGCAGAAATCGACACCAGCCCCAGTTGCCTGGTGTTCACCAACACCCGCGCCCAGGCCGAGGTCTGGTATCAGGCGTTGCTGGAAGCACGGCCGGACTGGGCCGGGCTGATCGCCCTGCACCACAGCTCCCTGGCCCGGGAAACCCGCGATTGGGTCGAGCGCGCGCTCAAGGATGGGCAACTCAAGGCGGTGGTCTGCACCTCGAGCCTGGACCTGGGGGTGGACTTCCTGCCGGTGGAGCGGGTGCTGCAGATCGGTTCGGCCAAGGGCGTGGCGCGCCTGATACAGCGCGCCGGCCGCTCGGGCCATGCGCCGGGGCGCGCCTCGCGGGTGACCCTGGTGCCGACCCACAGCCTGGAACTGATCGAAGCCGCCGCCGCACAGGACGCCGTGGCCCAGCGCCGACTCGAGCCGCGCACCTCGCCGCACAAGCCGCTGGACGTGTTGGTGCAGCACGTGGTGAGCATGGCCCTGGGCGGCGGTTTCGAGCCGGCGCAACTGCTGCGGGAAGTGCGCAGCACCTGGGCCTACCGTGACCTCAGCGACGCTGAATGGGCCTGGGCCCTGGCCTTTGTGCGCCACGGCGGGCTGTCCCTGACCGCCTATCCCGATTACCGCCGGGTGGAGCCGGACGAACAGGGCATCTGGCGCGTGCCGGATGCACGCCTGGCCCGCCGCCATCGCATGAGCATCGGCACCATCGTCAGCGACGCCAGCCTGCAATTGAAGTTCTGGAGCAAGGGCGGTGGCGGCAAGACCCTGGGCAATGTCGAGGAAGGTTTTATCGCCCGCCTGCGCCCGGGAGATGGTTTTTTGTTCGCCGGCCGCCTGCTGGAACTGGTGCGGGTGGAAAACATGACCGCCTATGTACGTCGCAGCACCGCGAAAAAGGCCGCCGTACCACGCTGGAACGGCGGGCGCATGCCGCTCTCCGGGGAGCTGGCAGCCGCCATGATCCAGCGTTTTGGCGAAGCCGCCCAAGGCCAGTATCGCGGCCCGGAAATGCAGCGGGTGCAGCCCCTGCTAGAGCTGCAGCAACGCTGGTCGAGCCTGCCGACGCCGCAGACCCTGCTGGCCGAAACCCTGAAATCCCGCGAAGGCTGGCACCTGTTTCTTTACCCCTTCGCCGGCCGCCAGGTGCACCTGGGGCTGGCCAGCCTGCTGGCGTGGCGCATCAGCCAGCGCCAGGCCATCACCTTTTCCATCGCGGTCAACGACTACGGCCTGGAACTGCTCAGCGCCACGCCCATCGACTGGCATCACTCATTCAACGATGAGTTGTTAAGCCGTGAGCACCTGCTGCCCGATGTGCTGGCCAGCCTCAATGCCGGGGAGCTCGCCCAACGGCGCTTTCGCGAAGTGGCGCGCATTGCCGGCCTGGTGTTCGCCGGCTACCCCGGCGCGCCGAAAAGCACGCGTCAGGTGCAGGCATCCAGCAGCCTGTTCTTTGAAGTGTTCAAGCAATACGACGCCGGCAACCTGCTGCTGGCCCAGGCTGCCGAGGAAGTGCTGCGCGAAGAACTGGATGTGCAGCGCCTGGAGCAGACCCTGGCCCATATCAGCCAGTTGCGGCTCGACCTGCATGCCATCAAACGCGCGACGCCCCTGGCCTTTCCGTTGCTGGTGGAGCGTTTCAGGGAAAGCATGAGTTCGGAAAAACTCGCCGACCGTATCGCGCGGATGGTCAGCGATCTGGAAACCTCGGCTGACCGCGCAGGCCGATCATGAGCGCGCATTGCCCGGTCACCCTGGCTGGCGAAAGCCTGTGGTTGCTGGCGGAAAAAGCCATCTACTGGCCCGCCCAGCGTTGCCTGCTGATTGCCGATGCGCATTTCGGCAAGGCCGCCGCTTATCGCAGCCTGGGCCAGCCGGTGCCCCGGGGCACCACCGCGAGCAACCTGCGGGTGCTAGAAGGCCTACTGGCCAAGCTGGACTGCGAGCGGCTGATCTTTCTCGGCGACTTTCTGCACGGCCCGGGCTCCCAGGTCGAAGCCACCCTGGCGCCCTTGCGCGCCTGGCGTCAGCGGCATCCGGCATTGCGGGTGACCTTGATCCGCGGCAACCACGACCAGCGGTCTGGCGACCCGCCGGCCGACCTGGGTATCGAGGTGGTCGACGAACCGCTCAGCCTAGGGCCGTTCGCGCTGTGCCACGCCCCCGTCCCACGCCCCGGCCAGCATGTACTCGCCGGCCACGTGCACCCGGTTTATCGCTTGCAGGGCAAGGGCCGGCAAAGCCTGCGCCTGGCGTGTTTTCAACTGGGGCCTGAGGTCAGCCTGCTGCCGGCGTTCGGCGCCTTTACCGGCGGCCATCGCATAGCGCCGATGCCGGACAGCCGGATCTACGTGGTGGGTGAGCAACGGGTCTGGCCAGTCAGTTGAGCGTGCGACGCAGCGCCTGACTGGCCATCGACCGGCCTCAGGCCACAGGGACGGGAGGCGGTTCGTCCGGCAGGGTTGGTTCGCCGGGTTCGGTGGGCTGGTTGGGTTGCGGGGTATCGGGATCAGGCTGGCCAGGGATGCCGCCTGCCATGTTGGCCGGATGGGCCAGCAGAGACCAGGCCAGTACACCGACCTGATTGGGTTCAAGCCTCGCCAATTCGGCGCTTATTCGCGGATCGATCTTCATAGGACACTCCTGAGCTAAGCGCGGCCCGCCTTGCGCGAACCGGGGCAGTACACCCATAGAGTGCCTGCCGGCTCAGGAATTCCCACAGCTCGTCAGATCAATGCCTCAAGTACGCGGCAGGGTCACGCCACGCTGGCCCTGGTACTTGCCGCCACGGTCCTTATAGGACACTTCGCATTCTTCATCGGATTCCAGAAACAACATCTGTGCCACGCCTTCGTTGGCGTAGATCTTCGCCGGCAGCGTGGTGGTGTTGGAGAACTCCAGGGTCACGTGGCCTTCCCACTCGGGTTCCAGCGGGGTCACGTTGACGATGATCCCGCAGCGCGCGTAGGTGCTCTTGCCGAGGCAGATGGTCAGCACATTGCGCGGGATGCGGAAGTATTCGACGGTGCGCGCCAGGGCGAAGGAGTTCGGCGGGATGATGCAGACGTCGCTTTTGATATCGACGAAGCTCTTTTCATCGAAGTTCTTCGGGTCCACGGTGGCCGAATTGATGTTGGTGAACACCTTGAATTCATCGGCGCAACGCACGTCGTAGCCGTAGCTCGAGACACCGAAGGAAATCACCCGGTCGGCGCCTTCGCCACGCATCTGGCGCTCGACGAAGGGTTCGATCATCCCGTGTTCTTGCGCCATGCGGCGAATCCACTTGTCCGATTTGATGCTCATGGCGGGTGTCCTGAAATAGCGAGGTGGAAAAATTCTGTCCGGCATCTTACCGGGGCAGGTCGCCGGGTTCAAAGTCTCGGGCGTTTTTCTCGCTAATCCCCGCAATCCCTGGGGCTTGCAGGACTTGCCCGACACCGTCAGTCACGAAAACAGAGAAACCTTCGCAAAGACCATTGGCACGTTCCGGAAAAAGGGTTAAGGTGGCGCCACTGTGCTGCTTGTGTCACTGAGAATCTCTACACGATGTTGAATTTCGATCCAACCATCTCCAAGAATTTTTCCTGCTCTTTGCACTCAGTCTCGGCCAGGGCTTTTCCTGAGTCGCAGTTAACTTTGTCCAAGGAGATACACCATGTCTAATCGCCAAACCGGTACCGTTAAGTGGTTCAACGATGAAAAAGGCTTCGGCTTCATCACTCCACAATCCGGTGACGACCTGTTCGTACACTTCAAAGCAATCCAATCCGACGGCTTCAAAAGCCTGAAAGAAGGCCAACAGGTTTCTTTCATCGCTACCCGCGGTCAGAAAGGCATGCAAGCTGAAGAAGTTCAAGTTATCTAACTTGTACTGATCCAGTAAAAAGCCCCGCCCTCAAAAGCGGGGCTTTTTTGTGCCCGTCTGTTTTGTCTGCAGTGCTGCAACTCAAGACGGACCGAACCCTCAGGCCCGCCTTGAATCAGCGAACTACCAGGTGACGCCAAAGCCTGCGGTGTACCGAGTCTTGCTCAGGTCGCTGTCTTCGGTGCCACTGATCACATCTTTCTCAGCCTTGAGATTGAGGGAAGCCCAGTCGGTGACCTTGTACCGCAACCCCATCTCGGCATCCAACGCGTAATCCGCCACGCCCGACAACGGCCTGCCTACCTCGCCCGTGGTGAAGAACTCGACGCGCTTGCCGATCAGGAAGCGGTTGTAGTCCCACTTCATGGCCAGGGAATAGAAGTTGTCCTTGCCGCCATCGGAATATTCGTAATCGGTACGGTTGAGCAGCGAGCCCAGGGAGAATGCACCCAGCTCGTCATCCCAGAACTGGTAACCCGGACCGGTACCCACCACCCGCTGACGAGACAGGTCTTCAACCTTGTCGCGCTTGTAAGTCAGCCGCCCCTGCCAGAACCACTGGTCCGTGATAAAGCGATCCAGCGCGTACTCCGCCCGCCAGTTGTCCGTGGTCACCACGTCATCCTGGAACTCGCGGTTGTACTCGCCTTCGGCGGTGTGCCGCCATTTGCCATGACGGGCCGAGGTCTTGAAATCGACGTCGTAGTCGTCGGTATCCTTCTCCGCGCGCTGATAATCCAGGGCCACGTCGACATGCCCTTTCCAGATCAGATCCTCAACCACCGGCTTGGGCTTCACGATCTGCTGGATACTGGCCAGCTCGACCGTGCGCGGCGCCTCTCCATTGGCTAATACCACCTTGCCATCATCGGCAGGTTGCAGCGATTTGGCCTTCTCGCCGGTGTAGGCGTCCTGTTTGACCAGCAGCTCCTGATCGCTTTCCAGGGTCTTGACCTGTTTCCAGTCGATCGGGATCGCCCCGGCGTAGTCGGTCTGGATCAACAGCTTTCCGCCGTCGAACACCTTGATCTTGCCGCTTAACCGGTCACCGTTCTTCAACCAGACGGTGTCGGCCAGCAAGGGCGTGGAGGCGCTGAAGACAGCGAGGCACAGCAGGGTTCTTGGCAACATAAGCAAATACAGGGCTCGAGTTTGCGAAAAAAAGCGGCATTATCCCGTTGGATCAGGCCTTAGCTAGGACTGACCCAGGCATTTATAGTGAGTTCAATTCTCACTCTCTATTAAATGACTGCCCCGACCAACGACCGGCAGGCAGATCAGGAACCACAAACGTGACCGAACCGAGCGAAGCCGCTGAAAGCCCCGCGCAAATCCGACGCACGGCACTCTACCTGACCCTGGCCCAGGTGCCAGCCGGCAAGGTCGTGAGCTACGGCCAACTGGCGGACCTGGCCGGCCTGGGGCGAGCGGCGCGCTGGGTCGGACGCACCCTCAGTCAATTGCCGGCCGACACCCGCCTGCCCTGGCACCGGGTATTGGCCGCCGGCGGGCGTATCAGTTTGCCAGCAGGCAGCCCCTCGGGCGATGAACAGCGTGCACGCTTGCGCGACGAAGGTGTCGTTATCCTGAACAATCGGGTGGATATTCGGTGCCATGGCTGGCGCCCGGTAGAGCACAGCGGTTAGAGTGCGCGCTTTGTTTCCGCAACCTGAGGCAGACTCCAGCCCATGCCCCGTAAAACCTGGCGCGCCGCGCTCGCCGCCTATGCCAGCCCCTCGACGCTCGTGCTGTTGCTGCTTGGTTTCGCCGCCGGCTTGCCATACATGCTGGTGTTTTCGACCCTTTCCGTCTGGCTGCGTGAGGCCGGTGTGGCCCGCGAGACGATCGGCTATGCCAGCCTGATTGGCCTGGCCTATGCCTTCAAGTGGGTGTGGTCCCCCCTGCTCGATCAATGGCGCCTGCCGCTGCTGGGTAAACTGGGCCGCCGCCGCTCCTGGCTGGTGCTGTCCCAGACCCTGGTGATTCTCGGCCTGATCGGCATGGGCTTCTGCGACCCGCAAAAACATTTGTCCTGGCTGATCGCCATTGCCGTGGTCGTGGCCTTCGCCTCGGCCACCCAAGACATCGCAGTCGACGCCTATCGCCTGGAAATCGCCGATGACAGCCGCCAGGCCGCCCTGGCTGCCAGCTATATGTCCGGCTACCGAATTGCCGCGCTGCTGGCGACCGCCGGCGCGCTGTTCTTCGCCGAAGGTTTCGGTTCCACCGGCTTCAACTACAAGCACTCGGCCTGGACCGGCACCTACGTCCTGTTTGGCTTGCTGATGGTGCCGGCCCTGCTGACCACCCTATTCATGCGCGAGCCCCCGGTGCCGCTGCGCACTCAGCTGTCGGCCGGGCGCTACAGCTTTGTCCATCAACTGATGTCGGTGTTCGTGCTGATCGTGCTGCTGGTCTCGGTGCCGGCCATGTTCACCCAGCTGTACAACACCGACTTCGCCAGCGTGTTGTTTGGCGGCGCCAGCCCGCTTGACCTGCTGCTGGACGACCGCGCCTTCCTGCGGGCGATTCTTTACATCATCCTGACCACCCTGTGCCTGTCCACCATGGGCCGCCGTGGCCTGGCGCCGGTACTGACACCGGTCAACGACTTTATCCTGCGCTACCGCTGGCAGGCCTTCCTGCTGCTGGGCCTGATCGCCACCTACCGCATGTCCGACACCGTGATGGGCGTGATGGCCAACGTGTTCTACATCGACCAGGGCTTCACCAAGGACCAGATCGCCAGCGTGAGCAAGATTTTCGGGCTGATCATGACCCTGGTTGGCGCCGGCATGGGCGGCCTGCTGATCGTGCGCTTCGGCATTTTGCCGATCCTGTTCATCGGCGGCGTCGCCTCGGCGGGCACCAACCTGCTGTTCCTGATGCTGGCCGACATGGGCGCCAACCTGCAGATGCTGGTGGTGACCATCTCTCTGGACAATTTCAGCTCGGGCATGGCCACCTCGGCGTTCGTCGCCTACCTGTCGAGCCTGACCAACCTCAAGTTCTCCGCCACCCAGTACGCCCTGCTCAGCTCGATCATGCTGCTGTTGCCGCGCCTGATCGGCGGCTACTCCGGGGTCATGGTGGAGAAGTTCGGTTACCACGACTTCTTCCTGATCACCGCCCTGCTCGGCGTGCCGACCTTGATCCTGATCGCCCTGCACTGGTTCCAGGAAAGCCGCCGCTCCGGGCCCACTGCCACGCCGGAACCCGCCACGGCACCTGCCGCCGCCAGCGAAAATCCATAGCAAACCCCGGGGGTTGCGGGCTTTGGCCAGCCTCCCCCGACCGGCCCGGCCACACGCCTGTACGCCAGCGGATCTCGCCCGTACAATGCTCCGTCATTTCTCGTCATCAGCAACCGACAACGGCCAACCATGCGCACCAGTCAATTTTTGCTCGCCACACAGAAAGAAACGCCTTCCGACGCGGTCGTCATCAGCCACCAGCTGATGCTGCGCGCCGGCATGATCCGCAAACTCGCCTCGGGCCTGTACACCTGGCTGCCGATGGGCTTGCGAGTGATGCGCAAGGTCGAAGCCGTCGTTCGTGAAGAAATGAACGCCGCCGGCTCGCTTGAAGTGTTGATGCCGAGCACTCAGCCGGCTGAGCTGTGGCAGGAATCCGGGCGCTGGGAAGAGTACGGCCCCGAGCTGCTGCGCTTCAAGGATCGTCACGGCCGCGACTTCTGCGCCGGCCCGACCCATGAAGAAGTGATCACCGATCTGATGCGCAACGAGTTGAGCAGCTATAAGCAGCTGCCGATCAACCTGTACCAGATCCAGACCAAATTCCGCGATGAGATCCGCCCACGCTTCGGTTTGATGCGCGGCCGCGAATTCATCATGAAGGACGCCTACTCCTTCCACGCCGACCAGGCATCGCTGCAAGTCACCTATGACCGCATGCACCAGGCCTACTGCAACGTCTTCACCCGCCTGGGCCTGAAATTCCGCCCGGTTGAAGCCGACAACGGCTCCATCGGTGGCGCCGGCTCCCACGAGTTCCACGTACTGGCCGAATCCGGCGAAGACGACATCGTCTTCAGCAACGGTTCCGACTACGCGGCGAACATCGAGAAAGCCGAAGCCGTGCCACGGGAAACGTCCCGCCCCGCGCCAAGCGAAGAGCTGCGCCTGGTCGACACCCCGGAGACCAAGACCATCGCGGCCCTGGTGGACAAATTCAATCTGCCGATTGAAAAGACCATCAAGACCCTGATCGTGCACGCCGAAGAAGAAGGCAAGCTGATCGCCCTGGTGATCCGTGGCGACCACGAACTCAACGAAATCAAAGCCGCCCAGCAGCCAGGCGTGGCCAGCCCGCTGGTCATGGCCTCGGACGCCGAACTGCGTGACGCCATCGGCGCCGGCGCCGGTTCCCTGGGCCCGCTGAACCTGCCACTGCCGATCATCATCGACCGCTCGGTCGAGCTGATGAGCGACTTCGGCATCGGCGCCAACATCGACGACAAGCACTACTTTGGCGTCAACTGGGAACGCGACCTGCCGGTTCCGACCGTTGCCGACCTGCGCAACGTGGTGGCCGGCGATCCGAGCCCGGATGGCAAGGGCACCCTGGAAATCAAGCGCGGCATCGAAGTCGGGCACATCTTCCAGCTGGGCAACAAGTACAGCAAGGCGATGAAGTGCGAAGTGCTGGGCGATAACGGCAAGCCGGTAACCCTGGAAATGGGCTGCTACGGCATTGGCGTCTCCCGCGTGGTAGCCGCTGCCATCGAGCAGAACAACGACGCCAACGGCATCATCTGGAGCGACGGCCTGGCCCCGTTCCAGATCGCCCTGGTGCCACTGCGCTACGAAACCGAACAGGTGCGTGAAGCCACCGACAAGCTGTACGCGGAACTGACCGCTGCCGGCTTCGAAGTGCTGCTGGACGACCGCGACAAGAAAACCAGCCCGGGCATCAAGTTCGCGGACATGGAGCTGATCGGCATTCCGCACCGGATCGTGGTCAGTGACCGCGGCCTCGCCGAAGGCAACCTGGAATACAAGAGCCGCACCGAAGCCGAGGCACAAGCGTTGCCGGTGGCTGACGTACTGTCCTTCCTCCAAGCCCTTATCCGTCGCTGAAACCAGATCAAGAGAAGTCATGTTCAAGCGAAACACCTTAAGCCTCGGTGGTGCCGCCCTGTGCGGCACCCTGTTGCTCAGCGGCTGTGCCAATCAGATGTCACAACGCAGCGAGCACGAGGAGCGGGTCGAGCGTAAATTGCTCGATCACAGCCTGCAGATCGATGTCGGTGAGCCTAAGGTGCTTGAGCTGCCGCAACGCCGGGTTCGTATCCACGAGCAGAAGACCTTCGAAGTCACCGAATTCGAGGTCACCCGCCGCTATGATCGCTACACGCCCTACCAGCCCTGGCGCGAACTCTACGAGATCCCGGCAGGCCTGGTGGCGATCGTCGCCGGCGTCGGCGCCAATGTGGTCAACGTCTTCGCCCTGGGCAACCTGCCGGACAGCGTCACCAAGGACTGGATCAGCTACGGCGTAGCCGGGATCAACCCGTTCATGAACGTGCAGTCTCACGGTCGCGCGCAGCAGAACCTGGCGGGCATCGATGAAGTCCAGCGCGACAAGCGCGTGGAGTATTCGAGCCTGCCATGGAGCGAGCGTCCGGTGCAGGTCACGGCCGGCAAGCTGACCCACGATCTGAGCACTGACCGTAACGGCGTGTTGCGCCTGAACCTGCTGGACAGCCCGTTCTCCGAACAGGATCTGAACCACATCGGCAAGCTGCTGATCCGTGTCGAAGATGCCCAGGATGACGTGCACACCGACTCCTCCCTGGCCATCAGCGGCAACCTGCGCAACAAATTGCTCGAAGCGCACACGCTGATCTACGACGACCTGGAAGACGACGAAGTGAGCCAGTGGGTACACCGGGTCAAGCGTCTGTCGGAACTGGGCCTGGAAGAAGAAGCCAGCGAGCTGGAACAAAGCCTGATCGAACTGACCCGCAACGACCCGGAACTGCAAAGCGAATTTCTCAAGTCGCTGACCAAGAACGCCGGCCGCCTGGTCGCCGACCCTGGCGCCAACTGATCCCCTGCTCAACCGATCGCCGACTTACCGGTGATCGGCTTGCCCGCCTTCAGCGATTGAACAACTCCAACTGTTCATGCCCGCCGCGCAAATCCTGCAATCGCACGCCAATCCCCAGCAAACGCACCGGCTTGCCGCCGCGCTTGAACGCCTGGGTCAGCAACTGTTGATAACTTTCCAGATCCCTGCCGGCCCCCGCCTGCTCCAGCGTGGTTTGGGTGAAGTCGTGAAACTTCACTTTGACGAACGGCTTGCCCGGTCGATAGCTGCTGTCGATCCGTTCGATGCGCCCGGCCAGGGTCGCCATCAGCTCGGGCAGTTTGTCCAGGCAGGCCTCCAGATCCGGTAGATCGACGTCGTAGGTATTTTCGACACTGATCGATTGCCGGCGGCTGTCGTTCTGCACCGGGCGCTCATCGATGCCCCGCGCCAGCCCCCACAGGCGCTCGCCAAAACTGCCGAACTCGCGCACCAGCGCCAGCTTGGTCCAGTCGCGCAATTCCTCGCAGTTGACGATACCGAGCCGACCCAGCTTGTCGGCGGTGACCTTGCCCACACCGTGCAACTTGTTGACCGGCAGCGCCGAGACAAAATCCTCGACCAGGTCCGGGGTGATCACAAACAAGCCGTTGGGCTTCTTCCAGTCACTGGCGATCTTGGCCAGGAACTTGTTCGGCGCGACCCCGGCCGAGACCGTGATGTGCAACTGATTGGACACCCGGCGCCGAATATCCTGAGCGATGCGCGTGGCACTGCCGGCGAAGCTCTGGCTGTCGGAAACATCGAGATAGGCCTCATCCAGCGACAGAGGCTCGATCAGGTCGGTGTAATCGCGAAAGATCGCCTGGATTTCCTTCGACGCCTCGCGGTAGGCGTCCATCCGCGGTTTGACGATGGTCAGGTCCGGGCACAGGGTCAGGGCGTGCCGCGAAGACATGGCCGAACGCACTCCATAGGCCCGCGCCTCGTAGTTGCAGGTGGCTATCACCCCCCGCCGCTCCGCCGAGCCGCCCACCGCCAGCGGCTTGCTGGCAAGCGTCGGGTCATCGCGCATTTCGATGGCGGCGTAGAAGCAATCACAGTCGATATGGATGATTTTGCGCTGCGTCATATAAAGGCAGAGTTCACGGACAGAGGTAACAATAAACCGGGCCGGCAGTATCTCACTGACACCTGTATATAGCACCAGTGCTTTGATTCCTCTGATATGAATGTAGGAAAAATCCGCGATGAATTTATTTCTTCAATCGTTCCTCCCCCTTCAATAGAGCTGAAAGCCCCGTGCGACAGGCCTCGCAGCCCCTTGCAAGGCCCCGCCAGAGGCGCTAAGCGATTGAAGGAGAAGAGGTTTTCTTGAATTAGCATTTGACAGCCAGGCATTCCTCTGTAGAATGCCGACACACAGACGCGGGATGGAGCAGTCTGGTAGCTCGTCGGGCTCATAACCCGAAGGTCGTCGGTTCAAATCCGGCTCCCGCAACCAAACATCAAAAAAGGCTACTCGAAAGAGTGGCCTTTTTTGTGTCCGCAGGTTTTACCCCCTTCCCGGCTCAGCCCGTCCGATGCAAAAGCAAAACCCCTTGCTGGACCATGACTTACCCGCCCTGATAACCGTTCACCGCTTATTTGACCCGTTTCTGCATTAACGGTTGACACTCAAGCGTTCGCCTGTAGAATGCCGCCACACAGACGCGGGATGGAGCAGTCTGGTAGCTCGTCGGGCTCATAACCCGAAGGTCGTCGGTTCAAATCCGGCTCCCGCAACCAAACATCAAACAAGGCTGCTCGAAAGAGTGGCCTTTTTTGTATCTGTCGAAAAAGTTCTTTCGCAACAATGATCTGGCAATGTATGGCGATGCGTCAGCCAGCGCCCCCGACTCCTCTTATGCAGACTATGCTCAGTCGCAAACGACACCCTTTTGACACGCAAGGGTGCACAGTCGTCGACCATGGCAAGACGCGTTAATATTTGAAATTATTTTTTCTACAGGGATTGGTAACTTGGCTGGATACCTCCATCCTGTCGCGCACAATCCAAGAGGTGATTGATGCGCGCCAACTCGTCTGATTCACAAGACACCGATACCGTTACAGCGACCCAACCGATCACAGTCACTCGTTTGCGCTGGCTGGACCTGTTGAGCAAATACCGCCAGCCCATCGGCCTGGCCGTGACCCTGCTGCTGTTCGCCATTGCCCTGATCGCCTGTCGCCACCTGCTGAGCGAGCTCGACCTCTACGCCCTGCATGACTCGATTCTGGAAGTGCCGAAACCAGCGCTGCTCGGCGCCTTGGGCGCAACCATTGTCGGTTTCATCATCCTGCTGGGGTATGAATGGTCCGCCAGCCGTTATGCCGGCGTCGACCTGCCGGCGCGGACCCTGGCCCTGGGCGGCTTCACCGCCTTTGCCATTGGCAATGCCATCGGGCTATCGCTGCTGTCCGGCGGTTCGGTGCGCTACCGGCTCTATGCCCGGCACGGCGTGGGCGCCTCAGATGTAGCCCATATGACCCTGTTCGCCAGCCTGTCCCTGGGCTGCGCGCTGCCGCCGCTGGCTGCATTGGCCACCCTGAGCAACCTGCCGGCGGCCTCCGTGGCCCTGCGTCTGCCGCAAAGCCTGCTGGGCGGGATCGCCCTGGCGGTCCTGCTGCTGGGCGCCGTGCTGTGCATCGGCATCTACCGTCGGCGCCTGCCGGAACAACCGCTGCGCGACAACCTGCTGGTCAAGGCCGGGCGTCGTACCCTGCGCCTGCCGGGCCGACGCCTGACCCTGCTGCAATTGCTGATCACCGCGCTCGACGTCGCCGCCGCCGCCACCGTGCTCTATCTGCTGCTGCCCGAGGCACCGCCCTTTGGTGCGTTCCTGCTGGTGTACCTGCTGGCCCTGGCCGCCGGCGTGCTCAGCCATGTACCCGGCGGTGTCGGGGTGTTCGAGGCGATCCTGCTGGCCGCCTTCGCCGACCAACTGGGTGCCGCGCCCCTGGCCGCCGCCCTGCTGCTGTACCGGCTGATCTATGTGGTGCTGCCGATGCTGGTGGCGTGCATTCTGCTGCTGATCAATGAAGCGCAACGGCTGTTTCAGTCTCGCCAATCGCTGCGGGTCGCCTCGGGTCTGGCCGCGCCGATCCTGGCGGTACTGGTATTCCTGTCCGGGGTGGTGCTGCTGTTTTCCGGGGCCACGCCGGAGATCGACACCCGCCTGCAACACATCGGCTTTCTGATTCCCCATCGCCTGGTGGATGCCTCGCACTTTGGCGCCAGCCTGATCGGCGTGCTCTGCCTGCTCTTGGCCCAGGGCCTGCGCCGCCGCCTGTCGGCAGCCTGGATGCTGACCACCATTTTGCTGCTGGTGGGCGCCCTGCTCTCGCTGCTCAAGGGCTTCGACTGGGAAGAAGCCTGCCTGATGACCCTGACCGCCAGCCTGCTGGCGGTGTTCCGTCGCTCGTTCTATCGCCCGAGCCGCCTCACCGAGCTGCCGTTCTCGCCGCTGTACCTGGTGGCCAGCGTCTGCGTCTTGGGGGCGTCGATCTGGCTGCTGCTGTTCGCCTATCAGGACGTGCCCTACAGCCATCAGCTGTGGTGGCAGTTCACCCTGGACGCCGATGCACCGCGCGGCCTGCGCTCGCTGCTGGGTGCCGCGGTGTTGCTGGTGGTGGTCTCGCTGACCTGGCTGCTGCGCACCGCGCGCCCGGTCATCCACCTGCCCACCCCCGAAGAGCTGGATAAAGCCGCCAAGATCCTCATGGCCTCCTCCCAGCCCGATGGCGGCCTGGCCCTGACCGGTGACAAGGCGCTGCTGTTCCACCCCAACGATGACGCCTTCCTGATGTACGCCCGTCGCGGGCGCAGCCTGGTGGCCCTGTACGACCCGATCGGGCCGACCCAGCAACGGGCCGAGATGATCTGGCAGTTCCGTGACCTGTGCGATATCCACCATGCGCGCCCGGTGTTCTACCAGGTGCGTGCGGAGAACCTGCCGTACTACATGGACATCGGCCTGACCGCGATCAAGCTCGGCGAAGAAGCCCGAGTCGATCTCAAGCGCTTTGATCTCGAAGCCAAGGGCAAAGAGATGAAGGACCTGCGCTACACCTGGAACCGTGGCACCCGCGATGGCCTGTCGCTGGAGATCCACGAACCGGGTCTTGCGCCCATGGACGAGCTGAAAGTCATCTCCGACGCCTGGCTGACTGGCAAGAACGTGCGCGAGAAAGGCTTCTCCCTCGGCCGTTTCAGCGATGAGTACCTCAAGCACTTTCGCATCGCCATCATCCGCTTTGAAGGGCGCCCGGTGGCCTTTGCCAACCTGCTCGAGACCTACGGCCATGACCTGGCCAGCCTCGACCTGATGCGCGCCCACCCCGACGCGCCCAAGCTGACCATGGAATTCATGATGGTCGGCTTGATCCAGCATTATAAAAACCATGGCTACGCCCGTTTCAGCCTGGGGATGGTGCCGTTGTCAGGCCTGCAACCGCGTCGCGGCGCACCGCTGACCCAACGCCTGGGTTCGATGGTGTTCCGCCGCGGCGAGCAGCTGTATAACTTCCAGGGCTTGCGCCGCTTCAAAGACAAATTCCAGCCTGACTGGGAACCCCGTTACATGGCCGTGCCCGCCGGACTCGATCCGCTGGTTGCCCTGGCCGATACCGCCGCCCTGATCGCGGGCGGCTTGACTGGATTGGTGAAACGCTAATGATTCAACGCTCTTGGCGGTATGTACTGGCCACCCTGGTGGTGCTGGCCCTGATAGCGGGCGGTGGTTACTGGTTCTGGAATCGTCCAGCCCCCGAGCCGACCCTGGAACACCTGAGCCAAGCCGATGGCTCGACCCTGACCCGCGTCATCCCCGGCACCACGCCCAAGGCCCAGGTGGCCGTGGCGGTCCTGGCCGACGCGACCCTGAGCGACAACCAGCTGCTGGCCCTGAGCCGGGGCGGTGCCGCGCAGATCGTGCAAGTGATCGTGCCCAAGGACGATTGCAAGGCCCAGGAACACGCCCTGCAAAACGCCCTCGGCCAACTCAACGGCCCGGCCACCCTGGTCAGCGGCATCGGCCCGGGTGCAGCCCTGGCCTGGCGCTGGGTAGCGGCCCAGAACAATGACAAGGCCCAGGCCGTGTCGGTGGGCTTCACCATCAACGAGCCAGGCTGCAGCGACCCGCTGCCGAAAACCCTGGCCCACGGCCATTGGCTGGTGGCCTGGAACGACAACCCGGACGACGAAAGTGCCGGTTTCGTACGCGACACGCCGAACGCCACCACCAGCATCAGCGACTACGACATTCACCTGCCCCAGGTGCTGAACAACGAACTGCGCAAACTGCTGGTGGGCTCGGAAAACGGCGGCCTGAACATTCCGGTGGTGGAAGTCCCGGCCGGCCAGGCCAAGGACACCGTGACCCTGTTCCTCTCCGGTGACGGCGGCTGGCGCGATCTGGACCGCGATGTCGCCGGAGAAATGGCCAAGATCGGCTTCCCGGTCGTGGGCATCGACACCCTGCGCTACTACTGGCAGCACAAGACCCCGGAACAAAGCGCCACCGACCTCACCGAGCTGATGCAGCACTACCGGCAAAAATGGGGCACCAAGCGCTTTGTGCTGACCGGTTACTCGTTCGGTGCCGACGTCTTGCCGGCCATCTACAACCGCCTGCCGGAAGCCGAGCAACAGCGAGTGGACGCCATTATCCTGCTGGCCTTCGCCCGCACCGGCAGCTTCGAGATCGAAGTCGACGGCTGGCTCGGCAACGCCGGCAAGGAAGCCGCCACCGGCCCGGAAATGGCCAAGCTGCCCGCCGCCAAAGTGGTGTGCATCTACGGTGCCGAAGAAGTCGACGAAAGCGGCTGCACCGACAAGACCGCGGTGGGCGAAGCCATGAAACTGCCCGGCGGCCACCACTTCGACGAGAACTACCCAGCCCTGGCCAAGCGCCTGGTGGATGCCATCGAGAAGCGCCAGAGCAAAGCCGAGGAGTGATCCTGACGCTGCGCAAACAGCCTCCGCCGCCTTAGGGTTGCGGGGGCTTTTTTACGCCTGCTGCGGCCGGGAACCGAGGGTCGACAGCAACATGCCGTACCGTTTGGCGGCGCAATACTGGATGACTACCGATGACCTCGTAGGCAAACTCCGAGAGTTGTGTAAGGGGTGCGTTTTGGGCACTTTGCCGCCTTGTTGGCCTGCGCTTCGACGGGCCAGGCTCCGGGTGTCGCTGACCCTTCAGTGACCGGGCTTGGAAACCCGAAGAGTCTGGGCAACTAGCACCCCATAGTGATTGCAGGCGAATTTAGCACCTGCAATCCATCTGTTATGGCGGCTGTGCGTGGGAGACCTTCGGGTCTGCCGGTTTCCTGGATTCCCGGTTTTCCAACCTGCGTACAGCTGCCACCCATTCGCTTGGAAACGAACGTGGTAGCTCCTCAAATTCAGGAGTTGGACCATGAACAATGCGAACCTGCCTCAACTGTCAGATCTGAAAACTATCGGCTTAAGCACTTTCCTTTACTGCTCGGAACGCCCGCTGTTCCAGGTCAGCCCCGGCCTGCCCATTGGCGACGCCCTGGCCCAAGCCTCCGACCTGCTGTCCCTGGCCAAAGCCTTTGCCGAGGACGCCGCCTATAACAAGGACAGCGACCGCCACGCCTGGGCAGCGCACTACCTGACCGCCATGGGTAAGGCGGTGGTGGACGATGTGGTGCAGGCGCTAGCCGCGTAAAGACCAAGGGCGATCTCGGGGCCGGTGGGCTCCGGGAGAAACCGCTCAGTCATCAGCCTGGATGTCGATGGCCAGTCCGTCATCGCGGGCAAGCCCGCTCCTACAGAACCGTAAAAACAAAAAAGCCCCCGCTGCCGCAAGGCAACGGGGGCTTTTGGCAGCCGGGTTAAATCTCGACCTGGGTGCCCAGTTCGATCACCCGGTTCACCGGCAGCTTGAAGAAGCGCAGGTTGCCGTTGGCGTTTTTCAACATAAAGGCGAACAGCGCTTCGCGCCAGCGGGCCATGCCTTCGAGCTTGGAGGCGATCACCGTCTCGCGGCTGAGGAAGTAAGTGGTGCGCATCGGGCTGAAGTCCAGGTCGTCCAGATGGCACAGCTTCAAGGCTTCCGGCACGTCCGGCTCGTCGGTGAAACCAAAGTGCAGGATTACCCGGAAGAAGCCTTCGCCATAAGAGTCGACCTCGAAGCGCCGCTGCGCCGGCACCCGCGGAATATCCTCATAAACCACCGTCAGCAACACCACTTGCTCGTGCAGCACCTGGTTATGCAGCAAATTGTGCAGCAAGGCGTGGGGCACGGCGTCCGGGCGCGCAGTGAGGAACACCGCCGTGCCCTGGACCCGGTGCGGTGGCTGCACGCGGATGCTGCCTATAAAGATCGGCAGCGGCAGGCCGCCTTCGTCCAGACGGTCCACCAACAGCTCCTTGCCGCGCTTCCAGGTGGTCATCATGATGAACAGCACAATCCCCGCCAGTACCGGAAAGGCACCGCCCTGAAGGATTTTGGGCACGTTGGCGGCAAAGAACAGCCCGTCCACCAGCAAGAACCCCACCAGCACCGGCACGGCCAGTACCGGCGGCCATTTCCACAGCAGCAGCATCACCGCCGACACCAGGATGCTGGTAATCAGCATGGTCCCGGTCACCGCCACGCCGTAGGCCGAAGCCAGGGCCCCGGAAGACTCGAAACCGAGCACCAGCAGGATCACCCCGACCATCAGCGCCCAGTTCACCGCGCCGATGTAGATCTGCCCCTGCTCGGCGCTGGAGGTGTGCTGAATGTACATGCGGGGGATGTAACCCAACTGGATGGCCTGACGAGTCAGGGAGAACGCCCCGGAAATTACCGCCTGCGACGCGATGACCGTGGCCAGGGTAGAGAGCACCACCAGCGGAATCAGGGCCCAGCTCGGCGCCAGCAGGTAGAACGGGTTACGTGCAGCCTCCGGGTTCTCCAGCAGCAGCGCGCCCTGGCCGAAGTAGTTCAGCACCAGGGCTGGCAGCACCAGGGCGAACCAGGCACGGGCGATGGGCTTGCGCCCGAAATGGCCCATGTCGGCATACAGGGCTTCGGCACCGGTCAATGCCAGCACCACCGCGCCGAGAATTGCCACGCCCATGCCCGGATGGACGATGAAGAAACGCACACCCCACACCGGGTTCAGCGCCTGTAGCACTTCCGGGTGTTGCAGGATGCCGTTGATCCCCAAGCCGCCCAGGACCAGGAACCACGCCACCATCACCGGGCCAAACAGTTTGCCGATGCGGTCGGTGCCGTGTTTCTGGATCAGAAACAGCGCCACCAGCACCACCAGCGCCAAGGGCACGACCCAGCGCTCCAGGCCACTGAACGCCAGCTCAAGACCTTCCACCGCCGACAGTACCGAGATCGCCGGGGTGATCATGCTGTCGCCATAGAACAGCGCGGCGCCGATCAGTCCGAGGATCACCAGCACCGAACGCAAGCGTGGATAGGACCCCGCTGCACGCCGCGCCAGCGCGGTCAGGGCCATGATCCCGCCCTCGCCCTGGTTATCGGCCCGCAGGATGAACAGCACGTACTTGATCGAGACGACCCAGATCAACGACCAGAAAATCAACGCCAGGATGCCAAACACGCCATCGTGATTGACCTGAACCCCGTAGCTGCCGGAAAACACCTCTTTGAGGGTGTAGAGCGGACTGGTACCGATATCGCCGTACACCACCCCGACCGCCGCCACCAGCATCCCCAGAGGCTTGGCCCCGGAATGCTCGCCGCCCACCGCCTGACTACTTGCCTGACCCATCTACCACCACTCCTACTACCCAGACCGGGGCTTTATATGAAAAGCCTGGCAACAAGAACACGCCAAGCCTTAAAACCTGCGCAGCATGCGCTGTTTTACCTGTTGTTACAGACGAACGGTTGACTGCGTCATTTCACTAGCAAGCAACGGCGCGAAGCATAGCGCAGCACTCGTCGTATTTCCCTGCATAAAGCTGGTCAAGTGCTTTCAGCATCGCTAGAATTGCGCACTTTTTGATCAGAGGCGCAGCCAGCGCCCAACCGTCGCACTTGCCCCCCAAGTGATTCGACACCATACCGAGGTTAGACATGTCCACCCCCTCCACGCCGGCCAACCCGAAAGTCGGCTTCGTTTCCTTGGGCTGCCCGAAAGCCCTGGTCGACTCCGAGCGCATCCTTACCCAACTGCGCATGGAAGGCTATGACGTGGTGTCCACCTACCAGGACGCTGACGTCGTGGTCGTCAACACCTGCGGCTTTATCGACTCGGCCAAGGCTGAATCCCTGGAAGTGATCGGCGAAGCCATCAAGGAAAACGGCAAAGTCATCGTCACCGGCTGCATGGGTGTGGAAGAAGGCACTATCCGCAACGTGCACCCCAGCGTACTGGCCGTCACCGGCCCGCAGCAGTACGAGCAGGTGGTCAACGCCGTGCACGACGTGGTGCCACCGCGCCAGGACCACAACCCGCTGATCGACCTGGTGCCGCCCCAAGGCATCAAGCTGACCCCGCGCCACTACGCCTACTTGAAGATTTCCGAAGGCTGCAACCACAGCTGCAGCTTCTGCATCATCCCGTCGATGCGCGGCAAGCTGGTCAGCCGCCCGGTGGGCGATGTGCTCGACGAGGCCCAGCGCCTGGTCAAGTCCGGCGTGAAAGAGCTGCTGGTGATCTCTCAGGACACCAGCGCCTACGGCGTCGACGTCAAATACCGCACCGGGTTCTGGAACGGCGCGCCGGTGAAAACCCGCATGACCGAGCTCTGCGAAGCCCTGAGCAGCCTCGGCGTCTGGGTCCGCCTGCACTACGTGTACCCGTACCCGCACGTGGACGAACTGATCCCGCTGATGGCCGCCGGCAAGATCCTGCCGTACCTGGACATCCCGTTCCAACACGCCAGCCCGAAAGTCCTCAAGGCCATGAAACGCCCGGCCTTCGAAGACAAGACCCTGGCGCGGATCAAGAACTGGCGCGAAATCTGCCCCGAGTTGATCATCCGCTCGACCTTTATCGTCGGCTTCCCGGGTGAAACCGAAGAAGACTTCCAGTACCTGCTGAACTGGCTGACCGAAGCCCAGCTGGACCGCGTCGGCTGCTTCCAGTACTCGCCGGTGGAAGGCGCGCCGGCCAACGACCTGGACCTGGACGTGGTGCCCGATGACGTCAAGCAGGACCGTTGGGAGCGCTTTATGGCGCACCAGCAGGAAATCAGCTCGGCGCGTCTGCAACAGCGCATCGGCAAGGAAATCGAAGTGCTGATCGATGAAGTCGACGAGAATGGCGCGGTCGGCCGCTGCTTCTTCGACGCCCCGGAAATCGACGGCAACGTCTTTATCGACGGCGCAGGCGACCTGAAGCCGGGCGACAAGGTCTGGTGCCGGGTCATCGACGCCGACGAATACGACCTCTGGGCCGAAACCCTGTAACGGGTAAAAAAATCGAAAAGCCCTGCTCTCTTCCCGAGATGCGGGGCTTTTTTAGGTCTATCGTTTTCTCAACACACGGCCTCCATCACGGCGGCCAGGCACAACACAGGACCCGGCGGCATGCGCCAGCACGTGATCATCCACACCCCGAAAAACAGCGACTACGTGGAACTGACCCGGGTCTGGGAGGCGTCGGTGCGCGCCACCCACGACTTCCTGCCAGACAGCTACATCGAACTGCTGAAAAACCTGGTGCTGACCCGCTACCTGGATGCGGTGATGTTGATCTGCACCCGCGATCATCGCTTGCAGATCACCGGGTTCGCCGGGGTGGCCGCGGGCAAGATCGAGATGCTGTTTATCGACCCGGCCCATCGCGGCCAGGGCCTGGGCCGGCAGTTGCTGAGGTACGCCGTCGAGCACCTGAATGCCTGCCAGCTGGACGTCAACGAGCAGAATCCCCAGGCCCTGGGGTTCTATTTCAAGCAAGGCTTCGAAGTCATCGGCCGCACGGAACACGACGGCATGGGCCAACCTTATCCGCTGCTGCACATGCGCTTGAAACAGCCGCACCTGCAAGCCGGACGCGGCTAAAAGCCACAGCCGGCAAATGGACCCGGGATTAACCGGCGCCAGGCAGGTACAATGCCCACCCCCTTTTACTGCGGCCCCTGTCATGACTGACCCGATTCGTCTCTCCAAACGCCTCATCGAACTCGTCGGCTGTTCCCGCCGGGAGGCTGAGCTGTTCATCGAGGGCGGCTGGGTCACGGTGGATGGCGAGGTGATCGACGAGCCACAGTTCAAGGTCGAGAACCAGAAGGTCGAGCTCGACCCGGAGGCCAAGGCCACCGCGCCGGAGCCGGTGACGATTCTGCTGAACGTGCCGGTGGGCATGGACGCAGACAGCGCCATGGCCAGCATCAGCGCCGACACCCTGAGCGAGGAGCATCGCTACGGCAAGCGCCCGCTCAAGGGGCACTTCCTGCGCCTGACCGCCAGCAGCGACTTGCAGGCCAACGCCAGCGGCCTCTTGGTGTTCACCCAGGACTGGAAGATTTTGCGCAAGCTCACCGCCGATGCCAGCAAGATCGAGCAGGAATACGTGGTCGAGGTTGAAGGCGACATGGTGGCCCATGGCTTGAACCGCCTGAACCACGGCCTGACCTACAAGGGCAAGGAGCTGCCGCCGGTCAAAGCCAGCTGGCAGAACGAAAACCGCCTGCGCTTTGCCATGAAAAACCCGCAACCGGGCGTGATCGCTCTGTTTTGCCAGGCCGTCGGCCTGAAGGTCGTCGCCATCCGTCGGATCCGCATCGGCGGCGTGTCCATCGGCAAAGTGCCCCTGGGGCAATGGCGCTACCTGTCCGGCAAAGAGAAGTTCTAAGACCTCTGCCGCCTTACATTTCGGCGCCGCAGCCTCTGCGGCGCCCACTGCTGAATATCAGGATTGCACACCATGATTCATAACGACGTACTGCGCAGCGTGCGCTACATGCTCGACATCAGCGACAAGAAAGTCATCGAGATCATCAAGCTCGGCGGCATGGACGTGGCCCTGGCTGATCTCGTGACCTACCTCGACAAGAAAGAGGAAGACGAAGAAGGCTTCGTCCGCTGCCCGGATGAAGTCATGGCGCACTTCCTCGACGGCCTGGTGATTTTCAAGCGTGGCAAGGACGAAAGCCGTCCGCCGCAGCCGATCGAAGTCCCGGTGACCAACAACATCATCCTGAAAAAGCTGCGGGTGGCCTTCGAACTCAAGGAAGACGACATGCACGCCATCCTCAAGGCCGCCGAGTTCCCGGTGTCCAAGCCTGAGTTGAGCGCGCTGTTCCGCAAGTTCGGCCACACCAACTACCGTCCGTGTGGCGACCAGTTGCTGCGCAATTTCCTCAAGGGCCTGACCCTGCGCGTCCGTCCCTGAGCACCTCGGAGGCGGCTGACTGCGGTCACCGCCTCCGCGCATGACGCCGTATTCCCTGTAAAAATAGTGGCTCCGCTGCACCCGCCTGACGACTAGGGTAAGCCCCTACTCCAAGCCCTCAGGACTCGCCATGCATCCCTACTTCTCTCTGCAAGGCCGCACCGCCCTGGTGACCGGCGGCACCCGTGGTATCGGCAAAATGATCGCCAAGGCCTTTGTCGAGGCCGGCGCCAGCGTTTACGTGTGCGCGCGCGATGCCGAGGCCTGCCGGCAAACCGCCGAAGAGCTCGGCGCCCTGGGGCAATGCCGGGGCCTGGCCGCCAACCTGGCCACCGAAGAAGGCGTGCAGCAATTGGTTGCGCAGCTGGAGCAGGAGGTCGCACAGCTGGACATCCTGGTGAACAACGCCGGCACCACTTGGGGCGCTCCCCTGGAGAGCTACCCGGTCAAGGGCTGGGAAAAGGTCATGCAGCTCAACGTGACCTCGGTCTTCACCTGCATCCAGCAATGCCTGCCGCTGCTGCGCAAAGCCGGCTCGGCGCAGAACCCGGCGCGGATCATCAATATCGGCTCGGTGGCGGGCATTTCTTCCTTTGGCGAACAAGCGTACGCCTACGGCCCGAGCAAGGCCGCCCTGCACCAGTTGTCGCGGATTCTGGCGCGCGAGCTGGTCAGCCAGCACATCAACGTCAATGTGATCGCTCCAGGGCGCTTTCCGAGCAAGATGACCCAGCACATCGGCAACGATGAGCAGGCACTGGCGGACGACACCGCGCTGATCCCCATGGGGCGCTGGGGCCGCGAAGAGGAAATGGCCGCGCTGGCCATCAGCCTGGCCAGTACCGCCGGGGCCTATATGACCGGCAACATCATCCCGCTGGATGGCGGCTTCAGCCTCTGAACCAGCGGCGTTCGCGGGCGCTGGCCGCCGGGTGCGCTATCATGCGCGCCTCACCCGGCCTCGACCCCTGACCATGACCTACAGCGTTTCCCCCATCGGCTTCGTGCGTTCCTGCTTCAAGGAAAAATTCGCCATCCCGCGCCAGCCACAACTGGCCCCGGCCGCGCGCGGCGTGCTGGAGCTGGTGGCGCCATTCGACCAGGGCGACGCGGTCCAGGGCCTGGAGCAGGTCAGCCATGTGTGGCTGCTGTTTGTGTTCCACCAGGCGCTGGAGGACAAACCGCGGCTCAAGGTGCGTCCGCCGCGCCTGGGCGGCAATAAATCCATGGGCGTGTTCGCCACCCGCGCCACCCACCGCCCCAACGGCATCGGCCAGTCGGTGGTCAAGCTGGACAAGGTTGAAGCCGGCCGCCTGTGGATCTCCGGCATCGACCTGCTGGACGGCACGCCGATCCTCGACATCAAACCCTACGTGCCCTACGCCGACATCATCGACAGCGCCCACAACAACATCGCCAGCACCGCGCCGCACCTGATCCCGGTGCACTGGGCCGACGAAGCGCTGCAGCAGGCTCATACGCACGCTCAGCGCCTGCAGGAACCCTTGGTCGAGCTGATCGAGCAGTGCCTGGCCCAGGATCCGCGGCCGGCCTATCAGGCACCCACGCCGGAGCGCCAGTACGGCGCGCAATTCTGGGACCTGGATGTGCGCTGGCATTACCCGCAGCCCGGCCTGATTCGGGTACTGGAAGTGGTCCCCGCCGCCTGAACCGCAGAAACAAAAAAGCCCGCGCTACCTTCTCAGGCAACGCGGGCTTTTTAGTGGAGCGAGGCGCTTACTTCTCGACGAAGGCGCGCTCGATCAGGTAATCCCCCGGCTCGCGCATACGCGGCGACACCTTGAGGCCGAAGCTGTTGAGCACTTCGCTGGTCTCGTCGAGCATGCTCGGGCTGCCGCACAGCATGGCGCGGTCGTCCTGCGGGTTGATCGGCGGCAGGCCGATGTCGCTGAACAGTTTGCCGCTGCGCATCAGGTCGGTCAGGCGGCCTTCGTTTTCGAACGGCTCGCGGGTCACGGTGGGGTAGTAGATCAACTTGTCACGCAGCGCCTCACCGAAGAACTCGTTCTGCGGCAGGTGCTCGGTGATGAATTCGCGGTAGGCGACTTCGTTGACGTAGCGCACGCCGTGGCACAGGATCACTTTTTCGAAACGCTCGTAGGTTTCCGGATCCTGGATCACGCTCATGAAGGGCGCGAGGCCAGTACCGGTGCTGAGCAGGTACAGGTGTTTACCCGGCTTCAAATCGTCCAGCACCAGGGTGCCGGTCGGTTTTTTGCTGATGATGATCTCGTCGCCTTCCTTCAAGTGCTGCAACTGGGAAGTCAGCGGACCATCAGGAACCTTGATGCTGAAGAACTCGAGATGCTCTTCCCAGTTCGGGCTGGCAATCGAGTAAGCGCGCATAAGCGGGCGGCCGTTGGGTTGTTGCAGGCCGATCATCACGAACTGACCGTTCTCGAAGCGCAGGCCCGGATCACGGGTGCACTTGAAGCTGAACAGCGTGTCGTTCCAGTGGTGAACACTGAGGACACGTTCGTGGTTCATGTTGCTCATGTACGGGGAACTCCTGGAAAGTTGTCTGCGCAAGCTCAGTGCACAATGAGCTGAGCACAATTGCATAGCATTCTAATGGCGGCGACAATATCTGTTAAATGGATTATTAAGATAAGGGTTATCGGTTATATCGATATGCGATTTACTCTCCGTCAACTTCAAGTATTCGTCGCCGTTGCCCAGCAGGAAAGCGTGTCCCGCGCAGCCGGGTTGCTGGCCCTTTCCCAATCCGCCGCGAGCACCTCGATCAGCGAGCTCGAACGGCAATCGAGTTGCCAATTGTTCGACCGCGCGGGCAAGCGCCTGAGCCTCAACGCCCTGGGCAAACAGCTGTTGCCACAGGCGGTGGCGCTGCTGGACCAGGCCAAGGAAATCGAAGACCTGCTCAACGGCAAATCCGGCTTCGGCTCGCTGTCGGTGGGCGCCACCCTGACCATCGGCAACTACCTGGCCACCTTGCTGATCGGCAGCTTCATGCAGGTCCATCCGGAAAGCCAGGTGAAGCTGCATGTACAGAACACTGCGCATATCGTGCAACAGGTCGCCCACTACGAAATTGATCTGGGTCTAATTGAAGGCGACTGCAGTCATCCTGATATTGAAGTCCAGACCTGGGTCGAAGATGAGCTGGTGGTGTTCTGCGCGCCCCAGCACCCCCTGGCCAAACGTGGGCACGCGACCATGGCGGAGTTGACCCACGAGGCCTGGATCTTGCGGGAACAGGGTTCAGGCACACGCCTGACCTTCGACCAGGCGATGCGCCATCACCGTAGCGCGCTGAATATCCGTCTGGAACTGGAACACACCGAGGCCATCAAGCGCGCGGTGGAGTCTGGTTTGGGGATTGGCTGCATCTCCCGCCTGGCCCTGCGCGATGCCTTCCGCCGTGGCAGCCTGGTGCCGGTGGAAACCCCGGACCTGGACCTGGCCCGGCAGTTCTACTTCATCTGGCATAAACAGAAGTACCAGACCTCGGCCATGCGCGAGTTCCTGGAACTGTGCCGCGCGTTCACCGCCGGCGTGCAACGCAGCGACGAGATCGTGCTGCCGAGCATTCCCTAGATCAGGATCACCGCCCATACGGCGGCAATCATGCTCAGTGCCACGAACTGCGCGGCGCTGCCCATGTCCTTGGCGTTTTTCGACAGGGGGTGGCGATCCAGGGAAATCCGGTCGATCGCTGCTTCCACCGCCGAATTGAGCAACTCGACAATCAGCGCCAGCAGGCAGACCGCAATCAGCAACGCGCGCTCGACCCGGCTGACGGTCAGCAAGAAGCTCACCGGAATCAAAATGACGTTGAGCAGCACCAGTTGACGGAATGCGGCTTCGCCGGTGAAGGCGGCACGCAACCCATCGAAGGAGTAGCCGGAGGCGTTGAGGATGCGTTTAAGACCGGTTTGACCCTTGAAAGGCGACATAAGGTAGGCAACTGAGCAAAAAAAGAAGTGGGAAAACTAGTTCAACAAGAGTCAAAAAAGCGTGAACAAACCAACCATCAGTGGCTGGAAATTGACTCAAGTTGTTGCAAGAGCAAGGCGGCCTGGGTTCGGGTACGTACCCCGAGCTTACGGAAAATGGCCGTGACGTGGGCCTTGATCGTCGCTTCCGACACGCTCAGTTCGTAGGCGATCTGCTTGTTCAGCAACCCTTCGCAGACCATGGTCAGTACCCGAAACTGCTGCGGTGTGAGGCTGGCCAGGCCTTCGCTGGCGGCCTTGGCTTCGGCAGAAACGCTGACCTGTTCAAACGCCTGCGGCGGCCACCAGACGTCACCGTCGAGCACGCTGCGTACTGCTTTCTGAATGACTTCCAGTGGGCTGGATTTGGGAATGAAACCGCTGGCACCGAACTCACGGGAACGCACCATGACCGAGGCTTCTTCCTGGGCCGAAACCATCACCACCGGGATTTGCGGGTACTGACCGCGCAACAGCACCAGCCCGGAAAAACCGTAGGCACCGGGCATGTTCAGGTCCAGCAGCACCAGGTCCCAGTCGGCCTTCTCGCTCAAGCGCGATTCCAGCTCGGCAATACTCGCCACCTCCACCAGCCGCACATCAGGGCCAAGGCCCAGGGTCAGCGCCTGATGCAGTGCACCACGAAACAGTGGATGGTCATCAGCTATCAGGATTTCGTATGTGGCCATTTTTCAAATGATCCTGTTTTTTATGGCTGAACCGATGCATTCGGCCCTCACCAAAACAACACAGATGCGCGCCAGAATGCGCCACCTGAAAACAGCACGATCAACGCCAAGAGCCCGGGAAAGCGGCGTTTCAAACTTCGGTCGCGCCCTAATCGGCGCCAAGCATGCCCAGCGAAGCCGGGGTGGTCAAGTTCCAAGCTTTGCGGCATCGTAGCCGGCTAACTAATAAGAGAGCCATCATGCGAAGCCGAGCCTTGCGTGCCGATGTCCTGATGCTGGTCACCGCCATTATCTGGGGCTCGGCCTTTGTCGCCCAAACCACGGGCATGGACCACATCGGTCCTTTCCTTTATTCCGGCCTGCGCTTTGCCCTCGGCTCGCTGTGCCTGCTGCCCTTGGTCCTGCGCCGCCCGCGCGGTGAACCCAAGGCTGAGCCACTGCTGACCCGGGGCCTGTTACTCGGTGGCGGCCTGATGGGGTTGGCATTGGCCTTGGGCATCAACCTGCAACAAGTCGGGCTGATGTTCACCAGCGTCACCAACGCCGGCTTCATCACCGGGCTCTACGTCATTGTAGTGCCACTTTTGGGGCTGCTAATCGGGCATAAGACCGGGTTGGGCACCTGGCTCGGCGCAGTGCTGGCGGTGGTGGGGATGTTTCTGCTGAGTGTCAGCGAGGGCTTCACGGTGGCCTCCGGGGACTGGCTGCAGTTGATCGGCGCCTTTGTCTGGGGTGGGCACGTGGTGCTGGTCGGCATCTTCGCCAGCCGTCACGACCCGATTCGCCTGGCCTTTCTGCAGTTCGCCACCTGTTCGATGGTCAGCCTGATCCTGGCCCTGTGCCTTGAGCCCATTGAATGGGCCGCGATCGTCGCTGCCGGCCCGGCCATTGTGTATGGCGGGGTGATTGCGGTGGGCATCGGCTACACCTTGCAGGTGATCGCGCAACAGGACGCGATCGCCTCCCATGCGGCGATCATTCTGTCGCTGGAAGCGGTGTTCGCCGCCATTGCCGGCGCCTGGCTACTGGATGAATCCCTGCAGATGCGCGGCTATATAGGCTGTGCGCTGATGCTCAGCGGCATGCTGGTGGCGCAACTCTGGCCCAGAAAGCCGCAAGCGCTTACGGCGCAGACGGCAGAAAGGGCTTGATCCGGTTATGGACCTCGTCATCGGGGTCGATGACCTGTTGATATTTAGCCGCCAGATAATGAGTGCTGAACACGTCCAGATAAGCGTCCAGCACCTCACTGGCAAGCGGGTCCTGGGCCAGTTCCAGGCATAACGCGGCCACCTCCGCCGTGCAAAAGTGGTCGTCGCGCTTGGAGCGTCGCAATTTATAGCGCGACAGTTGCTCAGGTTCCAGGCTGAGCACCGGCAAGTGTTCCAGGTACGGGCTCTTGCGAAACATCTTGCGCGCTTCGCTCCAGGTCGCGTCCAGCAGAATAAACAGTGGGCGCTTGCCCTCCTCCAGACGAACCTCGCTCACCACCCGCTCTGACGCCACGAACTCCCCCGGAAAAACGATGTACGGCTGCCATTGCGGATCGGCAATCAGCGCCAGCAACTCGGGATCGACTTCGGTCCGCGACCAGGGGAATGCGCTGGTCTCATCGATCACGTCAGCGATCAGCCAGCCGGTATTGCTGGGTTTGAGCGGTTCCACATCATGCATTACCAGGCACATGGCCGATTTGGCCGAGACCTTGGGCCGCCAGGCACACAGGCAATGGGAGGGAATAACCCGGCAGCCGGGGCAGCGTTCGGCCCGCGAACCTCGTGCAACGAAGGGTTTGACGGCACGGGCCAGGCGCTGGGCGCGCAAACGGGAAACAGCGTGGCTCATCGCAAGCAGCCCCGGCAAAGCAGAAGAATCGACACGAAAAGCACTCAGCAGGGTAAAAGTCGCGCAAGTTTATCAGAGCTATCTGCGCAAACCTGTACCGCCTTCCTAGCACTCCCCTATAATTCGCGCCACTGAACGCACAGCCCAGCGGCTGGTCGAAGCATCAGTCACTGCACCAGGAGAGTTTCATGTTGCGCTTTATCGTCCCCACCGTTGCCCTGCTGCTGGCCCTGCCCTTCAGTGCCCAGGCTGCGTCGTTGCAAGACTTCGAACTGAACAAAACGCTGCAGAAAGTGGCTGAAGAAAGCAATGTCGGTACACCCCGGGAAGTTAACGAGAACATCCTGGACCAAGGCTACACGGTTGAAGGTAAAGAGCTGATCAACCACCTCAGTGTGCAAGCCGACCACGCGGCAAAAATGCGTGAGAACCCCAAAGCGGTCTATCTGCAATTGGGCGCCAGCGTTTGCCGTAATCCGAACTACCGCAAGTTGATGGCCAGGGGCGCAATCATGCGTTACGAGTTCACCGAGAACCGCACCAACCGCCCAGTGGCCTCGGCGCGCTTCCAGGAATCCGACTGCCCCGCAGCCACCCCCGCCAAGAAAAAGTAATTACCCACTGGCTGGCGCAGCTGCCGATCATCGATCCGCAGCTCGACCGGCAAGCCTGCACTGACGTCCACGGCGCTCCCATCCAGCAAGCGCCGCCGATGCCCTCAAGCTGACAGCAATCGACTTCTCCTATCTCCTTCTGCCGTTCCCTCTGACGCTGACACCTGCATGTCTTGTTGGCGCGATAGGGTGCTTATCCGCCCATAGCGGGTTGGCGGCGCTCATTGATCTGTCGCTGAATCACCTGGCAAATCGCCAATATCCTGTTGCCAGGCAAGACTTTGTGGGCACATGATCGAGTCATTCAGAACGTACTGCCGTTAACTGCCTCGGGCAGCGGAGGAGCCCGATAACGTCTTGCCGTGCAACTGTTGTCTCAAACAAGGAAAAGCAGAATCGGTATTCTGCTCGCCAGGCCACTCAGTGACGGCCGCGGCCAGTCAGAAAGCTCAGGCAAAAAAGGTCTGGGCGAATAGCGACACATGCAGTGTCGTGGCGCTGGTGAATACCTCGCCCGTGCCGAAGGTTCTGTGCAGAAGGAGAAGTTTTTAATGCCTTACGAACCGAGTGACCTACTCAGCCGTCATTTTCAGAACGAGGGTATCGACCTCACCAGCAAGGTCGAAGAGCAACTCAGCCTGATTGCCCCCAACAGCCCGAATATCCCTCTTTATCGCGACATGATCCTGACCGTGCTGCGCATGGCCCAGGATGACCTGAACCGCTGGAACGCCAAAATCACCTTGCAGGCCCTGCGCGAACTCGAGCATGCGTTCCGCGTGCTGGAACAGTTCAAGGGTCGACGCAAAGTCACGGTATTCGGCTCGGCACGCACGCCGATCGAACACCCGCTCTATGGCATGGCCCGGGAATTGGGGGCCGCCCTCGCCCGCTCCGACCTGATGGTGATCACCGGCGCCGGCGGCGGCATCATGGCAGCCGCCCATGAAGGTGCGGGCCTCGATCACAGCCTGGGGTTCAATATCACCCTGCCCTTCGAGCAGCACGCCAACTCAACGGTCGGCGGCACCCACAACCTGTTGTCGTTCCACTTCTTCTTCACGCGCAAGCTGTTTTTCGTCAAGGAAGCCGATGCGCTGGTGCTATGCCCTGGCGGTTTTGGCACCCTGGATGAAGCCCTGGAAGTCCTGACCTTGATCCAGACCGGTAAAAGCCCGCTGGTGCCAGTGGTGCTGCTGGACGTTCCCGGAGGCAGTTTCTGGCAAGGCGCGCTGGACTTTATCCAGCAGCAACTGGAGGCCAATCATTACATCCTGCCCACCGACATGAAGCTGATGCGCCTGGTGCACAGCACCGAGGAGGCAGTGGCGGAAATCAACCAGTTCTACGCCAACTTCCACTCCAGCCGCTGGCTGAAGCACCAGTTTGTGATCCGCATGAACCACAAACTCAGCGATGGGGCACTGGAACAGATGCAGGCCACTTTTGCCGATTTATGCCTGAGTGATCACTTTCATCAGCATGCCTACAGCGGCGAAGAGCACGACGAACCCCAGTTCAGCCACCTGGCTCGCCTGGCATTCACCTTCAATGCTCGCAACAACGGTCGCCTGCGAGAACTGATCGACTTTATCAACCTGCCGGAAAACTGGGCCAATACTCAGACCAAGACGCAACATCGAGTCAGGGAGCCGATCAAGGTCACTTGATCAGCACGGGGTGGCCCGAGCCTTTCAGGGCAGGGCCACATTATCAGTCGTCTGAGCGACCGCTGAACAAGCGGTTGATCAGCTCCATCGAATACCCCCGATAACTCAAAAAGCGCCCCTGCTTGGCGCGCTCACGGGCATCGATCGGTAAATGGCCAGCAAACTTGCGGCGCCAGACGTCCTGCAACTGTTCTTGCCAGTCAATCCCCGACTCGCGCAAGGCCAGTTCGATATCGCCGCGCTGCAAGCCACGCTGACTCAGCTCTTCGCGAATACGCAAAGGGCCGTAACCAGAACGGGCACGGTAGGAGACAAAACTTTCGAGGTAACGAGTTTCGGAGAGCAGACCATCTTCGGTCAGACGGTCAAGTGCCTCTTCGATCATTTCAGGAGGGGCGCCGCGCTGACGCAGTTTACGCGTCAGCTCGACTCGACCATGCTCGCGTCGCGCGAGCAGGTCCATTGCAGTTCGCCGCACCGCGACGAGGGTATCGAGTACGGCGGTCATTGGCTCAATCAGCTATCAGCATCAGCCAGGTCAGCAACGCTTTCTTTGGCTGGCGAAGCTTTGACATCCGGAGCCGGGGTCAGCAGCTTGTCGCGAATCTGCTTCTCGAGGGCCGCCGCGATATCCGGATTGTCCTGCAGGAACTTGGCCGAGTTGGCCTTGCCCTGGCCGATCTTGTTGCCGTTGTAGGCATACCAGGCACCGGACTTCTCAACGAAGCCATGCAGCACGCCAAGATCGATCATCTCGCCGTTGAGGTAGATGCCCTTGCCGTAGAGAATCTGGAACTCGGCCTGACGGAACGGCGAAGCCACCTTGTTCTTCACGACTTTGACGCGGGTTTCACTACCAACGACTTCATCACCTTCTTTCACCGCGCCAGTACGACGGATATCCAGACGAACCGAGGCATAGAACTTCAGCGCGTTACCACCGGTGGTGGTTTCCGGGCTGCCGAACATCACGCCGATTTTCATACGGATCTGGTTGATGAAGATAACCAGGCAGTTGGCGTTCTTGATGTTACCGGTGATTTTACGCAGCGCCTGGGACATCAGACGGGCTTGCAGGCCCACGTGCATGTCACCCATTTCGCCTTCGATTTCAGCCTTTGGTACCAGAGCGGCTACGGAGTCGACGATGATCACGTCAACCGCGTTGGAGCGCACCAGCATGTCGGTGATTTCCAGGGCCTGCTCACCGGTATCCGGCTGGGAGACCAGCAGGTCGTCGACGTTGACGCCCAGTTTGCCGGCGTACTCAGGGTCCAGGGCGTGCTCGGCGTCGACGAATGCGCAGGTGGCGCCGGCTTTTTGCGCCTGGGCGATCACCGACAGCGTCAGCGTGGTTTTACCGGAAGATTCCGGACCGTAGATTTCAACGATACGGCCTTTTGGCAGACCGCCAATGCCGAGCGCGATGTCCAGACCCAGAGAGCCAGTGGAAATAGCCGGGATCGCCTGACGGTCCTGATCGCCCATACGCATTACGGCACCCTTGCCGAATTGACGTTCGATCTGACCCAGGGCCGCAGCCAAGGCTTTCTTCTTGTTGTCGTCCATTAAAGTCCTCACGTAATCAATAAGGCCTGACGGCCAACACCTGTATAAGTAGCCAGTATTATTCCACAGCGCTTGAGGATCGCCTACCCCTGATTTGAGATTTCTGCCGCTGCATGTTGCAGCAGCCCCTCTAGCGCGGCCTTCACCGTTTGTCGGCGGACCTCATCCCGGTTACCGGAGAAGTGCCGCAGCTCACTGACCAGCGTCTCTCCCGCGCCCCAGGCAAGCCAGACGGTGCCCACCGGCTTCTGTGGCGAGCCCCCGTCCGGCCCGGCCACCCCACTCACCGCCACGGCGAAATGGGCCAGGCTTTTATCCTGGGCGCCGCGCACCATGGCCTCGACCACCTCGCGGCTGACCGCGCCCACCGAGGCGAAAAGCTCGGCAGGCACTTCCAACTGCTGGGTTTTCTGCCGATTGGAATAGGTGACATACCCGGCCTCGAACCAGGCCGAGCTACCGGGAATACGAGTGATGGCTTCGGCGATTCCGCCGCCGGTGCAGGACTCGGCCGTCGTGACATGGGCATTGAGCAGCTGCAGGCGCCTGCCAAGTTCAGCGGCGAGTTGAGTGATTTCTTTCACGGAGGCCTCTCCTGATGGGGCTGGCAAGTGACTTACCGTACACCAGCAGGTTGCGCTTGCAAGACACAGTCTGGATCAAAATGTCAGTGACGGATCGCCCTGATATAGGCCTGGCATGCCTGCAGGGCAATCAGTCCGCGGTCTCCGGCGTCGGTGATGGCGATAATTCGTTGAGCATGCGCCGGGTCAAGTCGGGCTCGTGAGCCTGCATGAACCAGGCCGCCGCTGGTGGCGGAGGCTGGCACTGGGCAGCCGGCGTGTGGATCGTCGGCGTCGAGTAAGACTGACAAGCGCAAATCAGCAGTGGCAAGGCGATCGCGCAAGCGACCTTGATCACGTTGTGCATCGGTTAATGCTCGGTAATGAACTTGCTCGCTGGCCTGCAGCTGTTGCTCCAGCACCAGGCGTTTATCCTGCTCGGCGCGCTGTTGCGTTGCAGCCGACAGGGCCAGTTGATCCAGGGTCTCACTGTGCAATCGAGCCTGTTCTGCCAATTGCCCGGCGTAACGCCAACCCTGAATACGCCAGGCCAGCGCCGCCGAGCCGCCGGCCACGACGGCCAACAGCACGACAACCCCTAGCACCCGATAAGTTGCGAGGTTCAGACCGAGGGCTGGCATAACACCGCCCTCGCCCGAGCCCAGAGCTGCAAGCGATCCTGCAGCCCATTCAAACCGCCGTTGATGCGGCGGGTAATGCTGTTGAACTCGTCGCGATCGGCCAGGGCATTAAGCCCGCCCTGTTCCCAGAACCAGGCCGCCGACTCGGCGGCCCATTGCGGCTGCTCCAGCAGTTGCGGCAGCTCCAGCAGGCGCTCATCGCCGAACAGCGCCAGGCTGCAACGACGATAATTGCTGCGCCCGGTGACCTGAATCAGCCCGCGCCCGCGAAAACGCTGGCCATCGCCATCGGCTTGCGGCGTATTGCCCAAGCGCGCGGCGAGGGTGCCGGTGTCGTATTTGCTCAGGTATTGATCGCTGCCCAGTTCACGCACGTATTGCAGTTGCCCGGATTCATGCCCGATCTGAGCGAGAAAGGCCGCCTGACGCTTCGGCGTATCGATCTGCCGACGGGCCATGGCGGTGTTGAGTGGAGAAACAAAAACGCCCGCTTGGCGGCGGGCGTTGGGGAGGATTTGTTGCAGTTGTTGTTCGGTGATTTGCATGGGTGAGGTTCGAGTCTCATAAAAAATGCCCCGTCAGTACGGGTCGCTTAGAGGTTTGGAATTCCGTCGGGTGTGACCGGCCAATCAATCACCTGGGGAAAGCCATCCTGTTTATCGATCCGATTCAGGGCGATACGGTATTGCTTCCAGAGTTTCAGATATTCAAGTTCATCAACTGTGGCGTTGTCGGTGTCAACGGCGTCCTGCAATGGCCCCATGCGGTTTGCAGCGATGGCGAGAAGCTTATCTCTGTCATCCTTGGCCTTCATTTCCAACTCTTTGAAAGTGAGTGGTAGTGAAACCGGATCAGGAGGATTATCTAGGCAATACCACTCATCAACGCCCACATCATCTTTCCCATCAACTGCGCGCCATCCTTGGCCATCATTTCTAACTGCATAGCCGCTCATAAACTATCTTCCCATCCAAGAATAATTATCTTTCCGTTTGCAGCTCTTGAGTTCCAAGCCATACCCATACTATGAAGCATCACATTTGCTTGGAAGCCACCCGAGAGATAGCCAAAAAGCGAAGGACCATTTATTCCAGAGTAATCATTGTTTGCGTAGCCAACTACAGGGGCTACAGAAATATCGGAATACGCTTCCGACGTAGTCAATGCGGCTACAATTTTCACAGTGGTTGCAGTTGGCGGTACAAATGCCGCCAAACTAATTGCGGTCATTACCCAACCAGTCCCGCCGCTGGCGGCAACCGGAAACTCCGCTACGTTAGTTGCTGACAGCTTTGCATACTCTGCAGTTTTCCCATTCTGAATAAACCTCAGCGGATACCTGTTAGTCGTCGAGTCTGTAAGAAACGCCCCCACACGAACAGCGACAAATCCAGCAGGTAAAACTGGATCATAAACAAAACGCAAAATGCTATTCACGGCAGTAGCATTCGCAACTACGCTGACAGTAATCTGCCCCTCAGAATCCACAGACTTTATAAATGCACCTGACGGGAAACTCGTTCCACCAAAACGCATTCCCGGACGCATTGAACTTGTGCTGGCAATGCCCGTTACCACTGAAGAGCCAGCGGTAGTAACGCACTGAATAACCGGCATCAGCGCAGCAATACCTGCCACTTGAGCGCCATTTGTCACAACCCAGGAGCTATACCAACTTGAAGCCGCCAGTGAGCCAACATCAAGACCATTCAACCCCGGTGTTTGAAGGTTGATGTTCACATCTACGCCATTCAAGGCCTGCGCGGTGGCGCCACTTCCAACAATAAGGCCTGTAGCCTTGACGGAGATAATCGCATTGGTGCCAGTAGCGGAAACCACCAATCCTTTATGGCCGCCGAAACCGGACAATGCTCGAAGCTTCTGCATCTCCAACACTAGCGCCGCCACATCGACCTGGCCCTGATTGATAGGGGCGTTCCAGGCCTTAATGCACCACATGACCGCTAGGTTCCGTGGACGGGTTTCGGAAGCGGTTCGCGGCGAACCATCGACGCCATTATTAATTGCTTCTCGTACTCCGTTTGTTGTTGGATTTCCCGTCCCAAAACGGGCGAGGTAGTCACCTGTGGTTCCGCCAGTCGAATATGGTCTAGCTGTATCGGCTGCGCTAGCGTGGTAGTGCCCCTGAAACGCATCCGCCTGCCAACTGCCAACAGACCGCCCCGCATCCACTCCCCGCCCATGATCCCACCCACGCAAAAACTCCCCACGCGACTCCGGCAAGCGAAAGTTGCCCGCCCCCTCACCACCGGTGTTGAACGCAGTCCCCAAATACGCCGCCAGATCCGGCAATGCCGCAATGCTCTGCACACTGCCATCCACTTCCAGGAACCCCGCCGGCACCGTCCCCTTGGGAAACGGCACCATGGCTCCCACCGGCAACGCCGACATGTTCTTCAACAATGCTTCGATCTCGGCCTTGGTGTAGGTCACCGACTTGGTGTACGCATCGGTAATCCCGTACGCCGCCAATGTCGTCCTGATCTTTTCCGGTGGAATGGAGTCTTTGACAATCGCCTTGATCGCCGCCAATAGCTGGTCATGCTCGGCCTCGAGCGGCTCATCGCCGCCGGCACGAATCACGTTCAGCAACTCGTCGGTCACCGCATTGCCCCACTCGGAGGAAATCAGTGATCCGACCTGGCCCGTGACCGGGTTCTCGTCGACAAACTTGCCATTCACCAGCCCAACGCTGGGTACACTCTTCGGGTAATCCATTCGTCTGTCCTTTGGTTATCAT
Organism: Pseudomonas sp. CF161; assembly: GCF_000416215.1. Classification (NCBI taxonomy): domain Bacteria; kingdom Pseudomonadati; phylum Pseudomonadota; class Gammaproteobacteria; order Pseudomonadales; family Pseudomonadaceae; genus Pseudomonas; species Pseudomonas sp. CF161. The sequence goes on from NZ_ATLP01000057.1 coordinate 37,114, forward strand.
TGATATGCGCCGATCAAAGTTCGACGCAGTGCCATAAATCAGATAATTCGGGTTGCAGCGTTTTACTCGGAGACTGACGTCCGTACATTGCTAACTGACAGGATTCACTCCGCTATGTGTAGCGCGACGGGAGGCTTCAATTACCGAGTTTTCAACGATTGGGATAAGAGTTACAACCAGTATCAAATCGACACCGGAATACTTGGAGCTTAACAACGATGCGGAAGCTGAAGATGGATACTTAAGTCAAACCGTTAAAGTTACTGAAACTGGTCTGGAGACATTGGCCACTCCACATCCACTGGAAACTTCTCCTGCATCTCGATTCGGTTAAGCGCAATCCGGTAGCGCTTCCACCTGAGCAAGCTTTCTACTTCTTCCTCAGTAGCACTTTCGGTATCGATTGCGTCTTGTAAAGGCCCCATACGGTTTGCGGCGATAGCCAGCAACTTGTCACGCACGGCCTTAGCATCGACACTTAGCTCCTTACTGCTCGGAAGGACAGGGACTGGATCAGGTGGTAAGCCCGTGCAGTACCACTCATCGGCAGCAATATCGTCTGGGCCGCCAATAGCCCTCCAACCATGACCGTCGTTTCGAACTGCATACTTACTCATAGAGTGTCCTCCCAGCCCTGACAAGCCAGTACGTTGTAGTTATTACCGCCTCCTCCACACCAATAGATGTGAGATCCTTCAAGCATAAAAACGAATGGAAAGGAGCCTGCTAGACTATTTGCGGTGATGCTCATTGGCATAGGATTGACAAACGTCGGCACAGCACCCGGCGTTGTTAAATTATTGGGGGCTACCGAAATATTCCCGCTATTGGATCCTGCAATAGAAGCAACAAAACCCACAATAGAGGATGCAGTTGGAGGGACAAAAGCATCAGTCGAAATCGCAGTCCACGCACTTAGGACTCCTGATGTTTGAGCAGCCATGCGCGGGTAAACCGTCATATTCGAACCTGCTGCCAGTCTGTACTGGAGGCGGCAACCGATCTGGACGAACGACAATGGGAACTTCGACGTCGAATCGGTAAAAAATGCATTCACCCGCACAGCCACATAATCAGCAGGCAAAACCGGCTCATACACAAAACGCAGCGTAGTGCTCGCACTGGTCGCGGTCGCAGGCATGCTGGCAGTAATCTGCCCCGCCGAGTCCACGGACTTGATAAAAGCCCCCGGCGCAAAATTCACCCCGCCAAACGGCATGCCCGGGCGCATCGACGCGGTACTGGAAATGCCGGTGACAATCGCTGAACCCGCCGTGGTGGAGCAGGAGATAAGCGGCATCAGCGCTGCAATCCCCGCGACTCGGGTGCCGTTGGTGACCACCCAGGTGCTGTAGCAACTGGACGCTGCCAGCACGCCTGTATCCAGGCCATCCAGTCCAGTGGTCTGAAGATTGATACTCAAATCCACGCCGTTCAAGGCCTGAGCGGCACCGCCGCTGCCCACGATCAAACTGCGGGCCTTGACCGAGATCAGCGCGTTGGTTCCGGTAGCAGAAACGCAGAGCCCTTTATAGGGGGCGCCCGAAAGGTTCTTAAGCCTTTGCACCTCTGCCGCCAGCGTGGCGATATCAATATTTCCCTGATTGATCGGCGCGTTCCAGGCCTTGATGCACCACATCACAGCCAAGTTACGTGATCGGGTCTCTGTTGCGGTACGAGCCACCCGGGATGCGTCGAAGGTTAACGACGCAGCCTGAATGTCTCCGACAAGGCCGACATCTGCAACACCATTCGAATTTCTCGTTGTAAGCTTAAATGCGCCAGAGGTGCTTAGCCCTTCACCAAGAAACTGGTAACTGTTATTCGGATTCGCATCCAGACCCGCCACGATGTTTTGCAGAGCATCAGCCTGATAGGTTCCAATGCCGCGGCCGGCATCCACCCCCCGCCCATGATCCCACCCCCGCAAAAACTCCCCACGCGACTCCGGCAAACGGAAATTACCCGCCCCTTCGCCCCCCGTGTTGAACGTCGTGCCCAGATACGCCGCCAGATCCGGCAACGCCGCAATGCTCTGCACACTGCCATCCACTTCAAGAAACCCCGGCGGCACGCTGCCCTTGGGGAACGGCACCATGGCGCCGACCGGCAATGCCGACATGTTCTTGAGCAAGGCCTCAATCTCGGCCTTGGTGTAGGTCACCGACTTGGTGTAGGCGTCGGTGATCCCGTATTGCGCCAGCGTGGTTCTGATTTTTTCCGGGGGGATGGAGTCTTTGACGATGGTTTTGATCGCGGCCAACAGTTGGTCGTGATCCGCCTCGGAGGGTTGCTCACCCCCGGCACGAATCACGTTCAGCAGCTCATCGGTCACGGCATTGCCCCACTCGGAGGAAATCAGCGAACCGACCTGGCCAGTGACCGGGTTTTCATCAACAAACTTGCCATTCACCAGCCCTACGCTGGGTACACTTTTTGGAAAATCCACTCGTTTTCTAATCTCTAGTCATAGTTGATGTACACCCGCGTATGCGCCGGTGCACTGCGATGAATCAGGCATTCCAGGGCGCTGCCCGGGTTGGTGCCAAAACGTTCTCCCCAGTAGCTGGCGCCGAAGCGCCGGCCCAGTAGCAGGCGGCCGCCGGTGTTGAGGGTCCACATGAAATGCGCCTGCCAGGTGCCGAAGTGCGCGTCGCCAAAACGCGAGCGGCCCATGCGCGGGGTGCGCAGTTCAGTGACGCTGGCGTTGGGGTAGCCCTGGCTACGGGCGATTTCGACGAAGTAGCTGGCACGCTGGCTGCCGACGGCCAGCAAGCGACGACGCACCGCCAGGCGGCGGTCGTCGAACAGCGGGGTCAGGCCCAGGCAGGGGTCAGGCAGGTTCATGACCTTTTCCCAATCCGGCACCAGTTCGCTGACGCTCGCCGGGTCCATTTCGTTTTGCAGGTCGACGGCGCGGGCGTCGATGCGCGCCAGTTCCTGGGCCACGCCTTGCAGCACCTGCTGCAATTCCGGCAGGCGCTCCGGGTCCCAGGCCGGGCCGCTGGGCAGCAGGCTGCGCAGTTGGCCCTGGTATTGCGCGGCGCTTCTTATTCCAGCCATACACAACCTCCGAACACCAACAGTTGGTTGTTGGCCGCGGGCACATCCTGGGTGGGTGCCAGCAGCCGGTGATCGCGCTCGCCGGTGGCGCTGCTGATGGCCTCGCTGATGTGGGTCAGCAGCAGGCTTTCGCCAAGCCCGGCTTCGCGGCTGTGCAGGTCGCGCAGTTCAGCCTCGACGGCGGCGCGCACGGCGCTGGTGTCGGGGGTCAGGCGCAGTCGGTAGGTCACGGGTTGCATCACCGGCGCCAGCACATAGAGCTCGGCGGTCACCGGGCGCAGCGGCTCGATGTAGGCCTGAACCTGCGCCAGTTGCTCGGCATTGGGGATCGGCTGCGGGTCGTCGTCGCGCATCACAAACAGGCCGACGGTGCCCGGGCCCAGGTAGTTGCGGCGGCACCAGGCACGGGTGATCCCGGCGCATTCCAGGGCCCAGGTCTCGTAGTCGTCGGCGGCGCCGCCATGGGGAATGATGCGGTACGAACGAATCACCCGAGCCCGCAGCGACTCAAGGCTTTCCTCGGCCACGCCGCCACTGACGCCCGGCGCCAGCACCGTGAAACTGTTGCCGATGCCCTGGATCGGCTGCACCGGAATCAGGCTCAGCCCCTCCTCGGCATTGCCCAGGGTGCCGGCGTCCACGGCCTGGATGCGGGTGCTGTTCAGGCCGGCGCTGGTGGTGCGCGCCGCGGTCACTTTGTAACTGCGGCCGTCACTGCTTTGCAGCAGGGTATCGACATCCAGCACGGCACCGGCCACGGCACTGAAGCTGACACTGCCACTGGCGGCCTGGGCCGCTTTGCGCGGCTGGTTCAGGCGCAGCGCGGCGATGCGTTCCAGGGTCGACTCATCGGCCTTGTCCGGCAGGATCTGCTCGGCGATCCAATCCAGGTAGCCATACAGGCCAAAGGCGGCGCCGCTGAGGGTGCGGGCCAACACTTGCGCATCGGACTGGCGCAGCGCATCGCTGGCCAGGTCGCTTTGGGTGCGCTTGATCAGCACCGGCAGCGAAGGCGTTTCAAACGGCATAGGTCACCTGCCAACTGTGAGTGGGGTTGATGTCCAGGCGCTCGCCATCGGCCAGGGTCAGCACCGTGCGCAGGTTCAGGCGCTGGGCGTCGAGGCGTTCGCTGATGATGTCGATGGCGCTGCAGTGGCCGTCGTCGATCAGCCATTGCAGGGCTTCGCGGGCATAGAATTCAGCGTCGAGCTGGGTCTGCCGGGTCAGCTTGACCCGCCGTAGCAACCACAGGCGCGAGCCGATGCGGTCGTCGGCGACACTGGGAAAGCTGTCGCCCCACCAGCCAAAACGCTCGTCGTCATCGAGGGCGTCGTCATCGGCGGCGCGGCGCCAGGTAAACAGGCTGATCAGCACCGAACGGGTCAGCGCGGCTTTCAGGTTCAGAGAGGTCAACATACTCAGCCCCCCACCGGCATGCCGGTCTGCCCCAGGCCCGGCTGCACACCGGAATGCACGTGCTGGATCTGGCTGATGCCGCCTGCGATCTGGTCGCCCTGGGAGACGATCTTGCCGCTCTGGGTCAGGGTCGGCGTGTCGATGTTCACCGCGCTGCTGGCGTAGATGTTCAGGGTCGCGGTGTCGATGTTCACCCCACTGCTGGCGCGGATGTTCAGGGTCGTGGTGTCGATGTCGATGATCCGCCCGCGCTTGAAGTGGATCTTGTCGCCCTCGTCGGTGTAGATCGCCACCTCGCCTTCGGCCAGGGCCTTGAGCCGGTAGCGCCGGTCGGCGACCACCAGCACCACGGCATGGGAACGGTCGCCGCCGAGAAAGGTGGCGATGCCTTCGGCGCCGGCCAGGGGGTTGCTGGTAAAGCCGTAGGGTTCGAAATGCTCCATGTCATCGCTCACCTCACCGGCGGTCAGGCGCATTTGCAGCGATTGCAGTTTATTGGCCGAGTTGGCGAGCACGACGGTGCCGCGCGCCAACAGGCGTGTCAGTAGGCTCATGGTGGAATCCTTTGCAGCAGGTCGCCGCGGGTGAGAAGCCGATGGGCTGGCCATGGATGCTGAGCAGGACCGATTGAACGTCAGTGCCGGCAAGCGGCCTCTACAACGCTCAATCGGGCCAGGGCTTCAGCGTTTCGTCGGCACCGGGTTGGCGTCGAAGGTGGCGGGCGGCGCCACTTGCAAGGTGGTGATGGAACCGCGCTCGGACAGCGAGTAAGTGACCTTGGAGATCAGCATCTCCTGATCGAAGCCCAGCACCTTGTCGATCACCCGCACCAGGCAGTTATGACGCCACAGGTCGCCATTGGCCTGGCGCCAGCCTTGCACGCTGTAGGTGGTGGTCAGCGCTTTGCCCTGGCGGCTGGCGCTTTCCCAGTCGGCCCGCTGCTGGGCCAGTTCCGGGGTCAGTTGCGCCGCCTCGCTGATCACCGTGACTCGCTTGCGGGTGGTCTGCGCATCGCTCGCCACCCCGGACACTTCACTGACCGCGCTGCCGCTTTTCTGGTCGCTGCCCTTGTGCTGACCGATCACCCGGTACTCGGAAAACACCGCAGAGAAATCCATCGCTGCATTCGCCGACAGGATGTTCTTGCCCAGCTCCAGCACATCACTGGCGCGCCCGCCGCTGCCCGGTGCCGCCAACAGCAACGCGCCTTCGACATCGTCGGTGGAAAACACCCGGTACAGGGTCAGCAAGCGGTCGATGGAAGCGAACACCGTTTCCCCCGGGACGATGCTGTGGGTGTGCAACTTGCTGGTGGTGGGGATTTCGCTGCGCACGGTCACCCCATAGGGCTGGGCCAGGGCGCGCACGATGCTCAGCAGGTCCTGCTCGCGCCATTGGCTGGGGCGATTGATGGCGGCGCAATCCACCAGGTCCTGGGTCAGCGAACTGCCCTGGATACTCAGGCTGATTTGCTTGCCGTCGTAACTGATGGGCGCCTTGTACACGTGCCCGGTGAGCACCAGGTCGCAGCCGATACGCACCTGGCAGCGCGCGCCGGGCTTGATCCGCACCTGCTGGTCCTGCCCTGGCCACTGCCAGGTGATGTTCATGCTGAAGGTGCGAAACTGACGCTCCAGATCGGCGACGATTTCCACGTTTTTCCAGCCGCTGTAATCCAGACCGTCCACGGTCAGGGTCACGGTATTCTGCAGTTCGGTCATGGCTTACTCCCGGGCGACTTTAAGGCCTTTGGCCGGCAGGAACCCGGGGTGCGCTGCGCCATTGCGCTGGATCACTTCGCCGACCCGCGTCGCATCGGCAAAACGTTGATAGGCCAGGACCAGAGCCGGCTGGCTCTGCGTGGGCGACAAGGTAATCAGGCGCACCCCGGAAGACGCCACCGCGGTCAGGTGCCCGAACAGCTGCTGGCGCAGTGCATTGAGCACCTCGTAGTGCCGGGCATCGGCCTTCAGCGCAGCGCCCCAGATCACCTCATTCAGGGCATCGCGCAGGGTCAGCACATCATCGGCCACCGGCACCTCAAGGCGCTGCACCGGTTGTACCGCCTGCTGCCCGACTGCCGGCGTGGAGTTGAGCTTGACCACCGGCGTCGCCACCGGCATCTGCGCCACCTTGTAGCCCAGCTTCACCAGCAGTGCGTCCTGCACCAGGTTGGCCATGGCCTGGGCTGCCGCCGTGGTGTCCTTGCCGGTGGTGAGCTTGGGCGTATCGATCTGCTTGGCTGCCTCGACCTGTTGCGAAGCGTTGGCCAGAATCCCGCGATAGCCCTCGCGGGCGAAATCCTTGAGCTCGCGGATATCCCCCAGCAAGCCTTCGAACTCGGCGCTGACTTCACGCGGCAGTTCCTTGATCGAACGCACCAGCAGGCTGAGGTCGCGGTAGGTGTCGAGCACTTGCTTGAACTCATGCTCGATCACCTGATAGACGTCCTTGAGGCTGTCGCGCAGCTCCTTGACCCCAATCCGCACCGCCTTGATCAGGCTGACCGCCTCTTCAAAACGGCTCACCGCCGAACCCAGCAGGCTGTCGGAGGCCACCAGCAACTGCTGCTGGGTGTTGACCGCTGCCGAAGGAAAGCGCAGCGGCTGATCCGGGTAGAACTTCAGGCTGAAGGTCACCAGTCCGCCGTCCTGGCGGGTCTGGGTCATCTCGCACTCGCCGACCTTGACCTGCATCCGCCCGAGCCACGGGTGCACCAGCTCACCGGCGCCCTCCTCCAGGGCCTTGAGCAGTTTGTCGCGCTGCTCCAGGCAATCGGCGCCGACGATAAACGCCGTCAGGTCATGGATCTTCGCCTGCTGCCCCAGGCCCTCGAAAAACGGCTGGTCGCGCTGTGGGTACTCGTGCAACTGGCCCTTCTGGCCGACCGGGGTTTTCGCCTGGTCCACCCAAAACGCCACGCCGCGAAATGACGCCGGCAATAAACGATCACGCCAGGAATCAGACATTGGAACCTCCCAGGGAAAGCGAGCGATAGCCGACGGTGGAGGCCACGGTCAGGCCTGGCTGGTTGGTTTGGGCTTGGTCGACGCGTAGGCCGGCAGGGGCGTTGGCGAAGCTCACCATCAAGCCGCCTTCGAGTTGGGTACGGTTATTGGCGGCGGTTTGCTGGATCAGCGCACTGGAGTTTTGCGTCAGGGCGCCGCCCTGCATTGAAGCCAGCCCGTTGCCCGCGGCATTGATGGTTCTTTGTGCCTCGGTAAGACCTTCAACCTTGCCGGTGACCGTAGCGATCAGCCCTCCGAAACCACCTTCGAATAGCGTCGCGAACGCTTGCTTGATTGACTCGAAGGTCGGTCGCAATTTGTCCCACAGCGAACTGAAGAAATCAGTGACCGCCCCCCAATTGTCGTAAAGCATCACCAGTGGAGAAAAATCAAACAGGGTTTGAAACACATTCTTCACTGCTTCCACGCCAGGTTGCAGCGCAGCCCAGATCGAACTGAAGAATTCAGTAACCGCCCCCCAATTGTTGTACAGCATCACCAACGGATTGAAGTCGAACAGGGTTTCAAGGCCCTTCTTCACGAACTGGACACCTGGTTGAAGTGCGGCCCAGATTGAGCTGAAGAAGCCTGTGACTGCGCCCCAGTTGTTGTAGAGCATCACCAGCGGAGAAAAATCGAACAGGGTTTGGAACACCTTCTTCACTGCATCCACGCCAGGTTGCAGCGCAGCCCAGATCGAACTGAAGAAGCCCGTGACCGCGCCCCAGTTGTTGTAGAGCATCACCAACGGCGACCAGTCAAACAGGCTCTTGAGAACCCCCATAACCGGCACCGCCAACGCCTTGAGCAGATCCCAGATCGCCGAAAACAAGCCGGTCAGCCCGCCCCAGTTATCCATGACCAGCCCCAACGGCGACCAGGAAAACACCGCCTTCAGGAAATCGACAACCGAGCCCGCCAGCGCTTTGACCCCGTTCCACAGACTGGAAAAAAACGCCGTGATCGAGCCCCAGTTGTTAATCACCATGCCCAGCGGGGTCCAGCTGAACACTGTGCTCAACACATCCATCGCCGTCGCCGCGGCGCTTTTGACGCCCTCCCAGAGGCTGACAAAAAAGGCTGAAATCGGAGTCCAGTTGGCCACGATCACGCCGGCGGCCAGGGCGATGCCCATGGCGATCAACATCACCGGGGAGGCGCTGAGCACGGTGCTCATCAGGCCAAACACCTGAGTCGCCCCAGTGACCGCCGTCTGCATCGCCGAGAAAGCAATGGCACCAGCGGCCAACCCTTCAACCAGCGCCGGGTTGTCGTTGAGCAGGCTGCCCACGCTGTTGAGCATGGGCTCCAGGCCCACCACCAGTGCACCTACGGCCGGCAACAAGGCCGCATCGATGGCGGCTGAAACCTTCCCCATCGACTGGCTGAACACGTTCATGTTTTGCGCAGCGCCCGGCATATCGGTGCCGCTGGCCGAATCGCCGACCTCGGCCAACTTGCCCTTGAATGCATCGCAGGCCTTGATCCCCTCCACGAACGGCGTCATCAGGCTGCCGCCCTTGAACAGACCGCTGATGTCCAGCTTGCCCAGCCCCGTCTGCTCAAGGTTCTTCTTGAACGTGTCGACCTTGCCCTGAAGAGACGCGAGTTTGGGGGACAGCTCATCGATGCCGCTGAGCAGCACCGATTTCTTTTCTACGGTTTGTGTGTCTGCCATCACTGCACCTGCTGCATCGCATTGATCCGTTGCGCGTGCTCCAGGGATTCCCGGAGCACATCCAGTGGCCTGGCCAGCATCTGTTCGGGGTCTACCTTCCAGAACCAGGCCAGGTCATAGGCGACAGCGATCAGGTCGGCGATGGCTGCGATGCCGCACTCATGAAAAAACTCGCCACCGCCCAGCTCAAGGCATTGAGGTCAGCCAGGTCCAGTTGGTTGACCGAGGACGGCGGAATGCCGGCGCAGACCGCGATGTATTTGGCCGCGACGTCCATGTCCAGGCTGACTTCCTCGCCTTTGTCGATCTTGTACGGCAGCGCCTTGATGGTGCGCACTTCCTGCACCGTTGGCCGGCGCAGGGTGAGTTCCAGCAACGGCTCGCCGTGAGCTTCGATCGGCACGTGCAACTTCACCAGGCTGCTCATTGCCAGGTCCCCTTCTGCCCTTCGAAGCTCAGCTCGATGGTGGCGTCATCGCCCTTGGCCACCGGTTCGTCCACCAGGTAGGCACCGGCCAGCACGTAGACCTTGCCGTTGGCGAACTCGCAGGTGACGGTCATGTCGGAACCGGCAATCAGCTGCTTGAGCGGGAAGTCCGGGGTGTGCAGCGCGGTGACTTTGAACGACGGGGTGAGGTCGGTTTCCTTGTAGAAACCCGGGACCACGGTTTCCCGCTTGACGGCCATCAGCGGTGCTTCGCAGCCGCCGTTGATGGTCAGTTGCGCGCCGTCCACTTTGACGTAGCAGGTGCCTGCAATCAGTTGACCCATGATATTTCTCCGAAAAAATAAGCCCGCTCGAGGCGGGCTGAAAAAACGCTATGCAACAGGCCCGATTCAGGCCGCCGCGTCGTACTGCAGGCGGAACTGGTTGAGCAGCGCGAACACCCGCAGGCCATTGATGTAGTCCGGCGGGAACAGCACGTTGACCCGGCTCGGGTCCTGCACGTCGCGCTCGACGATCAGGTGCTCGGCGAACAGCTCGGCGTTCTCCACGTGGCCTTCCATTTCCAGCTTGGCGTACTGGGCAATCAGCTCGCCGCGAATGGTGCTCGGGGTCACGATCGGTTGCCCGGCGCCGAAGCGGGTGCCATCGGAAGCCAGCTTGTGACGCCCGTATTTGCTGGTGATCACGCTTTGCAGGCGGCGCACGATAAACGCCGACTGGTGCATGGTTTCGCTGTCCAGGTAGGAGTTGTCGGCCTGGCCGTAGGCGTTTTTCTGGTAGGTGGTGATCGAACGCTGGATCCGCACATAGCCGCCTTCGTAGTAGGCGGTGGCGATGCCGTAGTTGAGCAGCGACTGACGCTCGGTCAGGGTGAAACGCTCGCTGGCCGGTGCCGGATCGACACCCGGCAGGCTGCCACTTTGAGTCGGGCGGCTGGCGTCGGCGGAGATAAACACCGAGGTCCGCGCCGCCAGGGCGGCGGCTTGCACCCACACCGGTTGCGGCACACCGGCTTCCAGGGCCTGGATGGTCATGTGCTGGTCATTACGCGCCTGGCCCGCTGCTACCAGCGTGCCGACGGTGCCGCGTTTGGCGCTGTAGACATGGCCGAACAACTGCTTGGCCCAGGACCAGCGACCGGTGCTGTCATCCATGACGGCTTGCCAGGCGTTGAGGGTCGAAGTGTCGGTCCAGGGCATGCAGATAAACTCGAAAGGCTCGTCGCCCAACGCTGCCAATGCCGCGACCTGATCCGGCACACCGGTGCCGCCGGCCATCTTGCCCAGGGTCAGCGACAGACCGGCCGGGGTTTCCTCGCCATTGCTCTTGCCCAGGCGATTGAGCTGCAGGCTGATGTCATTGCCCGTGTCGCCGGTCCACTTGGCGCTCAGGGTGACAGTGCCATCAACGGCCGCCGCCGTGACCGGCAGATCGACCGCGGCGTTGATCTTCAGCGCCAGCGCAGCGGCGGCCTGAGTGGCCGTGGCGCCGGTGACGATCGAGGCCTGCACCCGCACGCCGCCGACATACAGATTGAGCAAGCCGCTCTGGGTCGCAGCGCCGGTGAGTTTCAGCTCGGCCTTGGCCAGGCTGCCCTCGGTGCTGTGCAGCGGCAGGCACCAGATCTCGCCGACCGGGTCGGTCTTGCGCCAGGTTTCGTACATGGCGGCGAGCATCGAGCCGCTACCGCCGATGCTTTTTGCCAGGGCCACACTGGATACCAGCACCAGGCTGCCGACTTCGGTGCTGGTGGCATTGTCGTTGACCTGGGCCACGATCAGGCGGCGCATGGACGACGAAGCGCTATTGGCTGCCGAATTGTCCATCTCGGCGTAGAACAGCGGTACACGAATGTCCGCAGGGATATTGCTGAAACCGATCGCCATTATTTGGCTCCTTGTGATTTCGCCGCTTTCACGGCTTTGCTGGTGATATCGCCATCGGCCAGACGTCGACGCCACCAGGCGTTGTCCGGTACTTCACGGCCGGTGACGGGCAACAGATCGCCCGCTTCCGGGTCCGGCACCGCGCGGCCAACGGCCGGCAGCACAGTGATGCGTTTAGTCATGGGGTTACGTCTCCTGAAAAAGTCAGCTCCAGACGCCCGTCGGGCCCCGGACGTTGCAGATTGGGGTCGGCCGGATCGATGGCATCGACCCGCACCGTGACCCCGGTAAAAGACGGCAAGCCGTCCAATTCACGCTCGCCCCAGGTTTCCGCCGGCTGGCTGGCAAGGTTGCGACCGAGCTGGAACTCGGCGAAAAAGCGCAGGCGATAGAGCAAGCGGGTGGCACTGAGCGACACCAGCTCGCCGCCGTCGTATTCGATGGGGTTGTAGTCGAGGCCGGGTTTGAAACCGACCAGGGCCCGCCAGACTTCGGCGCGCAGGTCGTGCATCAGATCCAGCGCTTTTGTGGCATCGGTGGCATCAAGCACCAGCAGCACTTCAAAACGATCGCGGATGATTTGACGGCCAGCGTTCTGCGCCGCACTGCGACTCGCCACATCGGTCAGGGGCGCGATGTACGCTGCGGGGAGCTGCAACGAGGTATCGGCCTCCAGAGAAGGCAGGTCGATGCCGACAGCGATGCGGTTGGTGAGGTTGGGGCAGTGAGTGCGGAGCTGGGTGGAGATGGGGGTGATTTTCATGGGGTCACCGGGCAATAAAAAGCCCGCGGGGTGGCGGGCTTACAAAAAGGTCCGAATCATCGGAAGCCCGCATCCTTGCAGGCCGGGGTCGAGGTTATCGCCCCTTAGTTGCCACTCCGCTGGGCTTTATTTTGTTCTCACTCACTTGGTATGAACTGTATTCGGGTAAACCGAAACGTTGTGTCGACTAGTTGGCGATCAACATGTCGATAGTGCTGGTATCGCATGAAAAGTTAGCTTTCTTATCAAGCACAAAATAAAGAGAAGATGATTTGGTAACCGGCACTTTGGTTGCAGAAAACACAGCCCCCTTACCTTTAGCCAAACTGCCAGACTGAATAACGGCTCCGTCCAGACTTAACGACCAGGTAACACCATCACTACAAGTTTCATGGACATGGTTGACACGCCCTAGAACATTAACTTCCCCAACGATTGGACTGGCCCAGCGGATGATCGTTTGACTATTCTGACCAGGATGAAAAACAACATCACCCGGCGCGATAACAAAAGTTCCGTTCCCTGTGAATGTATAAGTCTTGAAATGGACCGTTACATGAGAACCAGATGCTGGATCTTGCCAGCATGTAGCAGGCTTGCCACCACAAGCATCCGCTTTGAAAAAAGGCAACAGCGTATAGTTTTCAGGATTATTCAACCCCGACGCATTCTGCATAAATGCCCAAGGAGAGTTTGGCGCAGGACTCTCCTTGATAAAAACAACATCCCGCGCCAGGTTCCAAGACATCGCATCCGCCCAGGTATTCAGGGATGTACCCATCAACGAAAACAGACTCAACAGCAATAAGGCTTTAATCTTTTCCATAAGATCTCCGACAGTGCTTTTGCGAGCTTACGTGCTCATTTTCAAAGCGAACTTGCGCAGAAAGACGGCCGCAACTCCTTACAACGAGCGATCAATCAATCGCCCCTAGCGCTTCATCACGGACTATTAGTACTCATGGATTCCAAGAGTGAACCCACCGCAGATCAAGTTCAGTCCACGCCAAAGTTGGGCGCAATGACTTAAAGCTGCACCACCTTAAGTGGCCGGGCTGCTGGCTTTTTCTTGCCCGCGGCCTTGGCCTTGCCTTGCTTGCCGCCATTGCACTCAACCGTGGTACTCCAGCCAGATTGGGTGAAGAGCTGCTCGACCGAATCCACCAGGTAGTCGCCGTCGAGTCCGACCTTGAAGCCCTGGGCAGTGATGATTCGCTCGGCAAACAGGTCCGTACGCCCAGGCATATCCAGGCGCAGGCTGGCGGTGCTGCGGTTGAAGGCCGCCAGACGCGCCTTGGCAGCCTGCTCGGCGGCCTGTTTGTTCGGATACAGATGCCGATCGGTATTCACCGTCGGCACGCCCTTCGCTGCATGTTCATTGCCCAGGTCGATGACTTTGAGCGCTCCACTCTTTTTGTCCTGATGCCGGGTCTGCACCGCCTTGTGGGTACTGCCATCACTCAGGCGGAACTGATAGCGGCTGACGTCACCACGGGTGAGGGTGACGACGCCCAGAGCCTTGCCGCTGGCGCTCTGCCCGGCCTGCCGGGGCAGCACCAGCAGCTTGCCTTCGGCCACTTTGGCGGTGCAGTCGTATTGCCTGGCCAGGCGGGTGATGAAGTTGAAATCGGACTCATTGAGCTGATCGATGCGTGGCACCTTGGTCGCCAGCGGGCAGATCGGTATCCAGCCGTTGCGCGCCGCCAGGTCACGCACAATCAGTTGCAGCGAGACGTTCTCCCAACTGCCGCTGCGCGTGGTTTTACCGCTGCCGCGCATGTCACTGGCCTTGCCGCGAATCTCGAGGGTGTCGGGCGGTCCGTTCACCACCACCTCATCCACGGTATAGCGCCCCAGGCGGGTCAGTTCCTGGCCTGCGTAACCGAGGAAGACTTCAATGCTTGCACCACGCCCGGGCAACGCCACGGCCCCGTCGCGGTCATCGATGCGCAGCTCGAATTCGTCCGACTCCATGCCGGGTTTGTCCGTAGTACGCAGGCTCAGCAACCGGTCGTTGAGCTGTGCGGTGATGTCCCGGCCATCGGCAACAATGCGAAACGTCGGGGTCATGAGCCGTGCTCCAGAAAGTGCAAACCCCGTACTCGACGGGGCTTGTTGATGGGGTTGGGGATCAGTCCCATAGCTGGACCATGGCCTCGGCCCGAACCGGCAGTTGCGGCAGCCGGATCAGGACCCCGGCGCGAAACGGCTGGGGCTCGTCGGCCAGCCCCTGATTGGCATCCAGCACGGCCTCGACACTGCCGTTGAGGTGGCCGTAGTACTGCTGACACAGGGTATCGAGCAGGTCCCCGTCAGACGTTCTGCAGGTCGTCGCCATAGCTTACGAACTCCAATGAAAAACCTTGTTTGCGGGGGATACCACCGGCCAGCAGGTGGCTCTGGTCTTCCTCGATGCTGGTCAGGCACCAGGTGCCCAGCACTTCGCCGTAGCCGGTGGTCAGGCCCAGCGGCTGCAAGCGTCGGCCGATACTGCGCAAAGTCTGCAACTGCCCCAGCCCTCCCTTGAACCCCGGAAAGATCGCGCCCTTGAGGGAAATGCGCTCTTCACCCTGGCCCACCGCCTGCTGGGCGACACTGCGGTTCAGGCGCTCCTGGCCGGCCCAGCGGAACCCGGTCTGTCGGCGCAGGTCCTCAAAAGCCGCGGTGTCGACATTGAAGTAGTAAGGCTGCCCACCGGCCCCCAGCGGTTGCAGGATCAACAGGTGTGGAAAGGGCTTCACCGCCTCGGCCGCCGGTGTGGCCTGTTCGGCAAACGCGGCCGTCGGGAAAATATTGCCCAGGGCGGGGCTGATCTGCCCGCCGATGCGGTTGATCGCCGCGCCGGCCTTGGCCACCTGTTCCTGCAACGCGCCAAGACGCTGCTGCACCTGCCCCGCCACCGTCACCGCCTGGCTGTACTTGGCCGCCACTTCACCGACGACCGACTGCGCGGCACTGATACCGCGCATCGTGCGCTGCAACTTGGCGCCCAGGGCCGG
This sequence comes from Pseudomonas sp. CF161, assembly GCF_000416215.1. NCBI lineage: Bacteria > Pseudomonadati > Pseudomonadota > Gammaproteobacteria > Pseudomonadales > Pseudomonadaceae > Pseudomonas > Pseudomonas sp. CF161. Next base: position 52,375 of record NZ_ATLP01000057.1, read on the forward strand.
CCCGACAAAGGGCAGGTTCTCCAGCTCCAGGGCGGCGCCGGTGATATCGCTGATGGCGCCGTTCATGGGCCCCAGCATCTCATCCGCACTGCGCCGCCCCGCCTCCGCTGCCGCCACCAGGGCGCCAAGCCCCGATTGCAGCTGTTCCATGTAAGCCATGGGATCTCCTTAAACGTGTGCCGCGTCGAACAGCTGGCGAGCGGCAGCCTGGCGGCTGAACTCGTCGAACTGCCAGCGCAGGTGCGGTTCCAGCTCCCGGGCCAGTTGCGCAGGGTCGCGCACATCGCCCTGGACCGAGATCGACAGGTAAGGCGCGAAGCTGAACTGCTGCTCGATGACCGGGGGGACCTGGGGTTTGAATGAATCCGGCGCAGTGATCGTGGCCAGCGCCGCGGTGGACGACGATGGACTGGCCATCGAGCGCGCCGCCTGTCCCATCAGCGGGGGTGTCTGGCCCGTCTGGAAGGATTTGGCGATGTCGCCCATGACCGGCGGGATGTTCTGCCCGGCGTTGCGCATCATCAGCGGACCGGCTACGGGCATCTGCTTGAGCGACTCGTCGGAGCCGAACATTTTTTTACCCAAGGAGCCACCGGCGACCGAACCTCCCCAATAACCCGCAGCACTCAGAATGCCGCCAATCAGGCCACCTACGGCGGTCCCAAGCCCCGGTACCACCGAGCCAATGAGCGCACCTGCCGCCATACCTGCCGCAGCCCCCGCAAGACCTCCGGCCGCTTGTCCATAACCCTCAGCCTTCTCGTCGCGGGTCTTGGCATTCTGGTAGGTATCTGCCACCTGAATACCGGCACCTAGCACCGACAGAAGACTGCCACCCAACTTGGGTGACAGCTTTGCGCTCTTCAGCAAGGACCCTACCCAGTTCAGCGCCGTGCGCCCCATGCCCAGCGCGCCATTGGCAACGCTGCCTAGACGAGCTGGGCTGAATGCACTTTTCAGTGTCTGGAAAACCCTGCTGAACGTGCCGGGCTTGCCCCGCGCGCCACCGGGGCGCTTGCGACCCTTGTTGCCCTTCTTGTCCCGGCCGCCGTCGATGCCGTAATCGCCCGCCCCCATTCCCAGTGCGTTGGTGACAAATACCCGTTGCACAAACTTGGGATCAATCTTCAGCCCGCCTCGGAAAACATTCAGCAGGCCCTTGCCCATGGTGTAGACGGCCATCAGCTTTTTCACCGCGACATACGCGGCGCCCAGAGCGGTCACTCCCAATACCAATGACGGAGCCGCCTCCGCCAATTGAGTCAGCTTGCCGACTACCAGGGTCAGGCCCTTGGCCGCCAGATCAGTGGCCGGGCGCAGGGCCTCTCCCACGGCACGCATGCCGTCGTCAACGGCATGCCCTGTTTCAGCCCAAAGCTGCTTGGAGGCTTGCCGACGCTCGGCCAGGTTCTTGTCGATAACCCCCGAAGCACTCAACGAGTCCTTCTTCACTTGCTCGTACTGCTGCCGGCCCTGGGTCTGAGCCAGCAAGGCCGCCTTGATCTGCATATCGGTGAACAGGTCACCGGTACGCAGGGACTCTTCCAGAGCCTCAAGCATGGACTTGGCCTTCGCCGGGTCCGTTTCCTTGCTGATTTGCGCCTGAGCCTCGGCCATCTTCGCGGCCTTGGCCGGGTCGATGGCCCTGACATAACGCATGGCCAGGGCAAAGCTCGCCTCCAGGCTCGACATGCCCTTCTGGATACCGGTGTTCAGCGAAGCCTGGTAGTCAATGCCGGCATCTTTGTAAGCCTTGACTGCATCACTGGAACCGATTTTCCCTATCCAGTTCTGCAGTTGTCCGGCGGCCTCATCGGGACTTGCGGCGGTGTTCATCTGCACCTGCAGCATCGAGCCCAACTGGCTTACCGCATCCATACCGGTGAGCCCCTGCCCACCCGCGCTCTCGAGCAGTGCCGGGAGCAAGCGTGCCATGTCGGCGGCCTCGAAATTGCCTGCCTGCCCCTGCAGGGCGATGGCCTCCAGGGCCTGCTCCATGACCTTGGGGTCGCTGATCCCGGCTTTCAGCTCCAGGGCCCGCATCAGGTTCGCCGTGTCTTCCACACCGGCGCCCTGGCCCACCGCGAATCGGGCCGCCAGCGCGGTGTAACCTTGCGCCTTGCTCAGTGACATGCCCTTGGCAGTCATCTGCCCCACCAGAGCGGCCACCTCGTTGCGGGCCATTCCCGTGTCCCGTGAGGTCTGAATGACGGTGCGGCTCAGCTGCGCTTCCTGAGGCTGATTGGCCACACCGGCCTTGATCGCAATGTCGCGGATCAGTGCCTGATAATCGGCACTGGCCTTGACCGGGATGGCCAGCTTGCCGATTCCGTCCTTGGCCAAGCCATAAGCCGCCTTGAAGTCGGCCTTGCCCTGGCCGATCTGCTGCAACCCTCGGGCCTGCAAAGCCGAGCCCCGAGCCACGTTACCCAGCGCCTGGTACTCCTCGCGCAGTTTATGGACCTGCACACCCTGCTGGCGCAGGCCATCACGGCTCTCTTCCAACCGGCGCAACAGCCCGGTGGCGGAAGCGGCGCCGGTGTCATGGGCCTTTTTCCATTCATCCTGCAGACGCAGGGTCTGGCCGATGGTCTTTTCCAGCACCCCGGCCTTGCTGCCCTGTGCCTCCAGTTGCTTGATCCGGCCTTCCACCGTCTTGAAGGCGGCGTCCCACGTCGAACTGAGGGCCGTACCTATCACCACCAGCCCTGATTCCAGTTTGCTCGCCATCTGCTACTCCTGCTCCTTGGGTGATGGGCTCAATCCGTGAGCCACCAGACCATGTCGGAAAACCTCATGGTCATGATTTCCTCGGCGGCGAAATGCAGCTCGCTGGCGAGCCGCTTCGCTGCCATTTTCATCACCTTCGGATCAAAGCTCGTCGTCTTGCACCAGGCGAAAATAGCCGGCCTGCAGGCGCTGATAATCCTTGAGCGCCATGCCCTCCAGGTCCTTGGCGCTGATTTCAGCGAGGCTGGCAAACAGCATCAGCTCACGCTGTTCATCGTCGCCCGCGGCCCCGGCATTGGCCGCACGCACATCGCGCACGGTGGGAGCACGCAAGGTGACCTTGTCGCAGACCACGCCGTTCATCTGCACCGGTTTGCTGAGGCTGATGACAACGTTTTCAGCACTCAGGGCCATCCAGGCCGGGCTCTTGTCGATTGCTTGAGACATGGAGGTGGTTTCCTTACAGGCCCAGGGCCGAACGTTGCGCGGCCAGTTGGTCGACGCCATTGATCACGCGCTTCATGCCCAGGGCATCGATTTCGTAGATCAGGCGACCGTCGACTTCGAGCTTGTAGTAGGTCAGCGCCACGTTGTGCTTGATCTCGGCCTTGTCGCCGGATTTCCAATCGCCCATGTCGACTTCCTTGAGCAGCCCGCGCAGGGTCACGATCACCGGGGTGACCTTGCCCTTGAGGCCCTTGAAGGCACCGCGGAACACCCCGTTGAAACCGGTGCCGTCGGCCAGGCCGAACATCTTCAGCGACTCACGGCGCACGCCGGTAGTGGTGAAGCCGGCTTCCTGTTTTTCCATGCCCATGTCCAGTTCCACCGGCACGTCCATGCCGCCGACACGATGCTCCTCGGTCTTGAGGGTCAACTTGGGCAGGGTCAGGCTCGGCACGTCGCCTTGAAAGCTGATGCCATCGACGAACAGGTTCATGTTCGCCAGGGTTTCGGGAATCATTGCCATTGCTGCTGCTCCTTAAGCGGCTTGGTCGAGGACTTCGGTCAACCACTGGTTGGTGACCTCGACTCGGAAGTTCGGGTTTTCGGCGGGCGGTACGTCGGTGAAACGGATGTTCCAGTACACCTTGCCCTGCTCCAGCTGGCTGGCCGTGTTGAGCTCGGTGTCGGCGTAAACCTCGAAATTGATGATCGCGCCCTGGTTTTTCAGATCACGCATGAACGCCTGCAGGCCCTCGGTGACGTCCTTGACGTAGGTCGCGGTGATCGAGCGGTCGACCGCCCATTTGTGGCCGAAGAGGATGGCGTCCATGACGATGTCCATGGTCCGCACCCGGGTGACAAACGCCCACTTCGGATCGCTCGACAGCGTGCGGTTACCCCACAGACGGAAGCCGTCGTCGCGGATGACCGTGGTGATGTTGGCGTTGTTCAGCAGGTTGGCGCGGCAGGTTTCATCGCCGTCCAGGAACTCGATGGAGCGTGAGGTGCCGGTGATGCCGACAAACTCCTTGTTCGATGGCGAAGCCCAGAAGCCGTATTCGTTGTCGGTCCAGGCAAACAGGCCGGCGACCCAGGCCGAGGCCGGCGCGTCGACTGTGGCGCTGGCGCCGTTGTCCCAGTGCTGAACACCCGGATCGACCAGGTAGGCGCGCTTGGCGCCAAAATTCTTGGCGTACTCCATGGCCGCTTCGTCGGTGCTGTTCGGGCCGTCAATGATCGCCAGGCCACGCAGCTTGTCGGCCAGGGCGACCAGGGCGGTGCCGACCGCCAGGGTCGAACTGTGTTTGGGGGTGACCAGCAAACGCGGCTGGGCATTGAAACGGCTCTTGCCGTCCAGCAGCGCCTGCAAACCGGTGCGCTTACCGTTGGCCAGCACCCCGCCGATGATTGCCGAGGTCTGCTCTGCCGCATCCGCCACCTTGGCCACGCCGCAGGCCACGATCACCGCCTTGGCTCGCTGATAGATGGCCTGGCAGGCCTTGGTGATCGCCGCATCCGGGCCCCAGGCCGCGATGGCCTCGCGCTCGTTGGTGATCAGCAGCAGGTCGTTGGCCTTGGCCGTGAAGGCCGGGGCCTCGGTGAAGGTGTCCACCAGGCCGATGATCGAGGACGTCGGCAGCGAAATAGTGCGCGCGCCGGTGTCGACGTTAGTAACGGTAACGCCGTGGAAAAAACCACTCATGGATAAACTCCAGACATGAAAAAGCCCCGGGTAAAGGGGGCTGTAAGGGATGTTGGGTTAAGGGGAAGCGGGAAAGAAAACGCCCCCGGTGATGCGGGGCGTTTATTGGGTTTTTTCGGCGATCCAGGATGGGGCCACTGGGCGGTGTTCGGCCTGTGGAAAGTCCGGGGATTGCGGCCAGTCGCGCAGGGCTTGCATGTACAGCAGCAGCTCTTTGAACTGTTCCGCCGTAAGCGTGGTTTCCACCTCGATCTCCAGTTGGTCGCGGTGACGCTCGCGCAGCCAGACAGCTGATGCAAGCTCACCGTCGCGCCAGGCTCGTTCCGCTTCTATCAATTGTTCATGAGAAGGCGGGCCAGGATCGACAGCAATCGGAAATCCTCGCTCGTCCGGCACGATAACTTTCAACTCACGTTGAGCGGCAAGAAGCGACACCAGAGCCTCACGCGTAATCTCAACCACGTCCGACGGCATGCTCTTGCCGTTTACAGCAGACGTGTAAAAGCTGTGCGCTGTTGCAGAGTAGAAATGTGCCATCAGTACCCCCATGCCCACCAGAAATCGGTTTCTGTAATTGTTCCGCCTGAATGCCGGAAAGTGGCGCTCGAATTGGTATGCGGAATGTTTTGACTGAGCGTCAACGCATACGCCCCCGTGCCGTCCGTGACACGTTGCGCAGAAATAAAAACAGCGCGAGATGGGAATGCAGTCGGGAAAAGCACGGTGGCGGAGTTGCCGTTGATCGAGAATCGACCCCACTGCAAGATAAATCCGCCTAGCCAAGTCGGGAGCGCAACATAGCCGTCAGTACCGAACATGCATGAAAAACCAAGGCGCTGTTTTTTTGGAGTGACGATTGTCGCGTCATTCGTGCCAGCGTTGATCTGCACGTCAGTTGCGATTTTCGCCGTACCTTGATTTGCCTCTGTCGCCTGAGCAGCCAGCGGGGCCAGCGCCGCAACGTCGATGTTTCCCTGATTGACGGGTGTGTTCCAAGCCTTGATGCACCACATGACCGCCAAGTTGCGCGGGCGGGTTTCCGATCCAACACGAGGCACGCCGTTCACGCCGTCACTGACGAAAGCGCCCGTTAAGTTACGTGGTCTTGTGCCCGGAGCGACTGAGCCCAACGGCGGGCCGTACGCTGGATCACCAGCGCCGCCATCATCGTTACCCCAGGATGTGCCAGCCTTAGTTCGCAGCGTCTCCAGGCGGAAGCCTTGCAGACTATCGAGCTGCATAGAGCCAATTGCGCGCCCGGCATCCACCCCACGCCCATGGTCCCAGCCCCGAAAGAACTCACCCCGAGAGTCTGGCAGTCGGAAGCTTCCCGCGCCTTCATCGCCCTTGTTGAAGGTGGTCCCGAGGTACGCCGCCAGGTCAGGGAAGGCAGCAACGCTCTTCACGCTGCCATCAACTTCAAGGAAGCCCGGCGGAACCGCACCCTTGGGAAACGCCACCATCGAGCCCACCGGCAACGACGACGCCTGCGCCACAATCGACTCGATCTCAGCCTTGGTATAGGTGTCGGTGATGCCATGGCCGGCCAGGGTGTTCGGGTTGGTCCCTGCGATCACCCGGCCGTACTTGTCGACAGTGACGTTGGCATATGAACCCGCGCTGATGCCGGTCCGGCCAACCGCCATTTCAAATTCCAGCGCCGTGGTGCCCAGAATGATCGGCCCATCAGTGACCAACTGCCAGACACTGTCACCATTGACCGTGCCCTTCTCGATGCTGACAAACAGGCCCGGGGTGACTTCCGGACTGCTGTCGGCATCCTGCGCACGCTTCCAGACGCCGGTCGCCGACACCACGTACAGGCCGTTGTCCTTGGCCTGGATCTGGTTCTTCACCAGCACCCGGGCATCGGCCGGCAGCAGCACGTCGTCGATGGTCAGGATCCCGCTCAGCGCGATGTTGGCCGTGGTGGCCACCAGCGCCGAGTGTTTGAAGTCCATCTTGGCCAGGGCTTCGATCACCGCGTTATCGACGTACTCACGGGTCGCCAGGACCACCGCAGGGTCGATCTTGAGCACGACCTGCGCGGTGTTGGCCACGATGAAGTTCATGCGGATGACCTGGGTCTTGCCAGTGCCCTGGGCCAGCAAGGGCTTGAAGCTTGGGGCGCAGTTGGCCACCGCCACCAGGTCGCCTTCGGCGTCGAACAGGCCGATTTCACGGATCCAGCGTCCACCGACATCGGGCGGGATGACCTGCTCGGTGATAATGACGTTGGGATTCGCCGGATCAGTACGTACCTGATTCACCGGCGCACGGCGCCATTCGTTGATCAGCTTGGTCTGGGTCCTACTGGGGATGGGGTCGGTGCCGTTGGCATCCCCTACCGCCATCTCCTTGAAGGTCCAGGGCGTGCCCAGGGCGGTGGCGTTGGCCTGTTTCGCCTCGCCCACTGCAGTGAGAATGGCGAAGAACTGACTGTTGGAATCGATCATGAGTACACATCCAGGGTGTCTGTTTCATCAATGCACATGACCTGGCCGTATCGACCGGTCACTTCAATATCACGGGGCGCCGGGGGGTAAACGTCGAGCACTTCGCCCTGATCCACATAGGCGCCGTAGCCGATCACCCCGGAGGTTTCCAGGCTGATGGCCAGCCCGGTCATGTGCCGGCTCACGGGCCTGGCGTCGTCGATCAGCCGGGTCAGCTCCTGGTACATCTCCTCGGTGATACCGGTATCCAGTACGCCGACTTTCAGGGCAAAGGTGGCGGGCTCACCCCGGGGGACCGTCTGCCACCATTCGACCACTTCGATCAGGTAGCCCAGGGGCTCCACGACCCGGCGCAGCGCGCCGATGGTGCCCTTGCGGGCATGGATGAAAAGCGAGGCGCGAATGGCGTTGCGCTTGACCGCTTCGCTCCAGCGCGGGTCCCAGCGGTCCACCGACCAGGCCCAGGCCAGCTGGGGCAGCAAGTGCACCGGACAGGTCGACGGGTTGTACAGGGTGCGCAACATGGTGGCGGTGTCGCCGGTGTTGGTCGCCTCGAGGGCGCGTTCCAACAAGGTGCTATTGCTTGGCAGCAGGCTGCTCATATCAGCTCCCCAAGGTGACGCTGTAGCCAGTGCAGTACGCGGCCTGGGCCTTGCTCGGAGCGATGTCCTGCCAACCGTGCAGGTCGACCCGGGCCACGCCGGCCACATGCAACTGGGCATCGATGGCAGAACGCGCCACCTCGATGCCCAGGCGCCGACGTGGGTTGACCCAGGCGGCCAGCCTGCGCTCGGCCTCGGCCAGGGCCGCATCACTTTCCGGCCCGGGGCCTTTCATGTGCAGCACCGCGTCGATGCGGTACGGCAGGACCTGGGCACTGTTCACCGTGACCCGATCCCCCAGGGGGCGTACGTCCTCATCGTTGAGCGCTGCGGCAACCGTCGCCAACAGCTCAGGCGCAGCAGCGCCGTCGCCCTCAAGGCCCAGCACCGTGACCGTGACACAGGCCGGTGACGGGCTTTCGGCCTCGGCATCGGCTACCAGGGCCGAGGCATTGCGGGCATGCAGGATGTAGCTGTTACGCGGCCCGGCGGTGGTCAGCCCTTCGTAGGCCAACTGGGCACGTTCGCGCAGTGCGTCATCGGCTTCCTTGATCTCCTCCAGCGGCGGCACCGCTTGCGGGTCGCCGGCCTGGATCACCAGGCGTTGCAGATTGACGTTGGCTGCCAGTTGATCCAGATCCGTGCCCTTGGCATGGGCCAGCAGCAGCGCCTTGGCCGCATCGTTGACCCGGGCTCGCAACAGCATGTCGCCGTAGGCCGAGAGCTCCAGGTGTTTGGTGACGGGATCGCTTTCCAGGTTGGCCGTCCAGTTGTCGCCCATGTAGCGGCGAAAGGTCGCCAGCTTGTCCTGATACAGCGCTTCAAAATCCAGGGCTTCCAGCACCTGGGGCGCCGGCAGCGCCGACAAATCCAGCATGCTCATGCCGTCACCTCCAAAACCGCGTTGTTGCCCAGGTACTGGCCCGTCAGTTGGAAACTGACCTGACCCTCCACCACCGCTACCACTCGCACCCGCTCCAGCTTCAGCCGTGGCTCCCAACGCAACAGCGCTCGTGCCACCTCGGCCTGCACCGCGCTTTTCCAGCCACCGGTTACCGGCAGGTCGACGTAACGGCGCAGGTTGCTGCCGTATTCAGGTCGCATCCGCCGGCTGCCCAAAGGGGTGGTCAGGATGTCCTCGATGGACTGCCGCAAATGCTCGATGCCGGACAGCGGCTGGCCAGTACGGCGATCCATTCCGATCATCGTGTTACTCCTGCGGCTGAAAGTCCGGATGCTGCTCCAGATAGTCCCGGGCAAGGCTGTCGCCAGCCGGCGCCGATACCGTTCCCTGAGCCACCGCCAGCTCGCGGCCATCCGCCAGGATCAGGATGCGGGAGGTGTAGAGGGTGTCGCGAAAAACCGCAGCACCAGTACCGGCCGAGCGGTCGAGCTTTTTTTTCGGAATTGCCATGCTTTTCTCCGGGTACAAAAAATCCGCATTCGGCGGATTGATCAGGTTTATCTAGGCCAAGGGTGGCCGACGTTGATCGCCAAAGCGTCACTGAGGCGTTGCGGTTGAGCCAGGACCGGGCATCACGCCCAGGTGGACATGGGTCGAACCGATGTTCACGCCGTTGTGCGTCAGGCCGGCGCCGTTGATCTGCACATCGCCATTGAGGGTGATTGCCCCGGTCAACGTGATGCTGTCAGCCGTGCCCGTAATGGCGTTGTCCGTGACCAACGCCGCACTGGCGCCGACCTGGATTGCCACCGTGCCGCTGGGCAGGCTGATGCTGTAGCGCTTGGCCTGCCAGTCGTAGACCAGCGAGCCGCCATCATCGAAACGCCAGACTTCGACATGATCACGGTTGTCTGGTTGAGCGCCGGCATCACCGTACAGGCCCGGTACAAAAGTGCCCTGCGCCGGCTCGCCACTGGGGCTGATCAGGACGCCCTGCTCGCCCAGACTCGGCGCCCGCCAGTGACGGGCCTTGCCGGCGGCCTGGCTGTGCCAGCGCACCCAGGCACTGGTCCAGCCGGCACCATCGCAAACCCGCACCAGGCCGGCAGCCAGGTCCACACCGACCACGCTGCACGGGAGGATCAAACCGGCAATCATGCGGTCGTGGGTTGCAGATACGTAACTCACGCCATGTGCTCCGGCGACTGGTAGTCACCCTCGTGACCTGGGCCGGTATCGGGACTGAAGCCCAGTACCAGCGTGCCTGATGGTTGATTCGGCCATGGCCATTGCTCCTGGCCAAGGTAGATAAGCTGCTGCCAGCGCACGATCCACTCGGCTCTGTAAGCCGGCTCCGAGACCGTATCCGCAGGTTTTGCCGAGACCGCCGTTGCGCCTTCGACAAAATCCAGGTCCCACTGCTGGCAACGCAGAAGCTCGATCAACTGAGCCGCCAGAATGGCCGCCTGCAAAGGTGCCTGCACAAGCTTGGCATCCACTCGCACCCGCGCCTCAAGAGTGGCCTGCAGACAACTGCGGCCGTCGCCCGGGTCGGCGCCCTGGTCCAGGCCTGTAATTGCAAAGTAGAGCGCCGGCTCAGTGGCGTCCTCAAGCACCTTGGGCAAGGCCTCGACCGTGTGCAGATGCGGCATCGCCAACTTGATCGTGGCCATGATGGCGTCTTGTAGCTGAGTCAGTTCATTCATTGTCGTGTTCCAGAAGAAGGTCGACGCTGCCACACCTGTGGGTCCATGTCGGCAGACCTGGTTGAGGGCCGATGTCGATCAGGGAATCAAGGCTGATCAGAGTGAGAGTCCCGCGGTGGCACCTCGCACACCCCAATGCGCTTGGCCGCCCAACGCTCATAAAGGCCGATGGCCACATCGGCGCCGGCCATGGCGGTCAGGCAGCCGAGTGCACAGGCGGTCCAGATCGACACACCAACGCCGTACAGCAGCATGATCGCCGAGACGCCGCAGACCACGCAGGCGCCGGAGCGCAGGGCCAGTCGTCGCACCAGCAGCCAGCCGCGGGCGCCCTCCTTGTCGGCGCGCCACATCTCGCCGGAAACGCCACCCACCAGAGCGAGGACGATGACCAGCCAGATCGGCATGTCCAGCAACGCTTGTTGCTCGTTTGTCATGTCTTGCCTCCAGTGCGGGAAAAGCCAATTGATTGGCCGGAAAAATAATGCGGGTGCTGCTGTGAGCCTGTATCGCCAAGGGGCATACAGTTAGGCAGGCATTCCAAAAAGCCCGGTTGCCCAGGCTTTTCAGTAATGCGGTCCTTCTGATCTTTCGGCGCTACTGGCGCGGTACGGATCCATTTAAATTGTTCCTCCGACCGCGACCCTGTCCGCCGGATAACTGCTTCTGGTGCTTTACGCTGCACACCCGGGTCAGTTGCCAACCCTCTGAACCGTTGAGGCCGGTTCATCGCTGCCTTTGCTTTGCCACTAAAGAGCGGTGTTGCTCGCCGTTGTTGAGCGGCTTGAGACAAAGAATATGCATGTATGCATATACAGTCAATGCATAAATGCATTTATTTATGCGCATGAAATGCACGCGTGCATGAACTCCTTGCCGCACAAGGCTCCGGGCGTTTCTGCAGACGAAAAAAAACCCGCTCGGTGGCGGGTTTTATCTGATGGCGGTTCGGTTAGCGGGCGTACATGCCCCACCAGAAGACGTGACCGAGGATGGTGATCTGCTCTTCCTGGATGTCCTGGAAGCTGTAGTCCTCATCCGGATGCTCGTCGCGATTGAAGCTGCGCAGGCGAATGCCGGTAGGCAAGCGATACAGCTGCTTCACCCGCAACTGGCCATTATGGTTAATGGCGTAAAGGTCGCCATCGATGATGTCGCCAATACCGCATTTGCCGGCATTGACGCCCACGGTGGCGCCATCGCGCAGCACCGGCAGCATGCTGTTGCCGCGCACCGTGACGCACTTGGCCTGGTCAAACTGCACACCGTTATGGCGCAGGCTGCGCTTGCCGAAACGCAGGCTGGAGCGCTCGCTTTCCTCGATGACGAATCTTCCTGATCCTGCAGCCAATTCAACCTCTCGAAGAAAGGGGACCGAGACCTCGTCGTCATCGACAGGCGTGTCGTCGTCCCACAGACTTATGTCCTTGAGTTCGGAATGTATCTCGTCGCCAATCGCCGCGCGGCCTGGGGCAATCTCAGCGCGCCCGCGCAGTTGATCGGTACTGACCTGGAAGTACTCGGCGATGCGCGAGATGTGCTTGTCCGACGGATCAACGATCTTGCCGCTGAGGATCCGCGAGAGTGTGGATTGAGGCACGCCGGTTCGACGGTGAAGCTCCGTGGGGGAGATTCCGTTGCGATCGAGCAGCTCTCTTAAGACGGTAGAAACATTGCGTTTTTGCATAACGCGCATATTGCTCGTTCTTTTCGCGGATGACAAATGCTGATTTGCATATTTTATGCATTCATTTCAGAAACAACCTACGGCCTCACGCCTGCGAAGGGCCGACCGCTCATGGTAACCTTGCGCCCATCGCGGAAACGCCGGGCCGATGCCCCGCCCTTGCCCCACCACTTTCAACGAATTTGCCTACCTACCTGATGAATAAAGCACTCTCAGACTTGTCCTCCCACACGCCAATGATGCAGCAGTACTGGCGCCTCAAGAACCAGCACCCTGATCAGTTGATGTTCTATCGCATGGGCGACTTCTACGAAATCTTCTACGAAGACGCCAAGAAGGCCGCCAAGCTGCTCGACATCACCCTGACAGCACGCGGGCAGTCGGCGGGCCAGGCGATTCCGATGTGCGGCATTCCTTACCATGCGGCGGAAGGTTACCTGGCGAAGCTGGTCAAGCTCGGCGAGTCGGTGGTGATCTGCGAACAAGTGGGCGACCCGGCCACCAGCAAAGGTCCGGTGGACCGCCAAGTGGTGCGCATCATCACCCCGGGCACGGTCAGTGACGAGGCGTTGCTCGACGAACGTCGCGACAACCTGATCGCCGCGGTGCTGGGTGACGAGCGTTTGTTTGGCCTGGCAGTGCTGGACATTACCAGCGGCAACTTCACCGTGCTGGAGATCAAAGGCTGGGAAAACCTGCTGGCGGAGCTGGAACGGGTCAACCCGGTCGAGCTGATGATCCCGGATGACTGGCCACAGGGTTTGCCGGCAGAGAAGCGTCGTGGTGTGCGGCGTCGCGCGCCCTGGGACTTCGAGCGTGACTCGGCGCACAAGAGCCTGTGCCAGCAGTTTTCGACCCAGGACCTCAAGGGCTTTGGCTGCGAGAACCTGACCCTGGCCATCGGCGCCGCCGGCTGCCTGCTCAGTTACGCCAAGGAAACCCAGCGCACCGCCCTGCCCCATTTGCGCAGCCTGCGGCACGAGCGCCTGGACGATACCGTGGTGCTGGACGGCGCGAGCCGGCGCAACCTGGAGCTGGACACCAACCTGGCCGGCGGCCGCGACAACACCCTGCAATCGGTGGTCGACCGCTGCCAGACTGCCATGGGCAGCCGCCTGCTGACTCGCTGGTTGAACCGTCCGCTGCGTGACCTCAAGGTCCTGCAGGCGCGGCAGACTTCGATTACGTGCCTGCTCGATGGCTATCGCTTCGAGAAGCTGCAACCGCAGTTGAAGGAAATCGGCGATATCGAGCGGATCCTCGCCCGGATCGGCCTGCGCAATGCCCGACCACGCGACCTGGCGCGCCTGCGTGACGCGTTGGCGGCGCTACCCGAATTGCAAGTGGCAATGGCCGAACTGGAAGGCCCGCACCTCACTCAACTGGCACAGACCACCAGCACCTACCCGGAGCTCGCGGCGCTGCTGGAAAAAGCCATCATCGACAATCCGCCGGCGGTCATCCGCGACGGCGGCGTGCTGAAGACCGGCTACGACGTCGAGCTCGATGAGCTGCAATCCTTGAGCGAGAACGCCGGGCAGTTTCTGATCGACCTCGAGGCCCGGGAAAAAGCCCGCACCGGCCTGGCCAACCTGAAGGTCGGCTACAACCGCATTCACGGCTACTTTATCGAGCTGCCAAGCAAGCAGGCCGAACAGGCTCCGGCGGACTACATCCGGCGCCAGACCCTCAAGGGCGCTGAGCGCTTTATCACCCCGGAGCTCAAGGAGTTCGAAGACAAGGCCTTGTCCGCCAAGAGCCGGGCCCTGGCCCGCGAGAAAATGCTCTACGAGGCCCTGCTGGAGACCATGATCAGCCACCTGCCGCCCTTGCAGGACACCGCCGCGGCCCTGGCCGAGCTGGACGTGCTGAGCAACCTGGCAGAGCGTGCGCTGAACCTTGATCTGAATTGCCCGCGTTTTGTCAGCGAGCCCTGCATGCGCATCAGCCAGGGACGCCACCCGGTGGTCGAGCAGGTGCTGAGCACGCCGTTCGTGGCCAATGACCTGAGCCTGGACGACAACACCCGCATGCTGGTGATCACCGGTCCGAACATGGGCGGTAAATCCACCTACATGCGTCAGACCGCATTGATTGTGCTGCTGGCCCATATCGGCAGCTTCGTACCCGCCGCCAGTTGCGAGCTGTCACTGGTGGACCGGATCTTCACCCGGATCGGTTCCAGCGACGATCTGGCGGGCGGCCGCTCGACCTTCATGGTGGAAATGAGCGAAACCGCGAACATCCTGCACAACGCCACCGAACGCAGCCTGGTGCTGATGGACGAAGTGGGCCGCGGCACCAGTACCTTTGACGGTCTTTCCCTGGCCTGGGCTGCGGCAGAACGTCTCGCCCACCTGCGCGCCTACACGCTGTTCGCCACCCACTACTTCGAACTGACGGTGCTGCCGGAAAACGAGCCGCTGGTGGCCAACGTGCACCTCAATGCCACCGAGCACAACGAACGTATCGTCTTCCTGCACCACGTGCTGCCAGGGCCGGCCAGCCAGAGCTACGGCCTGGCCGTGGCCCAGCTGGCCGGGGTGCCGAGCGAGGTTATCCTGCGTGCCCGCGAGCACCTGAGCCGTCTGGAAACCACCAGCCTGCCCCATGAAGTTGCACGCCCGGCTTCGGAAAAAACGTCGGTTCCACAGCAAAGCGACATGTTCGCCAGCTTGCCTCATCCGGTGCTTGAAGACCTGGCCAAGCTCGATCTGGACGACATGACGCCACGTAGAGCATTGGAAATGCTCTATACATTGAAGACACGCATCTAACGCAGACGCCTTCAAGCTGTTAGAATCTCGCGCGGTTTGGGATGCTGCGGACTTTTAAGCCTGGTCCGCAGACTATCGCTCCCAAACCTGGCGACCCCGTCATGAAGGGGCTCCGCTGCCGCCGCCTGAGGAGAGAATTAGAAATGACCTTCGTCGTCACCGACAACTGCATCAAGTGCAAGTACACCGACTGCGTAGAAGTCTGTCCGGTGGACTGCTTTTACGAAGGCCCGAACTTCCTGGTGATTCACCCGGATGAGTGCATTGATTGCGCGCTGTGCGAGCCTGAATGCCCAGCTGTAGCCATTTTCTCCGAAGACGAAGTCCCGGACGAGATGCAGGAATTCATTCAGCTGAACGTTGAGCTGGCCGAGATCTGGCCCAACATCACTGAGAAGAAAGAGTCGTTGCCGGATGCCGAAGAGTGGGATGGCGTCAAAGGCAAGATCAAAGACCTCGAACGCTGATTACCGCCGCGTTCCCGAAAAGGCCCCTTGCGGGCCTTTTTGCTTTTCAGGGAAAGGGCTTTTCTCCTGTCACTTTTTTACAGGCGAAAAAAAGGGGCGGTATGACCCGCCCACATTTTTCCCTATTCCCTGTAGTCCTTTTCATCGTCCTGATGAATCGCTTCCTGCGATGTCCCTGACCATCTTCCTTGATGGCAGTGTCTATCCGTCGACACAGGGCTGATATTAAAGACTTTCAGCCGGGTAGCAACTGCTGCCGATCCCGTAAGAAGTGTCTCTACCTAACTGCCGCTTTAAAATAAACATATATAAATCAATTAGTTAGAAAAACACCCACCTATAAAAGGGCAACTTCCAAGCCGTAAGAGCCCAAACACTTACGAAAGAGTAGGCTTTGGCTTACACGCACTTTCTAACTACTCCCATTTGGCACTGCATCTCTTTTACTAAAAACATTCCATAGCCCATAAAAAAGCCCCGACCAGGTCGGGGCTTTTTATCAACTGCGGCGGGCGAGCGCTGTTATTGGAACAATGACTCGCTGGAAAGGCCGTTCTTCTCAAGGATTTCGCGCAGGCGTTTCAGACCTTCTACCTGAATCTGTCTCACTCGTTCGCGGGTAAGACCAATTTCTAGCCCTACATCTTCAAGGGTGCTGCTTTCATGACCGCGCAAGCCGAAGCGCCTGATGACGACTTCACGCTGCTTGTCGGTCAACTCGGACAGCCATTGATCGATGCTCTGAGACAGGTCGTCATCCTGCAGCAGCTCGCAAGGATCAGTTGGACGGTCATCGGTGAGGGTGTCCAGCAAGGTTTTATCCGAATCCGGACCCAGCGAGACATCAACCGAAGAAACCCGCTCGTTCAAGCCCAGCATGCGCTTGACCTCTCCCACTGGTTTTTCAAGCAGGTTGGCGATTTCTTCAGGGGAAGGTTCATGGTCGAGCTTTTGCGTCAGCTCACGTGCGGCCCGCAGGTAGACGTTGAGCTCCTTGACCACATGAATCGGCAACCGGATGGTGCGGGTCTGATTCATGATCGCGCGTTCGATGGTCTGCCGAATCCACCAGGTCGCGTAGGTCGAGAAGCGAAAGCCACGTTCCGGATCGAATTTTTCCACCGCTCGGATCAGCCCGAGGTTGCCCTCTTCGATCAGGTCCAGCAGGGAGAGGCCGCGATTGACATAGCGTCGGGCGATTTTCACCACGAGTCGCAAGTTGCTTTCGATCATGCGCTTGCGCCCGGCGGGGTCACCGCTCTGCGACAGTCGCGCAAAGTGGACTTCTTCTTCCGGGGAGAGCAACGGGGAAAAGCCGATTTCATTGAGGTACAGCTGCGTCGCGTCGAGCGCTCGCGTGTAATCAATGTACTTGTGTTGCTTAAGCGTTGCGGAGTGTTTGGATTTGGCGCGAACGGAAGGCGGTGCAGCCCCTTCATTATTCGACATCGAATCCATAGCGATGCCGGTCTCCATAAGGAGCACCTCATCGTCGATGTCAAACTCCGGCACTTCTTTACTGAGAGCCATTGTTATAGTCCTTTGGTGAGTTCGACCTCAAGCTCAAGCGGCGCCTTTATCCTTGGCAACGCTGGAGCCTGTTCCCTCTACGTGACGGAACAGGCTGGTAACCGATCAACGACGTGGCAAGAATTGCAGCGGATCTACAGGTTTCCCTTGTCGGCGAATCTCAAAGTGCAGTTTCACCCGGTCTGTACCAGTTGACCCCATTTCGGCAATTGTCTGTCCGACTTTGACCTGCTGCCCCTCCCGAACCAACAACCTGCGGTTATGACCGTAGGCACTGACGTAGGTATCGCTGTGTTTGATGATGACTAATTCGCCGTAGCCCCTTAAGCCACTCCCGGCGTAAACCACCGTCCCATCAGACGCAGCTAAAACAGGCTGTCCCAAATCTCCGGCGATATCAATGCCTTTATTCAAACTACCGTTTGAAGAGAATTTACCAATCAAAATACCGTTCGAAGGCCAGCCCCAGCCAGTCGGGGCGGGGCCTGCAGGCGGTAATGGCGCCGGCGCCGGTTTGCTCGCAATCGTTGGCGAGGCGCCGACAGGGCGCCGCGTGACCGTAGTTTTACTCGAAGAAGAGGCGGTTGATTGTGAACTAGTGACAACTGTCGTTGGCGCCGAGCCTGTACGGCCGTCAAAACGGATCGTCTGCCCGGGGTGAATGGTGTAGGGCTCGGGAATGTTGTTGCGCGCCGCCAGTGCCTTGTAGTCCCAGCCGTAACGAAAGGCGATCGAGAACAGGGTATCGCCACGCCTCACGGCATATTGCCCAGTGGTCACGGTCGGGCGCTGTGGGGCCGCATTGTTGCGATCAACCACGCCGACGCTGCTGGATTTGGTACTGGAACAGCCGACCAACAAGGAACTCAAGACAAAGCCGATCATCAGTCGCTGAAAGCTTGTGGTACCCATACGCTGCGCAATGACCGTGAGACTCACCCGCCGCTCCCTTTGTGGTGGTGGAATATGAAAGCTGCCCGATTCGGGCATCAAGTGTCGCCAGTATAACTGGCCGCTCGCGCTTTACCGTGGGCTTGACCAAATCATTGGACGCATCACCAGGCTTGCGGGGGCACATGGCGGGTTTCTTGATTCGTCCGGCTGTAAGACACAGCCGATCAAACAGAATTCACCCCGCGTAAACAAATGCTCAGGCCAGCGGGCCATTGAGCAGCGGCACAAACCGCACGGCACCCAGCACATGCCGTGAAAAGCCCTGCTCTTCACGGACAATCAGCATCAGTTGCTGGACTTCGCCGGCGCCGACCGGGATCACCAGACGACCGCCAGGAGCCAGTTGATCCAGTAACGCCTGGGGCACGTCGGTGGCGACAGCGGTCACGATGATGCCGTTATAGGGCGCCAGCGCCGGCCAGCCTTCCCAACCATCGCCCCAACGGAATACCACGTTGCGCAGGTTCAACTCGACCAGACGCTCCTTGGCCCGATCCTGCAGCACCTTGATGCGCTCGACGGAAAACACGCGCTCGACCAATTGCGACAGTACTGCCGTCTGATACCCGGACCCCGTGCCAATCTCCATTACCTTGTCCAGGGGCCCGGCAGCCAGCAGCAGCTCGCTCATGCGCGCCACCATGTAGGGCTGGGAAATGGTCTGGTTGTGGCCGATCGGCAGTGCGGTGTCTTCGTAGGCGCGGTGCGCCAATGCTTCATCGACGAACAGATGGCGTGGCGTACGCCGGATGACTTCCAGCACCTGGGCGTTGGACAGGCCTTCGTCGTACAGGCGCTGAATCAGCCGCTCGCGGGTGCGCTGGGAAGTCATGCCGATACCGCGACGCAGCAAATCGTCTTGCTCACGAGCCATCAGCGCAGCCCCTCCAGCCAGCCATCGAGGCTGTTAAATGCATCGCTGAAGGTGCGATCGAGCTGCAACGGGGTGATGGACACATAACCCTGCATGACGGCATGGAAGTCCGTGCCCGGGCCGCCGTCTTCGGCGTCGCCCGCGGCGGCAATCCAGTAGCCGGCCTTGCCGCGCGGATCAACCACCTTCATCGGCGCCGCCGCACGTGCACGATGGCCCAGGCGAGTCAGCTGGATGCCGCGAATATGATCGAGTGGCAAGTTGGGAATGTTCACGTTCAGCACCGTACGCGGCGGCAGATCCAGCGAGCCATGGGCCTCCACCAGCTTGCGCGCGAAATAGGCGGCAGTGGGCAGGTTTTCGACCTGGCGCGATGCCAGCGAAAAAGCAAAGGCCGGAAGCGCAAGGAAACGCCCCTCGAGTGCTGCCGCGACAGTGCCGGAATACAGCACGTCATCCCCCAGGTTCGCCCCCAGGTTGATCCCGGAAACCACCATCTCCGGCTCGTGCTCAAGCAGGCCATTGAGGCCAAGGTGCACGCAATCGGTCGGCGTACCGTTGATACCGATAAAGCCGTTGCTCAGGGTATGCGGGTGCAGCGGACGGTCGAGCGTCAGCGAGCTGCTGGCGCCGCTTTTGTCTTGGTCCGGGGCGATAACCACGCATTCGGCATAATCCGCCAGCGCAGCATGAAGCGCGGCGAGACCGGGTGCTGTTACCCCATCGTCGTTAGAAATCAGAATACGCATGGGCTGTCCGTCTGCCCTACCGGCACCAGATCGACCAGTTCGCGCACCAATACGGTGGCGAAGCATCCAGCCGGCAGGACGAATTCCAATTGCAGAATGTCAGGCTCGGGATAATGCCACGTCAACCCGCCAATGGGCAGCCGCAGGATGCGACGTTCGTGGCTCATTCCGGCTTTTATCAACCAATCGCACAGGTCAGCCTCGCGGGTAGCGACGTGCTGCTCCAGGGCATGGGTCAGACCGGCGGCGGGCGATTCGCCCTCCCCCCACTGCGGCCCGGTCGGGTGCAGGTCGAGGATCGCCAGGCGCGGGTCATTGCATTCAGCCTCACCGGCCGGGAAAAAACTGCGGCTGTCGGTGAACGCCAGCAAATCGCCGACCTGGGCACGTTGCCAACTGCCATCGGCCACTCGCGCCGCCAGCACCTGGTTGAACACGTAGCTGCGGGCCGTCGAAAGCAGGCGCGAACGCACATTACGTTGCTCCGGCAAGGCCTTGCGTGCCGCCCAGCCGCGGGCGTCCACCAGGTTGCCGCCGTCATGGCCAAAGCGCTGGGCACCGAAGTAGTTGGGAATGCCCTGTTGCGCGATCAGCTTCAGGCGCTCGTCGATAGCGGCCTGGTCGGCCTTGAGCTGGGTCAGGCGCAGGGTAAAGCCATTGGCGGCATGAGCACCGCGTTGCAGCTTGCGTTTGTGGCGTGCGGTCTTGAGGATCTTCAGGGTGTCGTTTTCCGCCGCGGCAAGATCGGGGTCGGCCTTGCCGGGCAACTGCACGCTGAACCACTGCCGGGTCAGCGCCTGGCGATCCTTGAGGCCGGCATAGCTGACGGTGCGCAAAGGCACACCCGCCGCCTTGGCGATCCGCCGGGCCGCCTCTTCGGTGTTCAAGCCGCGCTTTTCCACCCACAACCAAAGATGCTCGCCTTCACCCGTCAGCGGAATATCCAGCACTTCGTCGACCTGGAAATCCTCGGCGCTGGCTTTCAGCACCGCGCTGCCCAAAGCCTGGCCATAGGCCCGCGGGCCCAGCAATTCCTGTTCCGTCATGCGCGCAGCAACAAGGCGACGCTGTGCACGGCGATGCCTTCTTCGCGACCGACAAAGCCGAGTTTTTCGGTGGTAGTAGCTTTCACGTTCACTTGATCCAGTTCAACTTGCAGATCCGCGGCAATCAGCGCGCGCATTGCTTCGATATGGGGTGCCATCTTCGGCGCCTGGGCCACGATGGTGTTGTCGACATTGCCGACTTTCCAGCCTTTGCCGTGGATCAGTGCGACCACGTGACGCAGCAGCACACGGCTGTCGGCGCCCTTGAATTGCGGATCGGTGTCCGGAAAATGCTTGCCGATATCGCCCAGCGCCGCAGCACCGAGCAAGGCATCGCTCAAGGCGTGGAGTACGACGTCACCGTCGGAATGGGCGAGCAGCCCGAAGCTGTGTGCAATTCGCACGCCGCCCAGAGTAATGAAGTCGCCTTCAGCAAAACGGTGCACATCATAGCCGTGGCCAATACGCATAAAAAAACGCCCCGATTTAGTCAGGGCGTGATTCTACCTGCTTTGTCGGACATTAGGCGCTAAGAGCACGCGCGTGATGCTGCAGGTGGTCGTCGATGAAACTGGCGATGAAGAAATAGCTGTGGTCGTAGCCCGGCTGCACACGCAGGGTCAGCGGATGACCCGCGGCCTTTGCCGCCTGCTGCAAGGCTTCCGGCTTGAGCTGGGTCGCCAGGAAATCATCGCGATCGCCCTGATCCACCAGCAGCGGCAGCTTCTCGCTGGCTTCGGCGATCAGCACGCTGGCATCCCACTCGCGCCAGCGCGAACGCTCTTCGCCCAGGTAACGGGAGAAGGCCTTCTGGCCCCATGGGCAATCCATCGGGTTACTGATCGGCGCAAGGGCCGACACCGACTGGTAGCGCCCGGGATTGCGCAGGGCGCAGACCAAGGCCCCGTGCCCGCCCATGGAGTGCCCGCTGATACCGCGCTTGTCCGAGGCCGGGAAATGCGCCTCGACCAACGCCGGCAGCTCCTGCACCACGTAGTCGTGCATGCGGTAGTGCTGGGCCCAAGGCTCCTGGGTCGCATTGAGGTAGAAGCCGGCGCCCAGGCCGAAATCCCAGGCACCGTCGGGATCCGCCGGCACGCCGGGGCCACGGGGGCTGGTGTCCGGGGCGACGATGATCAGCCCGAGTTCTGCGGCCATGCGCATCGCGCCGGCCTTGTGCATAAAGTTTTCATCCGTGCAGGTCAGCCCGGACAACCAGTACAGCACCGGCAGCTTGCTTCCCGCCTCTGCCTGCGGCGGCAGGTACACGGCGAACACCATGTCGCAGCCCAAGACCTGGGAGTGGTGTTTGTAGCGCTTATGCCAGCCGCCAAAGCTCTTTTGACACGAAATATTTTCCAAACTCATAGGGCCTCCAGAGGCAATTGCAGGCCATCAGCGTCAAGCGGCAAGACCGCTGAACCACTTGCCGCTGATAGCTTGCAGCTCCCCGCTGCTCCTCAGAAATGAATGACGGTACGAATGCTTTTACCTTCATGCATCAGGTCGAAAGCCTTGTTGATGTCTTCAAGGCCCATGGTGTGGGTGATAAAGGTGTCCAACGGGATCTCGCCGCTCTGGGCCATTTCCACGTAGCTTGGCAGCTCGGAACGACCGCGCACGCCACCAAAGGCCGAACCGCGCCAGACGCGCCCGGTGACCAGTTGGAACGGACGGGTGGAAATTTCCTGGCCGGCACCGGCAACGCCGATGATCACCGACTCGCCCCACCCCTTGTGGCAGCATTCCAGCGCCGCACGCATCAACTGCACGTTGCCGATGCATTCGAAGGAGAAGTCCACACCGCCATCGGTCATGTCGACGATGACTTCCTGGATCGGACGATCGAAGTCTTTCGGGTTGACGCAATCGGTAGCGCCCAGTTGCTTGGCGATTTCAAACTTGGCCGGGTTGATGTCAATGGCAATGATCCGCGCGGCCTTGGCCTTGACCGCACCGATCACGGCCGAGAGGCCGATACCGCCCAGGCCGAAGATGGCCACGGTATCGCCGGGCTTGACCTTGGCGGTGTTGATCACCGCGCCGATGCCGGTGGTGACACCGCAGCCCAGCAGGCAGACTTTTTCCAGTGGCGCTTCTTTCGGGATCTTGGCCACGGAGATTTCCGGCAACACGGTGTATTCGGAGAAGGTCGAGGTGCCCATGTAATGGAAAATCGGCTGCCCCTTGTAGGAAAAGCGCGTGGTGCCGTCCGGCATCAGGCCTTTGCCCTGGGTGGCGCGAATCGCCTGACAGAGGTTGGTCTTGCCCGACAGGCAGAATTTGCACTTGCCGCATTCCGGGGTGTACAGCGGGATGACGTGGTCGCCGACGGCAACCGAGGTCACGCCTTCACCGATGGCTTCAACCACGGCCCCACCTTCGTGCCCCAGGATCGACGGGAAGATACCTTCCGGATCAGCGCCGGACAGGGTGTAGGCATCGGTATGGCACACACCGGAAGCAACCACCCGCAGCAGGACTTCACCGGCCTTGGGCATGGCCACATCGACTTCGACGATTTCGAGAGGCTTCTTGGCCTCGAAGGCAACGGCAGCGCGCGACTTGATCATCCTGGGGGTCTCCAATGAATAAAAACGAGACACGCAGTGTAAAACACCGCAGGACGATTAATAATCCGAGCAAAAGCAAAACATTATTGCTGTACAGGGATAATCGACATGAGTGAAAACCGCTGGGAGGGCATCGACGAGTTTGTCGCAGTGGCCGAATACAGCCAGTTCACTGCAGCAGCCGAGCGTCTGGGGGTGTCCTCCTCCCATATCAGCCGGCAAATTGCCCGCCTCGAGGAGCGCCTGCAAACTCGCCTGCTCTATCGCAGTACCCGCCGCGTCACTTTGACCGAGGCGGGTCAGACGTTTCTTCAGCATTGCCAACGCCTGCAGGACGGCCGCGAGGAGGCGTTGCGCGCGGTGGGTGATTTGACCAGCGAGCCCAAAGGCATGCTGCGCATGACCTGCGCCGTGGCTTATGGCGAGCGCTTTATCGTGCCGCTGGTGACCCGCTTTATGGGCCTCTATCCGCAACTGCGGGTGGACATCGAGCTCAGCAACCGCCCACTGGACCTGGTGCATGAGGGGCTGGACCTGGCGATTCGCCTGGGGCGGCTCCAGGATTCACGCCTTGTGGCCACGCGCCTGGCGCCGCGGCGCATGTACCTGTGCGCCTCGCCGTCGTATCTGGAGCGCTACGGGCGCCCCCATAGCCTGTCGGAGTTGAGCCGACACAATTGCCTGATTGGCAGCTCGGATATCTGGCAACTGGAACAGAACGGGCGGGAGTTTTCCCAGCGGGTGCAGGGCAATTGGCGCTGCAACAGTGGCCAGGCAGTACTGGACGCGGCGCTGCAAGGGGTTGGGTTGTGTCAGTTGCCGGACTACTACGTGCTCGAACACCTGCGCAGCGGCACCTTGATCTCCCTGCTGGAGGCCCACCAACCGCCCAATACCGCGGTCTGGGCGCTGTATCCGCAACAGCGGCATTTGTCGCCCAAGGTGCGCAAGCTGGTGGATTACCTCAAGCAAGGCCTGGTCCAGCGCCCGGAGTACCAAGATTTGTAGCCGCTGGCGCGGAAGCCTCTTGGGCGTTGGGCTGAATCTGGAGGATCGGCGGTGTTGATCAGGGCCAGCGCAGCCTCGCGGGTTCGACAGCGGCACGGGGCGACGTGTAGCCGCTGCCGCAGGCTGCGCTGGCCCTAACGAGCACCCAGGTGGTCCGCCGCTACGCCATCAGCGGCGGTTGGCCCAGCGCTGGCGCAGCCATTCGAGGTCTTCGGGGCGGGTGACTTTGATGTTGTCCGAACGGCCTTCGATCAGGCGTGGCGCCTGGCCTGACCATTCCATCGCCGAGGCTTCGTCGGTGATCAGCACATCGGCCACCAGGCTGTCAGCCAATGCCCGATGCAAGGCGCCCAGGCGAAACATCTGCGGCGTGTAGGCCTGCCAGATCAAGCTGCGGTCGACGGTTTCCAGCACACGGCCGTGCTTGTCGACGCGCTTCAAGGTGTCCCGAGCCGGCACGGCGAGCAAACCGCCCACCGGGTCGTCCGCCAATTCGCCAAGCAGCTTGTCCAGGTCATCGCGGGTCAGGTTGGGCCGAGCCGCGTCGTGCACCAGCACCCAGTCCTCATCGGCCGCGCCCTGGGCATGCAGGTGCAACAAGGCATTGAGGACCGAACCGGAGCGCTCCTGCCCACCGTCCACGCGCTGAATGCGCGAGTCACGGGCACAGGCCAGGGTCGGCCAGAAGGGATCGTCGGCAGCCAGACTGACCACCAGCCCCTTGAGGCAAGGATGGTCGAGGAAACAGCCGAGGCTGTGTTCAAGAATAGTGCGCCCGCCCAGCTGCAAATACTGCTTGGGACGGTCCGCGGCCATACGGGCACCAACGCCCGCGGCAGGAATCACGGCCCAGAAGGCCGGCAAACGCTCGATCATTGGGCCAACTGGTAGAGGGTCTCGCCCTCCTTGACCATGCCCAACTCATGGCGGGCCCGTTCTTCAACGGTCTCCATGCCCTTTTTCAACTCCATGACTTCCGCATCGAGTACGCGATTACGCTCCAGCAAACGCTCGTTTTCGGCGTGCTGATCGGCAATCTGCTGAGTCAGGTCGGCTACCTGCGCCAAACTGCCATTCCCCACCCACAGGCGGTACTGCAGGCCAGCCAGCAGCAAGAGCAAGACGAGGAACAACCAATTGGGACTGCGCATCGAATATCGGGTATCCAGTGAAAAAAGACAGCCATGCCTACAACTTCGAACCTACTGATAGCACGAAGCCTGGAAGAACCAGGCTTGTGCTCATAAGGCATCAGATTAGAGGCAAAAAAGCCGCTATAGCGATTTTTCCGACACAATCCGGTGTCTTTTTACCATCTACCGCTTAGCCGCGAAACTCGCTGCGGCCGTTGTACTTGGCTTTGCCATTCAATTGCTCTTCGATGCGCAGCAATTGGTTGTACTTGGAAACGCGATCGGAACGGCACAGCGAACCGGTCTTGATCTGGCCAGCCGCAGTGCCCACGGCCAGGTCGGCAATGGTCGAATCTTCGGTTTCGCCGGAGCGGTGCGAGATGACGGCGGTGTAACCGGCAGCCTTGGCCATCTGGATGGCTTCCAGGGTTTCGGTCAGGGTGCCGATCTGGTTGAACTTGATCAGGATCGAGTTGGCAATCTTCTTGTCGATGCCTTCTTTCAGGATCTTGGTGTTGGTCACGAACAGGTCGTCACCTACCAACTGGGTCTTCTCGCCGATCTTGTCGGTCAGGATTTTCCAGCCAGCCCAGTCAGACTCGTCCAAGCCATCTTCGATCGAGATGATCGGGTAGCGCTCGGTCAGGCCTTTCAGGTAGTCAGCGAAACCTTCAGCGGTGAATACCTGGCCTTCGCCGGACAGGTTGTACTTGCCGTCTTCGTAGAATTCGCTGGCCGCGCAGTCCAGAGCCAGGGTCACGTCAGTGCCCAGGGTGTAACCGGCGTTGGCCACGGCTTCGGAGATCACTTTCAAAGCGTCTTCGTTGGATGCCAGGTTCGGTGCGAAACCACCTTCGTCACCCACCGCAGTGCTCAGGCCACGGGCCTTCAGCACAGCCTTGAGGTGATGGAAAATCTCGGTACCCATGCGCAGGCCTTCCGAGAAAGACTTGGCGCCCACCGGCTGCACCATGAATTCCTGGATATCGACGTTGTTATCGGCATGCTCGCCGCCGTTGATGATGTTCATCATCGGAACCGGCATCGAGTACACGCCCGGGGTGCCGTTGAGGTTGGCGATGTGGGCGTACAGCGGCAGGTCCTGGTCCTGGGCAGCAGCCTTGGCCGCAGCCAGGGATACGGCGAGGATTGCGTTGGCGCCCAGGGTGGCTTTGTTTTCAGTGCCGTCGAGCTTGATCATCGCGTGATCCAGCGCTTTCTGGTCGCTTGGGTCTTTACCCAGCAGCAGGTCGCGGATCGGACCGTTGATGTTGGCTACAGCCTTGAGCACGCCTTTGCCCAGGTAACGGCTCTTGTCGCCATCACGCAGCTCGAGCGCTTCACGCGAGCCGGTGGAAGCACCGGACGGCGCGCAGGCGCTACCGATGATGCCGTTATCGAGAAGCACGTCCGCTTCGACGGTGGGATTGCCACGGGAGTCGAGAACTTCACGACCTTTGATGTCGACGATTTTTGCCATTGTTGTAAACACTCCAAAGTTGACGAAAACGACGCAGCTGTAGGAAATCTCTTTACCGTCGGCAAGTGATGGGCAGCGGGCAGGCTTGCAGACGATAAGGCTCAGGCCCGAGGGCCTGAGAAATAATCGTGCGGTACTTTACCGGAGAAATCGGTTTTAGGCGGTTTCTACCGTCGGAAAACTCTTCACCAGTTCGTCCAGCGCCTTGAGCTGAGCCAGGAACGGCTCGAGCTTGTCCAGGCGCAGGGCGCAAGGACCGTCGCACTTGGCGTTGTCCGGATCCGGGTGGGCTTCCAGGAACAGGCCAGCCAGGGACTGGCTGATGCCGGCCTTGGCCAGGTCGGTGACCTGGGCCCGACGACCACCCGCCGAATCGGCACGGCCGCCCGGCATCTGCAGGGCATGGGTCACGTCGAAGAACACCGGGTATTCGAACTGCTTCATGATGCCGAAGCCGAGCATGTCGACGACCAGGTTGTTGTAGCCGAAGCTGGAACCGCGCTCGCAGAGGATCAACTGATCGTTACCCGCTTCTTCGCACTTGCTCAGGATGTGTTTCATTTCCTGAGGCGCAAGGAACTGGGCTTTCTTGATGTTGATCACCGCACCGGTCTTGGCCATCGCGACCACCAGGTCGGTCTGGCGCGAGAGGAAGGCCGGCAACTGGATGATGTCGCAGACTTCAGCGACGATCGCCGCCTGGTCAGGCTCGTGCACGTCAGTGATGATCGGCACGCCGAAGGCCTGCTTGATGTCCTGGAAGATCCGCATGCCCTCTTCCAGGCCGGGGCCACGGTAAGAGGTCACTGAGGAACGGTTGGCCTTGTCGAAGCTGGCCTTGAACACGTAAGGGATCCCAAGCTTCTGGGTCACCTTGACGTACTCTTCACAGACCTGCATCGCCATGTCGCGGCTTTCCAGCACGTTCATGCCACCGAAAAGCACCATGGGCTTGTCGTTGGCAATCTCGATATCGCCTACACGGATGATCTTCTGGGCCATCAGGGTTTATGCCTTCTTCTGGTGTTGAGCCAAGGCCGCCTTGACGAAACCGCTGAACAACGGGTGACCGTCGCGCGGTGTCGAGGTGAACTCAGGGTGGAATTGGCAAGCGACGAACCATGGATGATCCGGTGCTTCAACCACTTCAACCAGCGCGCCATCACCGGAACGACCGGAGATTTTCAGGCCGGCTTCCATGATTTGCGGCAGCAGGTTGTTGTTCACTTCGTAGCGATGACGGTGACGCTCGACGATCACATCCTTGGCGTAGCAATCGTGAACCAGGGAACCCGGCTCCAGCAGGCAATCCTGGGCACCCAAGCGCATGGTGCCGCCCAGATCGGAAGCCTCGGTGCGGGTTTCGACAGCACCGGTGGCATCTTCCCACTCGGTGATCAGGCCCACGACCGGGTGACCGCTGGCGCGATCGAACTCGGTGGAGTTGGCGTCTTTCCAGCCCAGCACGTTACGTGCGAACTCGATAACGGCCACTTGCATGCCCAGGCAGATACCGAGGTACGGCACCTTGTTTTCACGAGCGTATTGCACGGCGGTGATCTTGCCTTCCACGCCACGCAGACCGAAGCCGCCCGGTACGAGGATGGCATCGACACCTTCGAGCAGCGCGGTGCCCTGGTTTTCGATGTCTTCGGAATCGATGTAGCGCAGGTTGACCTTGGTCCGGTTGCTGATGCCGGCGTGACTCATGGCTTCGATCAGCGACTTGTAGGCGTCCAGCAGCTCCATGTACTTGCCGACCATGGCGATGGTGACTTCGTGCTCCGGGTTCAGCTTGGCGTCAACCACGGCTTCCCACTCGGACAGGTCAGCGCTGCCGCATTGCAGGCCGAAACGCTCGACGACAAAATCATCCAGGCCCTGGGAGTGCAGGATGCCCGGGATCTTGTAGATGGTGTCCGCATCTTCCAGCGCAATCACCGCACGTTCTTCAACGTTGGTGAACTGGGCGATCTTGCGCCGCGACGAGATGTCGATTGGGTGATCGGAGCGGCATACCAGCACGTCCGGCTGCAGGCCAATGGAACGCAGTTCCTTGACCGAATGCTGGGTCGGTTTGGTTTTGGTTTCGCCGGCGGTGGCGATGTACGGCACCAGGGTCAGGTGCATCAGCATCGCGCGCTTGGCGCCGACTTCGAAACGCAACTGGCGGATGGCCTCGAGAAACGGTTGGGACTCGATGTCACCCACGGTGCCACCGATTTCAACCATGGCCACGTCGGCATCGCCGGCGCCCTTGATGATGCGACGCTTGATCTCGTCGGTGATGTGCGGAATCACCTGGATGGTTGCACCCAGGTAGTCACCACGGCGCTCTTTGCGCAGCACGTGCTCGTAGACACGGCCGGTGGTGAAGTTGTTGTTCTGGGTCATGGTCGTGCGGATGAACCGCTCGTAGTGGCCCAAGTCCAGGTCAGTCTCGGCGCCGTCGTGGGTGACGAACACTTCACCGTGCTGGAACGGGCTCATGGTGCCCGGGTCGACGTTGATGTACGGGTCCAGCTTCAGCATGGTGACCTTAAGTCCCCGCGCCTCCAGGATGGCCGCCAATGAAGCCGAGGCAATGCCTTTCCCCAATGAAGAAACAACACCGCCCGTGACGAATATGTAGCGCGTCATGAAAAACCCTAGAAGTCTGCGTTAAAGCGGTCCGAGCCGCCGGGGAAAGCGAAGGAAGGCCGAAGCCCCCGATCACCTGCATTAATCACAGTGCATCTTTCGAAAAAACCGCCGCGTTGTGACAGACCGGATGCAAAAACACCGGTACGTTGCTCGCTACACATTTTTTGGAATCGCCCAGCAAAGACTGCTTGGTAATCGGCAACTTCTGCAATTCAGGCGAATCCACAGAAGTTGTATCAAGAAGGGAGCGTAGTCTACCGGAAAGGGCCTTTCAGCTCAAACCTTGATCGCTCGTCGGCGGCTGCCAATGCAATTGCCAGCAACCATGGGCGTTTGCGACAAGACCTGGCAGGTTCGCCACCGCCAACAACTGCTCGCCCTGATACAGCAGCGGCAATCTGCCACGGGCAAAGGCCGGCAAGCCACTTTCATTGAGCAACCGCTTCAGGTCGCGATGGCCTCGCCCCGGCAAATGCATGACTTCGCCACCTTGACGATAAGCCACCTGCAACGGCCCCCCGGGGCCCTGACCGGTGATATGCAGCTGCCCATTATCCGGCAGCACCAGCGGTCGGGAAATGTCCGTCCAGGAAGACGCATCAGGCACCGGGCGCAACCAGGCGCCCGCCAACCACCACAATCGCCCACAGGCTCGATGCAGTTCGCCATCCGCCAGGCGCCAGATCGGACGCCCATCTGGCGCCGCATCGCGTAGCGTCTCCCAGCCCACCCAGTGCTCGCTATCCGGCAAACGACCGCGAAGGCTCAGCCAGTGGCTCAAGGCGTTGCGCTGGCGAGCGGGAGAAAGCGCTTGCAGCGGGGCCAACTCCAGTGACGGCAGGCGCAACCAACCAAAGTCGCTGGCAGTGTCGGCCGCCGCAAGATCCATCTGCGCCAGCTCATCGAGCAGCCCTTGGGCCTCACTCAAATGCGCCGCACTGCGCGCCATGCTGGCCAGCGCCCGAGGCCAGCGAGCAGTGAGCTGGGGAAGCACCGCGTGGCGCAGGTAATTGCGTGAAAACTGCTGATCGAGATTGGAGGGATCCTCGATCCAGCTCAATCCACGCTCATCGGCGTAACGCAGCAGTTCAGCCCGCGATACATCCAGCAACGGCCGCAGCAAATGCCCGCAACCCAAAGGGCGGGACTGAGGCATCGCTGCCAACCCTCTGGCCCCCGCGCCGCGCAACAGCCGAAACAACAGGGTTTCCGCCTGATCGTCACGATGCTGCCCGGTCAGCAGCAACTCGTTGCCGGCTGTTGCGCGCTCAAAGGCGCCGTAACGCGCATCACGGGCCGCACGCTCGAGGCTGGCGCCCTCTTGCACCTGCACGCGCACGACCTGCAAGGGCACCCCCAGCACGTCGCACACGGACTGACAATGGGCCGGCCAGGCATCCGCCGCCGCCTGTAGGCCGTGGTGAACATGCAGGGCAGTCAAAGGTGGAAGTGGATATTGTTGCGCCAGATCGGCAAGCAGGTGCAGGAGGACGGTGGAGTCCAGACCGCCGGAATAGGCAATACGCCAGGCGCAGGCGTCACGCCAAGGAGCCAGCCGGTGCAGCAATTGGGCGGATAGGTGATTCATCAACGGACAGGACCTGTGGGAGCCGGGCTTGCCTGCTGCAGACGCTGGAGCGGTGAAGGGATCACCACCGCGTCCGGCCCGCAGGCAAGCTCGCTCCTACAAGAAGGAGCGACGGCGTATCAGAGACCGTAGCTCATCAGGCGGTCATAACGACGCTTGAGCAGGGTTTCGGTGTCCATGCCCTTGAGCATCGCCAACTGCGAAGTCAGCTCGGCACGGATCGAGGCAGCAGCGCCCGCCGGGTCACGGTGTGCGCCACCCAGAGGCTCGCCGATCACCTTGTCCACAATGCCCAGGCCTTTGAGACGCTCGGCAGTGATGCCCATGGCTTCCGCGGCATCCGGGGCTTTCTCGGCGGTTTTCCAGAGGATGGACGCGCAACCTTCTGGGGAAATAACCGCATAAGTCGAGTACTGCAGCATGTTCAGCTGGTCGCAAACGCCGATCGCCAATGCACCGCCAGAACCACCTTCGCCGATGACCGTGGCGATGATCGGGGTCTTCAGGCGGGCCATGACACGCAGGTTCCAGGCAATGGCTTCGCTCTGGTTGCGCTCTTCGGCGTCGATGCCCGGGTACGCGCCCGGCGTATCGATAAAGGTCAGGATCGGCATCTTGAAGCGTTCGGCCATTTCCATCAGGCGGCAGGCCTTGCGGTAGCCTTCCGGACGCGGCATGCCGAAGTTGCGACGAACTTTTTCGCGGACTTCACGGCCTTTCTGGTGACCAATGATCATCACCGGCTGGTCGTCCAGACGGGCAACCCCGCCGACAATGGCAGCATCGTCCGAGAAGTGACGGTCGCCATGCAGCTCGTCGAACTCGGTGAAGATGTGGTCGATGTAGTCCAGGGTGTACGGACGACGCGGGTGCCGCGCCAGACGAGCGATCTGCCAGCTGGTCAGCTTGCCGAAGATGTCCTCGGTGAGCGTGCTGCTTTTATCCTGCAGGCGGGAGATCTCATCGCCGATATTCAGCGAATTGTCATTACCGACCAAGCGCAACTCTTCGATCTTGGCTTGCAGGTCGGCGATCGGCTGTTCGAAATCTAGAAAATTCGGGTTCATAGGCGTCCGTCTTGGGTCGACATCCAAGAGAGCTTGGGTCGGCCGGTTGTCTATTCGCGCATTACCTTAAGGGACAGGCGCGTTCAGGTCGAGATTAAAATCCGGGTCGAGGTCAGGGCAAACCCGATAACGCAAGGAATGCCCGCTGACCGTCAACGGTATTGGAGGAAGACGTTGTCTCGCCCGAACTGGTCACGCAGGGCTTGAATCAATGCATCCGCCGGGTCGATTCGCCAGCCTTCGCCGAACTGCAGCAAGGCCTTGGAATCATCCCGGGCATATTCCATGGTCACCGGGCAGGCACCGCGATACCGCTTGAGCAGTTCGCCCAACCAGCGTAGCTGATCACCCTTGAGGGCCTCGGTATGAACCTTGAGCCGTAGGCTTTCCGCCAGGTTGGTCCGCGCATCCTCCATGCTCATCACGCGCTTGACCCGCAGGCGCAGGCCGCCGGAGAAGTCATCGTTGCTGACCTCGCCCTCGACCACCACCATCGCGTCGGTCTGCAGCAGGGACTGCGCCGAATGGAAGGCCTCGGCAAACAGTGAAGCCTCGATCCGCCCCGAACGGTCGTCCAGGGTAATGAAGCCCATCTTGTCGCCTTTTTTGTTCTTCATGACCCGCAGGGCAATGATCATCCCCGCCACGGTCTGGGTATCCCGCGCCGGCTTCAGGTCGATGATGCGCTGGCGGGCGAAACGGCGGATTTCACCTTCATACTCGTCAATCGGGTGACCGGTCAGGTACAGCCCCAGGGTGTCTTTCTCACCTTTGAGGCGCTCCTTGAGGGTCAGCTCCTTGGCCTTGCGGTGATTGGCGTAGACATCGGCGTCTTCTTCCACGAACAGGCCGCCAAACAGGTCGGCGTGGCCACTGTCGTGGGTCCGGGCCGTCTGTTCGGCCGCCTTGATCGCTTCTTCCATGGCGGCCAGCAACACCGCCCGGTTCTGGTCGATGTTGGCCTGATAGGCCTTGGGCTCATCGTGGAAATACGGGCCCAGGCGGTCCAGGGCGCCACTGCGGATCAAGCCGTCAAGGGTGCGCTTGTTGATGCGCTTGAGGTCCACCCGGGCGCAGAAATCAAACAGGTCCTTGAACGGCCCGGCCTGGCGCGCCTCGGTAATGGCCTCAACCGGCCCTTCGCCAACCCCCTTGATCGCCCCCAGGCCATAAATGATCCGGCCTTCGTCGTTCACCGTGAACTTGAATTCCGAGGTGTTCACGTCTGGCGCGTCGAGGCGCAGCTTCATGGTCCGCACTTCCTCGATCAAGGTCACGACCTTGTCGGTGTTGTGCATATCCGCCGAGAGCACCGCAGCCATGAACGGCGCCGGGTAGTGAGCCTTGAGCCAGGCCGTCTGGTACGACACTAGGCCGTAGGCCGCGGAGTGGGATTTGTTGAAGCCGTAACCGGCGAATTTCTCCACCAGGTCGAAAATGTTACCCGCCAGGTCCGGGTCGATATTATTGGTGGCGCACCCCTCAATGAAACCGCCGCGTTGCTTGGCCATTTCCTCGGGTTTTTTCTTACCCATCGCCCGGCGCAGCATGTCCGCACCACCGAGGGTGTAACCGGCCATGACCTGGGCGATCTGCATCACCTGTTCCTGATACAGGATGATGCCGTAAGTCGGTGCCAGTACCGGCTTGAGGCCTTCGTACTGGTAATCGGAGTGCGGGTAGGCCAGTTCGGCGCGACCGTGCTTACGGTTGATGAAGTCATCCACCATGCCCGATTGCAAAGGGCCCGGACGGAACAGGGCCACCAGTGCGATCAAGTCTTCCAGGCAGTCGGGCTTGAGCTTTTTGATCAGCTCTTTCATGCCTCGCGACTCAAGCTGGAACACCGCCGTGGTTTCAGCCTTTTGCAGCAGGCTGTAGGTCGGCTTGTCGTCGAGCGGGATGAAGGCGATATCCAGTGGCTCTTCGTCGACCTTGGCCCGCTCGCGGTTGATGGTCTTGAGGGCCCAATCGATGATGGTCAGGGTCCGCAGGCCGAGGAAGTCGAACTTCACCAGGCCCGCGGCCTCGACGTCATCCTTGTCGAACTGGGTAACCAGGCCATCGCCTTCTTCATCGCAATAGATCGGCGAAAAGTCGGTCAGTTTGGTGGGCGCGATCACCACACCACCGGCGTGCTTGCCGACGTTACGCACCACGCCTTCAAGCTTGCGCGCCATCTCCCAGATTTCCGCCGCTTCTTCATCGACCTTGATGAAGTCGCGCAGGATCTCTTCCTGTTCGTAGGCTTTTTCCAGGGTCATGCCGACTTCGAACGGGATCATCTTCGACAGGCGATCCGCCAGGCCGTAGGACTTGCCCTGGACCCGCGCCACGTCCCGCACCACAGCCTTGGCGGCCATGGAACCGAAGGTGATGATCTGGCTTACCGCGTTGCGGCCGTACTTCTCGGCCACGTAGTCGATCACCCGGTCACGACCGTCCATGCAGAAGTCGACGTCGAAGTCGGGCATGGAGACCCGTTCCGGGTTGAGGAAACGTTCGAACAGCAGGTCATATTCCAGCGGGTCGAGGTCGGTGATCTTCTGCACGTAGGCCACCAGGGACCCGGCACCCGATCCACGGCCCGGACCTACCGGGACGCCGTTGCTCTTGGCCCACTGGATAAAGTCCATAACGATCAGGAAGTAACCGGGGAAGCCCATCTGGATGATGATATCCAGCTCGAAATTCAAGCGATCGACGTACACCTGGCGCCGGGCTTCGTAATCTTCGGTCGTGTCTTTGGGCAGCAGCACCGACAGCCGCTCTTCCAGGCCGTCGAACGAGACCTTGCGGAAATACTCGTCGATGGTCATGCCATCGGGAATCGGGAAGTTGGGCAGGAAGTGAGTGCCCAGCTTGACCTCGATATTGCAGCGCTTGGCAATTTCGACCGAGTTCTCCAGCGCCTCGGGCAAGTCACTGAACAGCTCGGCCATCTCATCGGCGCTTTTCAGGTACTGCTGGTCGCTGTAGTTTTTCGAGCGCCGTGGATCGTCTAGGGCGCGGCCCTCACCGATGCAAACGCGGGTTTCGTGAGCTTCGAAGTCTTCCTGCTTGATGAAACGCACATCGTTGGTCGCCACCAGCGGTGCACCGATCTTGTCGGCCAGGGCCACGGCTGCGTGCAACTGCTCTTCGTCATTCGGACGATTGGTGCGCTGAACTTCCAGATAGAAGCGATCCGGGAACACCGCCATCCAATCGCGAGCCAGGGTCTCGGCTTCCGCCAGGTCACCGCTAATCAAGGCGATGCCGATCTCACCTTCCTTGGCGGCCGACAGCATGATCAAGCCGTCCGCGGCCTCGGCCACCCATTCCCGCTCGATAATCACCTGGCCATTACGCTGGCCATCGATAAAACCACGGGAGATCAACTCAGTCAGGTTGCGATAGCCGACGGCGTTCATCGCCAGCAGGCTGATCCGGCTCAGTGGGTTGTCCGGATCCTTGTTCGACAGCCACAAGTCGGCGCCGCAGATCGGCTTGATACCCGCGCCCATGGAGGCTTTATAGAATTTGACCAGGGAACACATGTTGTTTTGGTCGGTGACCGCCACGGCGGGCATGCCCATGCCGGCCAGCGTCTTGACCAGCGGCTTGATCCGCACCAGACCGTCGACCAGTGAGTATTCAGTGTGCAGGCGCAGGTGAACGAATGAAGCCGGCATAGTGATCCTGTAAGTAAGCACAAAAACAACAAGGCCCGGATTGTACCGGGCCTCGGCTAAAACATCAGCCTCAGGACTGTGTCTCGCTCAAGCGCTCGCGTGCTTCATAGGCTTGGCGGACCGGCGCGAACGAACGCCGGTGAATCGGCGTCGGCCCCAGGCGGGCCAGCGCTTCAAGGTGCACAGGCGTCGGATAACCCTTGTGGCCACCGATGCCGTAACCCGGATAGATCAGCTCGAACGCCGCCATTTCACGGTCGCGACTGACCTTGGCCAGAATCGACGCGGCGGCAATTGCCGGCACCTTGCTATCACCCTTGACCACCGCCTCCGCGGGCATCGCCAGCCTCGGGCAACGATTACCGTCGATCATCGCCAGCTTCGGGGTAATGCTCAGCCCTTCCACCGCGCGCTGCATGGCGAGCATGGTCGCGTGAAGAATATTCAGTTCGTCGATTTCCTCGACTTCAGCGCGGGCAATGCACCAGCTCAGGGCTTTCTCGCAGATCTCGTCGTAGAGTTTTTCGCGCCGGGCTTCGGTGAGTTTCTTCGAATCGTTGAGGCCAAGGATCGGCCGGTTCGGATCCAGAATGACCGCCGCCGTGACCACCGCACCGCACAACGGACCGCGTCCGACTTCATCGACGCCGCACACCAGCTCTTCAGTGGCGGCCACCAGGGTAAAGTCCAGGCCCATCTGCATCTTCAGGTTACTCATTGCGCTTTGCCGATCAGGTTCAGGACTGCATCAGCCGCCTGGTTCGAGGCGTCCCGACGCAAGGTTCGATGGATTTCGTCGAAGCCGCGAGTCTGCTCCTCGCCCCCCTCGATGAGTGGCGACAACGTCCGCGCCAGGGCGTCGGGCGTCGCCTCATCCTGCAGCAACTCGGGCACCAGCAAACGCTGGGCCAGCAAGTTGGGCAAGGAGATGTAGGGGCTTTTAACCATGCGCTTGAGAATCCAGAACGTCAGCGGCGCCAGACGATAGGCGACCACCATCGGCCGCTTGTACAGCAGCGCTTCCAGGGTCGCGGTGCCAGAGGCAATCAGTACCGCATCGCAAGCCGCCAAGGCCCGGTGGGACTGGCCGTCAAGCAAGGTCAACGGCAAGTCGCGACCGGCCAGTAATTGCTCCAACTGGATACGGCGCTCGGGGCTGGCACAGGGCATGACAAAACGCACGCCAGGGCGCATGGCCCGCAGACGTTGCGCGGTATCAAGGAACAGCGCCCCCAGGCGCCCGACTTCACCGCCACGACTGCCTGGCATCAATGCCACCAGCGGGCCATCGGGCAAACCCAGCTCAGCGCGAGCCGCAGCACGATCAGCTTCCAGTGGAATCGCATCGGCCAGGGAGTGACCGACAAACCGCACCGGAACACCCTTCTCTTCGTAGAATTTTGCCTCGAACGGGAACAGCGTCAGCATCAGATCGCAACCTTCGCGGATCTTCAGCACACGCTTCTGCCGCCAAGCCCAGACGGACGGGCTGACATAGTGCACCGTCTTGATCCCGGCCTGTCGCAGCTTGAGCTCGATATTCAGGGTGAAATCAGGTGCGTCGATGCCGATAAACACGTCAGGCTTTTCGGCGATCAGGGTCTGGATCAGCTTCTTGCGCCGTGCCAGCAGCTCACGCAGCCGCCCCAGCACTTCCACCAGCCCCATGACCGCCAGGCGCTCCATGGGGAAGTACGAAACCAGGCCCTCGGCCTGCATCAGCGGGCCGCCGACGCCGATAAATTCAACCGCAGGATGCCGGGCCTTGAGCGCGCGCATCAAACCGGCGCCGAGAATATCGCCGGAGGCCTCGCCAGCCACCAGCGCAATACGCAGATTGCTCATGATTAACGAGTGATGCCACGGGTCGAAGACTGGATCGAGTCACGGAAGATCGCGACTTCGGGGAATTGCACAGAAGGCTCGGCCAACTCGGCCAGGGCCTGGTCAACGGTCAGCCCCTGGCGGTACACCACTTTATAGGCTCGGCGCAGGGCGTGGATCGCGTCTTCGCTGAAACCACGGCGGCGCATGCCTTCAAAGTTCATGCTGCGGGCTTCGGCGGGGTTGCCGAATACCGTGACGAACGCAGGTACGTCCTTGCCGATGGCCGTGCCCATGCCGGAAAAGCTATGGGCGCCAATATGGCAATACTGGTGAACCAGGGTGAAACCGGAGAGGATCGCCCAGTCATCCACGTGCACATGCCCAGCCAACGCAGTGTTGTTGACCAGAATGCAGTGGTTGCCGATCACGCTGTCATGTCCGATGTGGGCATAGGCCATGACCAGGTTGTGATCGCCCAAGGTGGTTTCGGAGCGATCCTGGACCGTACCGCGGTGAATGGTCACACCTTCACGGATGACGTTGTGGTCTCCGATCACCAGCCGTGTTTCCTCACCCTTGTACTTGAGATCGGGCGTGTCCTCGCCTACCGAGGAAAACTGGTAGATGCGGTTATGTTTGCCGATCCGGGTTGGCCCCTTGAGAATCACATGGGGGCCAATCACTGTACCCTCGCCGATTTCCACACCAGCGCCGACGATCGACCAGGGGCCGACCTCGACGTCGTCGGCCAGAACGGCCGTCGGATCGATGATTGCGCGAGGGTCAATCAAACTCATAGCTTGCGTTCCGCACAGATGATTTCAGCGGAGCAGACTGGCTTGCCATCGACCGAAGCCTGGCACTCGAACTTCCAGATCTGACGCTTGCAACTGAGGAACTTGGCTTCAAGGATCAGTTGATCACCCGGCAGCACCGGCTGGCGGAAGCGCAGCTTGTCGGAACCAACGAAGTAGTAAAGGGTGCCATCGGCCGGCTTCACGTCCAGCATCTTGAAACCAAGGATGCCGGCAGCTTGAGCCATCGCCTCGATGATCAGCACGCCCGGCATGATTGGATGCGCAGGGAAGTGACCATTGAAGAAAGGCTCGTTGATGCTGACATTCTTGTAGGCACGAATGCGCTTGCCCTCAACATCCAAGTCCACCACCCGGTCCACCAGCAGGAACGGATAACGGTGGGGCAGGTATTCGCGAATTTCGTTGATGTCCATCATTTCGTGGGGAAGCCTGTAGTAAAGATTGGGAGCGCGCGACTAACGCGTGCTCCTCTAGCAAATCAAGGAGGCAGTCTAGCGGCTGTGCACACTTGATATGGAAATGGTTTCAGCCATCTGATGAAGCATTACCGTCAGGGGTCACGTCCCCAACGCGCTTTTCCAGATGCCGCAGGCGTCGCGCGATGTCATCGAGCTGACGGATACGGGCCGCACTTTTGCGCCACTCGGCAGCAGGTTGCATGGCAGTACCGGAGGAGTAGGAGCCAGCCTCGGTAATCGAGTGGGTCACCATGGTCATCCCGGTCAGGAAAACGTTGTCACAAATTTCGATATGGCCAACCAACCCGACGCCACCTGCAAGCATGCAGTGCTTGCCAATCTTGGTGCTGCCGGAAATCCCCACACAAGCGGCCATGGCGGTGTGATCACCGACTTGCACGTTGTGGGCGATCTGAATCTGGTTGTCCAGCTTCACACCATTGCCAATCACGGTATCGGCCAGGGCGCCGCGGTCGATGGCGGTATTGACGCCAATCTCCACATCGTCGCCAATGGTGACCCCGCCGATCTGGGCAATCTTCTGCCAGACGCCCTTCTCATTGGCAAATCCAAACCCTTCGCCACCCAGTACCGCACCGGACTGAATGACCACTCGCTTGCCGACCCGCACGTCGTGATAAAGCGTGACCCGTGGCGCAAGCCAGCCGCCTTCGCCAATAACGCTGCGCGCCCCGACAAAGCAATGCGCGCCAACCGTCACCCCGGCGCCAATCGACGCGCCGCTTTCGACCACCGCAAACGGCCCGATACTGGCCGACGGATCGACCACGGCGTCATCGGCAATCACCGCTGAGGGATGAACGCCAGCCACGGCCTTGGGCTTGGGGTCGAACAGATGGGAAATTCGCGCATAGGCCAGATAAGGATCAGGCACCACCAACGCATCACCGGCATAACTCTCGGCATCAGCCGCTTTAAGCAGCACAGCACCGGCCTGGCTATCAGCCAGGTACTTGCGGTACTGCGGATTTGCCAAAAAGCTCAACTGAGCTGGGCCAGCCTCCTGCAAGGTGGCTAGCCCAGTGATTTCTTTCTCCTGGTCGCCACGCAAGGTGGCGCCGAGGAACTCGGCCAATCGGCCGAGCTTAATAGTCGCGGTCATGGGTTACTTCAGCTGATTCATGCGCTCGATAACCTGGCGAGTGATGTCGTACTGAGGTTTGACATCAATGACTGCGCCACGCTCGAAGACCAGGTCGAAACCGCCCTTCTTGATCACTTCTTCCACTGCGCTGTCGAGCTTCGGCTTGAGTTGCTTGAGCATCTCGCGGTCGGCAACAGCCTTGGCTTCGTTCAGCTCCTTGGACTGGAACTGGAAGTCACGGGCCTTTTGCTTGAATTCAAGCTCCAGGCGCTCACGCTCGCCCTGCTGCATCTTGTCGCCACCGGCAACCAGGCGATCCTGAATGCCCTTGGCGCTGCTTTCCAGAGTCTTGAGCTTGGTCAACTGAGGACCGAACTTCTTCTCGGCATCCACTGCGTATTTCTTCGCAGCGTCCGACTCCAGCAGAGCCATCTGATAGTTCAGTACCGCGATCTTCATGTCTGCAAAGACCGGGGTCGCGACCAGAACGGTGGCCAGGAGAACCAATTGAGTCAACTTACGCACGATGCACTCCTACAAAATCCATTGTCATTATCTTGGATCAGACCCTTAGAAAGTCTGACCGAGGGAGAATTGGAACACCTGGGTTTCAGCGTCATCCGGTTTCTTGATCGGCATCGCCAGGGCGAAGCTCAATGGTCCCAGGGCGGTGACCCACGTCACACCGACACCCACGGAACTGGCCAGATTGCTGAGACTGATGTCGTTACATTCCGTTTTAACGTTCGAAGCGGCGATGGTGTTGGAAGTCGAATCGCACTTGGAACTGAACACGTTACCCACATCCCAGAATACCGAGGTACGCAGGGAGCGCTGATCTTTGACGAACGGCAGCGGGAACAGGATCTCGGCACCACCCTGGATCAGAACGTTACCGCCGAATGGCAGTGGATCCTGGTCCGGGTCGGCTGCTGTACCGGCGTTACCTGTCACGCCTACACCACGGCTCGGCGTACTGCGTGGACCCAGGGTGCTGTCCTTGAAGCCGCGAACCGAGTTGAAGCCACCAGCATAGTAGTTCTCGTAGAACGGCAAGCCCTTGGTGTCGCCAAAACCATCGCCATAACCCAGCTCGGTGTGCAGGCGCATGGTGTAGTTTTCGCTCAGTGGCTGGAACAACTGGCCACGGTAGTCGAGTTTAAAGAACGACAGGTCACTGCCAGGAGTGGTGGTTTCCAGAACCAGGCTCTGAGAGTGGCCACGGGTTGCCAGGACACCTTTGTTCAAGGTCGACTCGGACCAGCCGGCCGAAGCCTTGAAGTTCAGGTAGCTGTCGCCCTGCTTGTTCACGAAGTCGAAGATTTCATCGACGGTGTACAGACCAGTCTTGATCTTGTCTTGTTGCGCGGTCAGGCCGAAGGTCAGACGCGAGGTCTCGCTGATCGGGTAACCGACGCTGACACCCGCACCCAGGCTGTCTACGGCGTAGCTGGCAACATCGACATCAAGGTCTTTGTAGTCAGTGGTGCGATAGAAAGCGTTGTAACCCAGGCTCACACCGTCAGCGGTCCAGTAGGGGTCGACATAACCGAAGTTATAGCGGCTCTGGTATTCACTGCGGGTCAAACCGATGCTGACCTTGTTACCCGTACCCAGGAAGTTGTTCTGGGTGATGGAACCACCCAGGATCAGACCCGCACTCTGGGCGAAACCGACGCTGGCGGTGATCGAACCGGACGCTTGCTCTTCAACTGCGTAGTTGACGTCCACCTGGTCATCGACACCCGGAACTGCCGGGGTTTCGACGTTGACTTCCTTGAAGAAGCCCAGGCGCTCAAGGCGGGTCTTGGATTGATCGATCAGGTAAGTCGACGCCCAGCCACCTTCCATCTGGCGCATTTCACGACGCAGCACTTCGTCTTCGGACTTGGTGTTGCCACGGAAGTTGATGCGGTTGACGTAGGCACGCTTGCCTGGATCCACAACAAAGGTGATATCGACCGTGTGGTCTTCATCGTGCGGCTGAGGCACGCCGTTGACGTTGGCGAAGGTGTAGCCCTCGTTACCCAGACGGCGGGTGATCAGTTCGGAAGTGGTGGTCATCAGCTTGCGCGAGAACACCTGGCCTTTTTCCACCAGCAACAGGGACTTGACCTGGTCTTCAGGCACTTTCAAGTCGCCGCTGAGCTTGACGTCGCGAACACTGTACTTTTCGCCTTCGTTCACGTTGACCGTGATGTAGACGTGTTTCTTGTCCGGGGTGATGGACACCTGGGTCGAAGCGATATCCATATTGATATAGCCACGATCCAGATAGTAGGAACGCAGACGCTCCAGGTCACCGGAGAGTTTTTCACGGGCGTACTTGTCGTCGTTCTTGAAGAACGACAGCCAGTTGGTGGTCTTGAGTTCGAACAGGCCGATCAGGTCTTCGTCAGGGAATACAGTGTTGCCCACGACGTTGATGTGCTGGATCGCAGCAACCGTGCCTTCGTTGATGTTGACCTTGAGGCCTACGCGGTTACGCGGCTGCGGCACCACTTCGGTGTCGACGGTGGCCGAGTAGCGACCCTGAGCGACGTACTGGCGCTGCAGCTCGTTACGCACGCCTTCGAGGGTGGCACGCTGGAAGATTTCGCCTTCGGCCAGGCCGGACTGCTTCAGGCCCTTCATCAGGTCTTCAGTCGAGATCGCCTTGTTGCCCTCGATCTCGATACTGGCAACAGACGGACGTTCGACTACCGTAATGACCAGGACGTTGCCATCGCGGCCCAGCTGGATGTCTTGAAAGAAACCGGTTTTGAACAGCGCACGAGTGGATTCCACCAGGCGACGATCATCCGCCTGCTCGCCGACGTTCAACGGCAAGGCACCAAAGACGCTACCCGCGGAGACCCGCTGGAGGCCGTTGACGCGGATATCGGAGATAGTGAAGGACTCGGCGTGAACTTCGGCGATCATCAATACGGTGAGAACCGCAGTTAGCAGCAGACGTTTCATGAAGTCCTTTCTTATTCCAACTGGCAATAAACAAACTGCCGCAAAATGCGGCAGATTCGCAATTCAGCGAAGCGTTACAGTCGACCCAAATCGTTGACCAGGGCAAGTAACATCACCCCAACCACCAAGCTGATACCGATCTGTATCCCCCAACCCTGCACCCGATCCGACAAGGGGCGACCACGCACCCACTCGATCAGATAGAACAACAAATGCCCCCCATCCAGTACAGGAATGGGCAGCAAATTCAGAACCCCCAGGCTAATACTCAGATAAGCAAGGAAATTCAGGAAATCAGCGACACCCGACTGGGCAGAAGCGCCCGCCACTTTAGCAATGGTTATCGGTCCACTCAAGTTTTTTACCGAGAGCTCGCCGAACAACATTTTCTTCAGGGAATCGAGGGTCAATACACTCATGGTCCAGGTGCGTCGGGCACCTTCGCCAATAGCCGCCAGCGGACCGTAGCTGACCTCGCGAATCATCTCCGGCGGCCAATCGACCGCTTTCACTCCAGCGCCCAGATAGCCGGTAGCCGCCTTGGCTTCACCACGGCTTGCCAAGGTCACAGGGACGTTGATTTGAGCACCATCACGCTCGACTTGCAGCACAATTTTGGTATCAGGACGTACACGCACCCAATCGACAACCTGCTGCCAATCGCCCAGCGCCTGACCATCCAGCGCCAGCAGGCGATCGCCAGTCCTCAACCCGGCCGCCAAGGCCGGCCCTTTCGGGTCGAGCTCAGCCAACACCGGAGGCAACGCAGGGCGCCAAGGTCGAATCCCCAGGGAGTGGATCGGGTCCGGCTCGTCTGCCCCCTTGAGCCACTTGTCCAATACCAGCTGGCGCGGCGAGTCGACCGTCGCACCCTGCTCGCGCACCGAAAACAGCAACGAACCGCTCTCGCCCAGGCGTCGCACCAACTGCAGGTTGACCGCGGCCCAACCGGATGTCGGCTCGCCGTCGATGGCGACGATTTCCTCGCCGACATTCAAGCCGGCCTTGGCAGCAATACTGCCCGCCTCTACCGCGCCGATGACCGGTCGTACCTGCTGGCTGCCGAGCATCGCCAACACCCAGAAGAACACCAGGGCCAGCAGGAAGTTGGCAATCGGACCCGCCGCAACAAT
Organism: Pseudomonas sp. CF161; assembly: GCF_000416215.1. NCBI lineage: Bacteria > Pseudomonadati > Pseudomonadota > Gammaproteobacteria > Pseudomonadales > Pseudomonadaceae > Pseudomonas > Pseudomonas sp. CF161. The sequence goes on from NZ_ATLP01000057.1 coordinate 96,474, forward strand.
GGCGATACGCTGGCGCACGGACTTGCGATTGAAAGACTGATCGAGCTGGTCGGCAGGCACCTCGCCTTCGCGCTCATCAAGCATCTTCACGTAGCCGCCCAGAGGGATAGCGGCGATGACAAACTCGGTGCCACGGCGGTCATGCCAGCGCAGCAGCGGCATACCAAAGCCCACGGAGAAACGCAGAACCTTGACGCCACAGCGGCGCGCCACCCAGAAGTGGCCGAATTCATGGAAGGTAACCAGCACGCCCAACGCAACCAGGGTGCCGACAATCATATAGAGCGCGCTCATCTACTTTCTCCGCAATCCTATCCGGTGCCGACCGCTTGGCCAGTCACAACGCCTATCGCCCGTTGCGACTCAACCATTGCTCAGCCAAGGCACGGGCTTTGGCGTCCGCCGCGAACACAGCGTCCAGTTCGTCGACCGCAACCACCGGCTCGAGGCTTAAAACTTCTGCGATGATACTCGCGATCTCAGGGTAACGGATGCGCCGTTCGAGAAACGCGGAAACTGCCACTTCATTGGCCGCATTCAGCATGGCCGGAGCGCTATTGCCCGCCTCTGCCGCCTGACGCGCCAAGCGCAAGCAGGGGAATCGCTGTTCATCCGGTGCCTGGAAATCCAGGCGCGCAATGGCAAACAGATCCAGGGGCGCAACACCGGAGTCGATGCGCTCAGGCCAGGCCAGGGCATTGGCGATAGGCGTGCGCATATCGGGATTGCCCAACTGCGCCAGCACCGAACCGTCCACATAGTCGACCAGGGAGTGGATCACGCTCTGCGGGTGGATCACCACTTCGACCTGGGAAGGCTTGGCGTCGAACAGCCAGCACGCCTCGATCAGCTCCAGGCCTTTATTCATCATGCTCGCGGAGTCGACCGATATCTTGCGCCCCATCGACCAGTTGGGATGGGCGCAGGCCTGTTCCGGAGAAACATCCTGCAACTCATTCAACGGCGTCTGCCTGAATGGGCCACCAGAAGCGGTCAGCAGGATCCGTCGAACACCGACATTGCTCAAGCCGCGGGAAAAATCCGTCGGCATGCACTGAAAAATCGCATTGTGCTCACTGTCGATCGGCAGCAGCACCGAGCCACTTTTACGCACCGCCTGCATGAACAAGGCGCCGGACATGACCAGCGCCTCTTTATTGGCCAGGAGAATCTTCTTCCCCGCCTCGACCGCCGCCAGAGTCGGGCGCAAGCCCGCGGCGCCGACAATGGCCGCCATGACCGCATCGACCTCAGGGTCGGCAGCCACCTGACACAAACCTGCCTCACCCACCAGGACCCGGGTCTGCAGCCCGGCAGCACGCAGATCATCCTGCAGGCTGCTGGCCGCTGCGGCCTCAGGCACCACGGCAAAGCGCGGCGCATGACGCACGCACAGCGCCAACAACTCCGCCATGCGACTGAAGCCGCTCAAGGCAAACACCTGGTAACGCTGCGGATGCCGGGCAATCACATCCAGGGTGCTGAGGCCGATAGAACCTGTGGCGCCAAGAACCGTAATCTGCTGAGGACGACTCACAATCCAGCCATCCACAACAGCACCGCAAACACCGGAATAGCAGCCGTCAGGCTGTCGATGCGGTCCAATACACCGCCGTGGCCGGGCAACAGGTTACTGCTGTCCTTGATCCCGGACTGACGCTTGAACATGCTCTCGGTCAGGTCGCCGACCACCGAGATAAACACCACCAGCGCTGCACCCAGCAGGCCCAGCAGGATCTGAGCGACAGACCAATCGCGAACCAGGCCGACCACCGCAGTGATCACCAGGCTCAGCGCCAGGCCGCCATACACGCCTTCCCAGCTCTTGCCCGGGCTGACCTGCGGCGCCAACTTGCGCTTGCCGAACGCCTTGCCGGAAAAGTAGGCGCCGATATCAGCCCCCCAAACCAGAACCATCACCGCCATGATCAACCAGTTGCCCAACGGCAGCTGCTTGATGAACACCAGGCCTTGCCAGGCCGGCAACAGGATCAACAGGCCGATCACCAGCTTGGCCGCAGCGCCCGCCCAATGTTCGCTGGTGCGCGGATAGGTCAGCACCAGGAAGGTCGCCGCCGCCCACCAGAGCACCGCAGCACCCAACACCCAAGGCGCAATGCCGGGCATCAGGTACATGAGAAACAGCAGCGCCGCGACCACCGCGGCATACACCACGCGCGCCGCCTGGCCATTGAACCCGGCCAGACGCGCCCATTCCCACGCCCCAAGCGTCACTACCAGCCCGATAAACAAGGCGAAACCCGCCCCCTGGAGCAGGAAAAACCCGCACAAGGCGATCGGCAGCAGGATCAGCGCAGTAATGATTCGTTGTTTAAGCATTAAACCCGGGCTCCAGCCTCGACCTGCTCGCTCGTTTTACCGAAGCGCCGCTGGCGAGAAGCGTAATCGGCCAGCGCAGTACGCATGGCATCGTGTTTGAAGTCCGGCCAGAACAGGTCGGAGAAGTACAGCTCGGCATAAGCCAGCTGCCACAGCAGGAAGTTGCTGATGCGGTGTTCGCCGCCGGTACGGATGCACAGGTCGGGCAACGGCAGGTCGCCGGTCGCCAGACAGGTCTGCAACAACTCCGGAGTGATGTCCTCCGGCCGCAGGTGACCGGCCTGCACTTCGCGCGCAAGGCGCTGGGCGGCCTGGGCAATGTCCCACTGACCGCCGTAATTGGCGGCGATCTGCAGGATGAAGCGATTGCTGCCCGCCGTGATGGCCTCAGCCTCGCGCATCGCCGCCTGCAGTTCCGGATGGAAGCGCGAACGATCACCGATGATCCGCAGGCTGATGTTGTTCTCATTGAGACGCTTGGCCTCGCGACGCAGCGCCTTGAAGAACAGATCCATCAAGGCACTGACCTCGTCCGCCGGACGCTGCCAGTTCTCGCTGGAAAAGGCGAACAGGGTGAGCACTTCGACCTTGGCCTCGGCGCACACCTCTATCACTGCACGAACAGCGTCGACACCCGCCTTATGCCCGGCGACACCGGGCATAAAGCGTTTTTTAGCCCAGCGATTATTACCGTCCATGATGATCGCGACATGTCGCGGCACCGAAAACGATACGGACTGCTTGGTCTTTTCCATGAAAACGTCTGACCCTTATACGGCCATCAAATCCGCTTCTTTCTGCTTGGTGGCGGTTTCGATATCAGCCACCGCCTTGTCGGTCAGCTTCTGCACGTCATCAGCGGCACGACGCTCTTCGTCTTCGCTGATTTCCTTTTCCTTGACCAGGTCTTTCAACTGGCTCAGCGCATCGCGACGAATATTGCGCACGGCAATCCGCGCGTCTTCCGCTGCGTCACGCGCCTGCTTGGCGAAAACCTTGCGGGTTTCTTCGGTCAGGGCAGGCATGGAGATCAACAGCAATTCGCCCAGGTTGGTCGGATTGAGGTTCAGGCCGGCGCTCTGGATCGCCTTGTCGACAGCTGCCAGCATGTTGCGCTCGAAAGCCACGACTTGCAGGGTGCGGGAGTCTTTTACAGTGACGTTGGCCACTTGGCTCAGCGGGGTGTCCGAACCGTAGTAAGGCACCATCACGCTGCCCAGGATGCTCGGGTGCGCCTTGCCGGTACGGATCTGACCAAATGCATGGGCCAGGGATTCCAGGGATTTTTTCATGCGCTCTTGAGCGTCTTTCTTGATCTCGTTGATCATTGTTGGCCTTCCTCGATCAGGGTTCCTTCGGCGCCACCATGCACAATATTGAGCAGGGCGCCGGGCTTGTTCATGTTAAATACACGCAACGGCATTTTGTGGTCGCGGCACAGGCAGATGGCTGTCAGGTCCATGACACCCAGCTTGCGATCCAGCACTTCATCGTAAGTCAGATGATCGAACTTCTCGGCATGCGGGTCTTTGAACGGATCTGCAGTGTAAACACCATCGACCTTGGTTGCCTTGAGCACTACGTCGGCATCGATCTCGATCGCGCGCAGGCACGCAGCGGAGTCGGTGGTAAAGAACGGGTTGCCGGTACCGGCAGCGAAAATCACCACTTCCTTGGAGTTCAGGTGGCGCATGGCTTTGCGGCGATCATAGTGATCGGTCACGCCCACCATGGAAATAGCCGACATGACGATGGCCGAGATATTCGCACGTTCCAGCGCATCACGCATGGCCAGGGCGTTCATCACAGTGGCCAGCATGCCCATGTGGTCGCCCGTGACCCGATCCATGCCCGCCGCACTCAGCGCTGCGCCACGGAACAGGTTGCCGCCGCCAATCACCAGACCGACCTGAACGCCGATGCCGACCAGTTGGCCAACCTCCAGCGCCATGCGATCCAGGACTTTGGGGTCGATCCCGAACTCTTCCGAGCCCATCAGGGCCTCGCCGCTAAGCTTGAGTAGAATGCGTTTATAGCGAGCTTGATAACCACTGCCCTGCTGAGCCATTGCGAATCTCTCCTGCGGCGTATTTTAAAAAATTCTCTGCAAGCTGTTTGCAGCCTGCGCTTACTCTAGCTTGACGCTGTCACAGCGCCATCAGAACACGGCTTTGTAAACCAGTTCCGGAGGCAGCCAACTAAAATTGGCCTCCCCATTTGAAAAGAGGCTGCGCGCGTGAGCGGGCAGCCTCTTCAGGGCGACAGTTGAAAACTGTCTTATTGCTTGCTGGCAGCCAGCTGGGCAGCAACTTCTTCAGCGAAGTTGTCGACCGGTTTCTCGATGCCTTCGCCTACCTGGAAGCGAGTGAAGGAAACGATTTCAGCGCCGCCTTGCTTGGCCAGAGTGCCGATGGTCACTTCTGGGTTCTTGACGAAAGGCTGCTCAACCAGGCTGGCTTCAGCCAGGAACTTGCTGATACGGCCAGCAATCATCTTCTCGACGATTTCAGCAGGCTTGCCCTTCATCTTGTCTTCGTTGAGGCTCAGGAACACGGCTTTTTCGCGTTCGATGGCTTCAGCGGAAACTTGCGAAGGCAGCAGGAACTCAGGGTTGCTGGCTGCTACGTGCATGGCGATGTCTTTAGCCAGTTCAACGTTGCCGCCTTTGAGGGCAACCACAACGCCGATCTTGTTGCCGTGCAGGTACGAACCCAGCACGTCAGCTTCAACGCGAGCCAGACGACGGATGTTGACGTTCTCGCCTACTTTGCCAACCAGCGCTTCACGAGCCGGTTCTTGAGCAGCGATCAACGGAGCAACGTCGGTCAGCTTGTCAGCGAACGCTTTTTCAACGCTGGCAGCAACGAAGTTTTTGAAGTCTTCTTGCAGAGCCAGGAAGTCGGTTTGCGAGTTGACTTCGATGATCACGGCAGCTTTGCCGTCTTCTTTGATGGCGATCGCGCCTTCAGCAGCTACGTTGCCTGCTTTCTTGGCTGCTTTGATCGCGCCCGAAGCACGCATGTCATCAATGGCTTTCTCGATGTCGCCGCCAGCCTTGGTCAAGGCCTTTTTGCAGTCCATCATGCCTTCGCCAGTACGCTCACGCAGTTCTTTAACCAACGCTGCAGTAATCTCTGCCATTTTCAAATTCCTCTTGGATAGGTTTTCAACCATTCCACCCGACCGAACGGGCGATCAAATCTTGAGCTCTGCCTCGAATACACTTGATAGCCGCATCGCGTTACAAAACAGCAAATACGCACACAACAAATGATTTCCGAGTTGGCAAAAAGGGGGCCAAGCCCCCTTTTTGCTTACTGAGTCAACGCCAAGGCGTCAATTACTCAGCTGCAGCTACCGGAGCTTCTTCGACGAACTGCTCGGTGCCACCAGCAACGTGGTTGCGACCTTTGATAACTGCGTCAGCCATCGCACCCATGTACAGCTGGATAGCGCGGATTGCGTCATCGTTGCCTGGGATGATGTAGTCAACGCCTTCCGGGCTGCTGTTGGTATCGACTACGCCGATGACCGGGATGCCCAGCTTGTTGGCTTCGGTGATCGCGATGCGCTCGTGATCAACGTCGATTACGAACAGTGCGTCTGGCAGACCGCCCATGTCCTTGATACCGCCCAGGCTACGATCCAGCTTTTCCAGATCGCGAGTGCGCATCAGCGCCTCTTTCTTGGTCAGCTTGGCGAAGGTGCCGTCTTCAGCTTGCACTTCAAGGTCACGCAGACGCTTGATGGAAGCACGGATGGTTTTGAAGTTGGTCAGCATGCCGCCCAACCAGCGGTGATCGACGTACGGCGAACCGCAACGTGCTGCTTCTTCAGCAACGATCTTGCCAGCGGAACGCTTGGTGCCGACGAACAGAATCTTGTTTTTGCCCTGGGCCAGGCGCTCTACGAAAGTCAGAGCTTCGTTGAACATTGGCAGGGTTTTTTCAAGGTTGATGATGTGAATCTTGTTACGCGCGCCGAAAATGTACTTACCCATTTTCGGATTCCAGTAACGGGTTTGGTGACCGAAGTGCACACCGGCCTTCAGCATATCGCGCATGTTGACTTGGGACATGATAGTTCCTTAATAAGTCGGGTTTGGCCTCCACGTATCCCAATGACCAACCAGCAGCATGAAAGCTTCCGGCACCCAGGTCATCGTGTCGACACGTGTGTGGATTTAGGCTTTTCAGGGTATCCCCGGAAAGCGGCGCATTTTATACCACAGGAAGGGTAAAAACGGAACCTGGATTGTGCATTGCACTGCGGGGCTTTTTTACCAGGCCCTTGGAATCGGGCCAGAATGCTCCATTCTATAGAGAGAAGCGGCGCCAGAGAGTCAGATTTGCCTTGGCCGTCTGTTAGAATCGCACCTTTGCGGCTTTTGAAAACGTCGCGAGCCCACCCAGGCTTCGCCTTCAATAACGCCGTTTTCAAGCCATTCCGTGTTTATAGCGCCACCGAGCGTCGAGAGAGCCTGTATGACCGTCACCCTCAAAACCCCCGAGGACATCGCCAAAATGCGTGTCGCTGGCAAACTGGCCGCCGACGTGCTGGAAATGATTGCCGAGCATGTCAAACCCGGTATCACCACCGAAGAGCTGGACCGCATCTGCCACGACTACATCGTCAACGTGCAGCAGGCAATTCCGGCGCCGCTGAACTACAAGGGCTTCCCCAAGTCGATCTGCACCTCGATCAATCACGTGGTCTGCCACGGCATCCCGAACGAGAAGCCGCTCAAAGACGGCGACACCCTGAACATCGACATCACCGTGATCAAGGACGGCTACCACGGCGACACCAGCCGCATGTTCCACGTCGGCAAAGTGCCGGTCTGGGCCGAACGCCTGTCGCAGATCACCCAGGAATGCATGTACAAGGCCATCGAGCTGGTCAAACCGGGCTGCCGCCTGGGCGATATCGGCGAAGTGATCCAGAAGCACGCGGAAAAGAACGGCTTCTCGGTGGTTCGCGAATTCTGCGGCCACGGCATTGGCAAGGTGTTCCATGAAGAGCCGCAGATCCTGCACTACGGCCGCGCGGGCACCGGCATGGAACTCAAGGCCGGCATGACCTTCACCATCGAACCGATGATCAACCAGGGCAAGGCCGACACCAAGGTCCTGGGCGACGGCTGGACCGCCATCACCAAGGACCGCAAGCTGTCCGCGCAGTGGGAACACACCCTGCTGGTGACCGAGACCGGCTACGAGATCTTCACCTTGCGCAGCGACGACACCATTCCCCGCGTTTCGGCCTGATTCCCGACGCCGGGTTGTTGCCCTTATAGAAAGAAAGGAAAGCCAATCGATGCCGCAGGTGGATCCCGAGTTGTTCGACCGCGGCCAGTTCCAGGCTGAACTGGCCCTGAAGGCAAGCCCCATCGCGGCCTTCAAGAAAGCCATCCGTCAGGCACGAGAAGTGCTCGACACACGCTTTCGCAACGGACGGGATATCCGCCGGCTCATCGAGGACCGCGCCTGGTTCGTCGATAACATCCTGCAAAAGGCCTGGGACCAGTTCAGTTGGAGCGAAGACGCCGACATTGCCCTGGTGGCGGTCGGCGGCTACGGCCGGGGCGAGTTGCACCCCTACTCCGACATCGACCTGCTGATTCTGCTCGACAGCGCCGATCATGAGATTTTCCGCGACTCCATCGAGCGCTTCCTGACCCTGCTCTGGGACATCGGCCTGGAAGTCGGGCAAAGCGTACGTTCGGTGGACGAATGCGCCCAGGAGGCGCGGGCCGACCTCACGGTGATCACCAACCTGATGGAAAGCCGCACCATCGCCGGCCCCGAGCACCTGCGCCAGCGCATGCTGGAAGTCACCAGCACCGAACACATGTGGCCGAGCAAGGATTTCTTCCTGGCCAAGCGCGCCGAGCAGAAGGCCCGGCACCACAAGTACAACGACACCGAATACAACCTGGAACCCAACGTCAAAGGCTCCCCCGGCGGTCTGCGCGATATCCAGACCATTCTCTGGGTCGCCCGCCGCCAGTACGGCACGCTGAACCTGCGGGCCCTGGCGGGTGAAGGGTTCCTGGTGGAGAGCGAAAACGCGCTGCTGGCGTCGTCCCAGGAATTCCTGTGGAAGGTGCGCTACGCCCTGCACATGCTGGCCGGGCGCTCGGAAGACCGCCTGTTGTTCGATCACCAGCGCTCGATCGCCAAGCTGCTGGGGTTCGAAGGCGATGACGCCAAGCAGGCCATCGAAAGCTTCATGCAGCAGTACTACCGGGTGGTGATGAGCATCGCCCAGCTCAGCGACCTGATCATCCAGCACTTCGAGGAGGTGATCCTCGCCCCCGAAGACGAAGCACCGCCACAACCAATCAACTCGCGTTTCCAGTTGCACGACGGATACATCGAGGCGATCAACGACAACGTGTTCCGCCGTACGCCCTTCGCCATGCTGGAAATCTTCGTGCTGATGGCCCAGCACCCGGAAATCAAGGGTGTGCGAGCCGACACCATTCGCCTGTTGCGCGAACATCGGCACCTGATCGACGACGAATTCCGCAACGACATCCGCAACACCAGCCTGTTTATCGAGCTATTCAAGTGCGAGTTCGGCATCCATCGCAACCTGCGGCGGATGAACCGCTACGGCATTCTCGGGCGCTACCTGCCGGAATTCGGCTTTATCGTCGGGCAGATGCAACACGACCTGTTCCACATCTATACCGTCGATGCCCATACCCTGAACCTGATCAAGCACCTGCGCAAACTGCAGTACACCCAGGTCTCGGAAAAATTCCCGCTGGCCAGCAAGCTCATGGGCAAGCTGCCCAAGCCCGAGCTGATCTACCTCGCCGGGCTGTACCACGACATCGGCAAGGGCCGGCATGGTGATCACTCGGAAATCGGCGCAGTGGATGCCGAAGCCTTTTGCCAACGCCACCAGTTGCCGGTGTGGGACAGCCGCCTGATCGTGTGGCTGGTGCAGAACCACCTGGTGATGTCGACCACCGCCCAGCGCAAGGATTTGTCCGACCCGCAGGTGATCCACGACTTTGCTCAGACCGTGGTCGACCAGACGCACCTCGACTACCTGTACGTCTTGACCGTCGCCGACATCAACGCCACCAATCCGACCCTGTGGAACTCGTGGCGTGCCAGCCTGTTGCGCCAGCTGTACACCGAGACCAAGCGCGCCTTGCGCCGCGGCCTGGAAAACCCGGTGGATCGCGAAGAGCAGATCCGTCAGACCCAGAGCGCCGCCCTGGATATCCTGGTGCGCAGCGGCACCGACCCGGACGACGTCGAGCAGTTGTGGTCGCAACTGGGGGATGACTACTTCCTGCGTCACACCGCTGGCGACGTGGCCTGGCACAGCGATGCCATCCTGCAGCAACCCGCCGATGGCGGCCCGCTGGTGCTGATCAAGGAAACCACCCAGCGCGAGTTCGAGGGCGGCACCCAGATCTTCATCTACGCCCCCGACCAGCACGACTTCTTCGCCGTGACCGTGGCCGCGATGGATCAGCTCAACCTGAACATTCACGACGCACGGATCATCACCTCCAGCAGCCAGTTCACCCTCGACACCTACATCGTGCTCGACAACGACGGCGGCTCGATCGGCGACAACCCGCAACGCATCAAACAGATCCGCGACGGCCTGACCGACGCCCTGCGCAACCCGGATGACTACCCGACCATCATCCAGCGCCGGGTTCCGCGCCAGCTCAAGCACTTTGCCTTCGCGCCCCAGGTGACCATTCACAACGACGCCCAGCGCCCGGTGACCGTGCTCGAACTGAGCGCACCCGACCGCCCCGGCCTGCTGGCCCGGATCGGCAAGATCTTCCTCGAGTTCGATCTGTCGCTGCAAAACGCCAAGATCGCCACCTTGGGCGAGCGCGTGGAAGACGTTTTCTTCATTACCGACGCGCACAACCAGCAATTGTCCGATCCGCAACTGTGCAGCCGCCTGCAGGACGCCATCGTCGAGCAGTTGAGTGTCAGCCAGGAACCGAATATTGAATTGTCGCGCCTGAGCATCTAACCGCGCGCCACGACCCGCCGCATTGAGTGAGATACCGCACCGATGAACAACGCTCTAAACCAGTTGCAGCCCTACCCGTTCGAGAAACTGCGCGCCCTGCTCGGCAGCGTGACGCCCAACGCCGACAAGCGACCGATTGCGCTGTCCATCGGCGAGCCGAAGCACCGCTCGCCAAGCTTTGTCGCCGAAGCCCTGGCCAACAACCTGGACCAGATGGCGGTCTACCCGACCACCCTCGGCATCCCCGCCCTGCGTGAAGCCATCGCCGGCTGGTGCGAGCGACGCTTTGGCGTGCCCGGCGGCTGGCTGGATCCGGCGCGCAACGTGCTGCCGGTCAACGGCACCCGCGAAGCGCTGTTCGCCTTCACCCAGACTGTGGTCAACCGTGGCGACGATGCGCTGGTGGTCAGCCCGAACCCGTTCTATCAGATCTATGAAGGCGCGGCCTTCCTCGCCGGCGCCAAGCCCCATTACCTGCCGTGCCTCGATGAAAATGGCTTCAACCCGGATTTCGACGCGGTATCGGCCGACATCTGGCAGCGCTGCCAGATCCTGTTCCTGTGCTCGCCAGGCAACCCGACCGGGGCCCTGATTCCGCTGGACACCTTGAAGAAACTGATCGCCCTGGCCGATAAGCACGACTTCGTGATCGCCGCCGACGAGTGCTACAGCGAGCTCTACTTCGACGAACAGACGCCGCCGCCGGGCCTGCTCAGCGCCTGCGTCGAGCTCGGCCGCAAGGATTTCAAGCGCTGCGTGGTGTTCCACAGCCTGTCCAAGCGCTCCAACCTGCCAGGCCTGCGCTCCGGCTTCGTTGCCGGCGATGCCGAGATCCTCAAGGGCTTTTTGCTGTATCGCACCTACCACGGTTGCGCCATGCCGGTTCAAACCCAGCTGGCCAGCGTTGCAGCCTGGAACGATGAAGTGCATGTGCGGGCCAACCGCGCGCTGTATCGCGAGAAATTCGATGCGGTGCTGGAAATCCTCGCGCCAGTGCTCGACGTACAGCGCCCCGACGGCAGCTTCTACCTGTGGCCGAACGTGGACGGTGATGACGCAGCCTTCTGCCGCGACCTGTTCGCCGAAGAACACGTGACCGTGGTGCCAGGCTCATACCTGTCGCGGGAAGTGGACGGCACCAACCCGGGCGCCGGCCGCGTGCGCATGGCCCTGGTGGCGCCATTGGCCGAATGTGTGGAAGCCGCCGAGCGGATTCGCGACTTCGTGCAGCGTCGCCGCGGCTGACACCTCGTCCGGCTGGCGCCTGCACTTATCCCTTGCAGGCGCCGGCTGGCATCAGCCGATCACTTCACCGCCCCCAGATTCGCCTCGCTCAAATCCAGTTCGCCCAACACTTCGCGCAATACATCGTCGCCAATCTGATGGTGCCGGCTGAGCCGGTACAGCTCCAGGCGTTGCGCGCGCAGGGCTTTCAGACGCAGGCGTCGCTCCAGTTGGTCCATCTGGAAAGCCAGGGCCTGCGCCTCGGCAGAATCGTTGAAGACCTCCAACTGGTGGCGGTATTCCGACATCAGGCGCGCCTTGAGTTCGGTGGCCAGGGCGGCCTGGGCCGCGTCCGGCGCATCGCTGGTTTCCACCAGTTCCTCGGCCTCCAGGGCATGAATCGCCGCCTCGGCCGTCTTGCGCCAGGCATCACGCACCTCGCCACGCCGCTTGTCATCCGGGCTCTGCTGGATACCGCGCAACAGCAATGGCAGGGCGATGCAGGCCGCCACCAGTGACAACAGGATCACCCCGGCGGCAATGAAGATCAGCAGATCGCGCTCGGGGAACGCCTCCCCGGCCCCCAGCATCAGGGGCACCGACATCACGCCCGCCAGGGTCACCGCACCGCGCACCCCACCCACCGTCAGCAGCCAGCAGGAGCGCGCAGTCGGCACCAGGGTCAACTCCCCCTTGCCGCGCCAACGGCGCAGCCAGCCCGACAGGCGCCAGATGCTTTGCACCCAGACAAAACGCAGCACCAGCAACACCAGGAAGATCGCCAGCACGTCCAGGCAACGGTAGAACAAGGTCGGCCAGAGCGAGGTTTCGTGGCTGGCCACGGCCTTGATGATGTCCGGCAACTGCAAGCCCAGCAGCAGGAAGATCAAGCCGTTGAAGGCGAACTCGAGCAGCGACCAGACGCTGCGGTTGAGGATTCGGGTGCTGGTCTGGCGCGGCAGCAGGTCAAGCCAGCTCTGCATCATCCCGGCCGCCACCGCCGACAGGATCCCCGATGCGCCCAGACGCTCGGCCAAGACATAAGCGGCGAATGGCAGCAGCAACATGAACACCACGTGGGTGGCCGGGTCGTCCCAGCCCCGGGCGATCATCCAGGCGCGCAGGCGCCCGACCAGCCAGCTCAGGGCCACGCCTATGGCCAGGCCGCCGAGCGCCACCAGGACAAAGGTCAGGCTGGCATTGGCCAGGGAAAACACCCCGGTGACCGCCGCTGCCAAGGCGAACTTGAATGTCACCAGGCCCGAGGCATCGTTCATCAACGCTTCGCCCTGCAGCATGTGCATCAAGGGTCGGGGCAAGCGGTTCTGGGCGATCGCCGAGACCGCCACGGCGTCGGTTGGCGAAAGCACCGCTGCCAGTGCGAAAGCGACCGGCAACGGAATGGTCGGCAGCAACCAGTGGATAAAGTAGCCAGCGCCGACCACGGTAAACAGCACCAGGCCCACGGCCAGGGTCAGGATCGGCCCGCGCAACCGCCAGAGCTCGCGCTTGGGCATGCGCCAGCCATCGGAGAACAGCAGCGGCGGCAGGAATAGAAAGAGGAACAGCTCCGGGTCCAGCGCCACATGCAAGCCCAGGGTCGGCCAGGCCAGCAAGGCACCGGCGGCAATCTGTACCAGAGGTAGCGGCAACGGAATCACCCGCCCGACCAGTCGTGAAACACTCACCAACATCAGCAGAATGAGTACGGTGTAGGCGGTTTGCATAAAGCGAAAAATCTCCATCTAAACCAGGCAAAAGCGCATGCAGCTACGGCAATAATCACCCGCAGAAGTGCCATATTAGCCGCTTAGACTGATCCCGACCGCTGCACAAAGGTCGCAATCTCCCCGTTGGCGAAATACATTGCGACAAAGCCGGGCGCTGGGCGACGCCGAAGTCGCGCGGCCATGGCATAATCCGTGACCTTTAATTTTCGGCACCTGCAAAGGGGGCAATTCCTTGACCGTTTCAAGCAAAACGTTGCACCTTTTCGGCATCAAAGCCTGCGACACCATGAAAAAGGCGCGCACCTGGCTCGATGAACACGCTGTCAGCTATGACTTTCACGATTACAAAACCGCCGGCATCGACCGCGAACATTTGACCCAGTGGTGCAATGAGCACGGCTGGCAAGTGGTGTTGAACCGTGCAGGCACGACCTTTCGCAAACTCGAAGACGAACGCAAAGCCGATCTCGACCAGGCGAAAGCTATCGAACTGATGCTCGCACAACCCTCGATGATCAAGCGCCCGGTGCTCGATCTCGGTGACCGAACCCTGATTGGCTTCAAGCCAGATATTTATTCGGCGGCCCTCAAGTAGGCCTGCCCATTCATTTTTTGTAGAGGTAACAACATGTCCAATTCCCTGTTCAGCCTGGGCTTCGGCGTCGGCACTCAGAACCGCCAAGGTGCCTGGCTGGAAGTGTTCTACGCGCAGCCACTGCTCAACCCGTCTGCCGAAATCATCGCGGCCATCGCCCCGGTACTGGGTTACACCGAGGGCAACCAGGCCATCACCTTCACCGTGGCCCAGGCCTCGCAGCTGGCCGACGCACTGAAAAATGTCGATGCCGCCCAGGCTGCCCTGCTGACCCGCCTGGCCGAAAGCCACAAGCCGCTGGTCGCCACCCTGCTGGCCGAAGACGCCGCGCTGACCTCCACTCCCGAGGCCTACCTCAAGCTGCACCTGCTGTCCCATCGCCTGGTCAAGCCCCACGGCCTGAGCCTGGCGGGCGTGTTCCCGCAACTGCCGAACGTGGCCTGGACCAGCCAGGGCGCGATCGACATCAGCGAGCTGGCCGAGCGTCAACTCGAAGCCCGTCTGCGTGGCGAGCTGCTGGAAGTGTTCTCGGTGGACAAGTTCCCGAAAATGACCGACTACGTGGTGCCGGCAGGCGTGCGGATCGCTGACAGCGCACGTATCCGCCTGGGCGCCTACGTGGGCGAAGGCACCACCGTGATGCACGAAGGTTTCGTCAACTTCAACGCCGGCACCGAAGGCCCGGGCATGATCGAAGGCCGTGTATCGGCTGGCGTATTCGTCGGCAAGGGTTCGGACCTGGGCGGCGGTTGCTCGACCATGGGCACCCTGTCGGGCGGCGGCAACATCGTGATCAAGGTCGGCGAAGGCTGCCTGATCGGCGCCAACGCCGGTATCGGTATTCCGTTGGGCGACCGCAATACCGTTGAGTCGGGCCTGTATGTCACCGCCGGCACCAAGGTGGCACTGCTGGACGAAGCGAACCAACTGGTCAAGGTGGTCAAGGCCCGCGAGCTAGCCGGCCAACCGGACCTGCTGTTCCGCCGCAATTCCGAGACCGGCGCCGTAGAGTGCAAAACTCACAAGTCGGCCATCGAGCTGAACGAAGCGCTGCACGCTCACAACTAGGATCTGTACGAAAACTCGCCGAGCAAAGATCAGGCAAGGCAAAAACAGGCGAGGAAGCGCAGTGTAGGGAGCTACATGAGCATTCCGAGCCTGTTTTTAACGCCGCATGATCGAAGCGCAGGTAGTTGTCGTACAGAGACTAAGCAGCAACTCGCACCAGCAGCGTCAGGGCGCGTATCATCAGCGCCCGGCCTGCTTATACGAGTCCCGACCACCATGCTTGTGCCCTCCCCCTGGCGCGCCGACTTTCCGGCCATCGCCGCCCTGCAACGGCAAGACCAGACCTACCTGGACAACGCCGCCACCACGCAAAAGCCCCAAGCCCTGATCGACGCCCTGACCCATTACTACGCCAATGGCGCAGCCAATGTGCATCGCGCGCAGCACCTGCCCGGCGCCCATGCGACCCAGGCGTTCGAGGACAGCCGCAGCAAAGTGGCGCAATGGCTCAATGCCGGTGACATCGGGCAGATCGTCTTCACCCACGGCACGACGTCTGCGTTGAACCTTCTGGCCTACGGCCTGGAACACCAATTCAATCCGGGCGACGAACTGGTCATCAGCGCCCTGGAGCACCACGCGAACCTGCTGCCGTGGCAGCAACTGGCGCAACGCCGCGACCTGAAGCTGGTGGTCCTGCCCCTGGACGCTGCCGGCCTGATCGATCTCGAAGCCGCCGCGCAGTTGATCGGCCCACGCACCCGTTTGCTGGCCGTCAGCCAACTGTCGAACGTGCTCGGCGCCTGGCAGCCGCTGCCGCAATTGCTGGCCATGGCCAAGGCGCGGCAGGCGCTGACCGTGGTCGATGGCGCCCAAGGCGTGGTCCATGGTCGGCATGACGTGCAGGCGCTGGGCTGCGACTTTTATGTATTTTCCAGCCATAAGCTCTATGGGCCGGACGGCCTTGGGGTGCTGTACGGGCGCAACGCGGCGCTGCAAGGCCTGCGTCACTGGCAGTTCGGTGGCGAAATGGTGCAGGACGCCGAGTACCAGCACGCGACCTTCCGCCCCGCGCCCCTGGGCTATGAGGCCGGGACACCGCCCATCGCCAGCGTGATTGGCCTGGGGGCGACCCTGGATTACCTGGCCGGCCTCGACCAGGACGCGGTCGCCGCCCATGAAGCCGCGCTGCACGACTACCTGCTGCACGGCCTGCAAGCGCGCAAAGGCATCCGCCTGCTGGGCGCACCGCAATTGGCGCTGGCCAGTTTTGTGGTCGACGGCGTGCATAACGCCGACCTCGCGCACTTGCTCACCGAACAGGGCATCGCCGTACGCGCCGGGCATCACTGCGCCATGCCCCTGCTCAAACGCTTCGGCCTGGCGGGGGCGATCCGTGTGTCGCTGGCGCTGTATAACGATTCCGCCGATCTGGAGCGCTTCTTCGAAGCCCTGGATCAGGCGCTGGAGATGTTGCGATGAGCCTGCCGGCCGAGGCGCTGCTGGCGTTGCAGACCTTTCAACAGGCCGCCGGCTGGGAACAGCGCGCGCGTCTGCTGATGCAATGGGGTGATCGCCTGCCGGCCCTGGGCGATGCCGACAAGGTCGAGGCCAACCGGGTGCATGGCTGTGAAAGCCAGGTCTGGTTGCTGGGCGCGGTGCAGGCGGGGCATTGGCAGTTTGCCGCCAGCAGCGATGCACGCCTGATTCGCGGCTTGGTCGCGTTATTGCTGGCGCGGGTCAACGGCTTGTCGACCCAGGAGCTGCAAGAGGTGGACCTGCCCGACTGGTTCAACCAACTGGGCCTGTCGCGCCAGCTCTCGCCCTCGCGCAGCAACGGCCTCAACGCCGTGCTGCAACGCATGCGCGAACTGGCCCTGTAGCCGCTGCCGCAGCGGGTTACGCGGGTTTGACGCGCTCTGCCGGGCGGCGCACGCCAGCGACGAGTTTATCCACGGCCTTGGTGGCGGCGACCATGCCAAAGGTCGCGGTAACCATCATCACCGCACCGAAACCACCGGCACAGTCGAGCTTGACCCCGTCGCCGACAAAGCTCTTCTGCAGGCAGATGCTGCCATCGGGCTTCGGATAGCGCAGCTGCTCGGTGGAGAACACGCAGGGCACGCTGTAGTGGCGGGTCACGGTGCGTGAAAAACCGTAGTCCCGACGCAAGGTGGAGCGCACTTTGGAGGCCAGCGGATCATTGAAGGTACGGTTCAAGTCGCAGACCTGGATCAGCGTCGGGTCGATCTGCCCGCCCGCGCCACCGGTGGTGATGATCTGGATCTTGCGGCGTTTGCACCAGGCAATCAGCGCCGCCTTGGCGTTCACGCTGTCGATGCAGTCGATCACGCAATCAATGTTGGGGGTGATGTACTCGGCCATGGTGTCGCGGGTGACGAAATCCGCCACCGGGTGCACGTTGCAGTCCGGGTTGATCCCGCGCAAACGCTCGGCCATGACCTCTACCTTGGGCTTGCCCACGGTGCTGTCCAGGGCATGCAATTGGCGGTTGCTGTTGCTGACGCAGACGTCGTCCAGGTCAAACAGCGAAATCTCGCCCACCCCACAACGGGCAATGGCCTCGGCCGCCCAGGAGCCGACCCCGCCCACCCCGACGATCGCCACATGGGCCGCGCGCAAGCGTGCCAGGCCCTCGATGCCATATAAACGGGCGACGCCAGCAAACCGTGGATCTTCTGTGCTCATGACCATTACCTGAAAAACCGGCGCGCATTATAGGGCTTCGCAGCGACAAGTTTTAAGTTGCCAGCTACAAGTTAAGAACTTAAGCGCAAATACAGTGCCCAAGGTCTGGCTTTTCTTTGTGCGCTGTACGCTCAATTGAGGGCCGGTGTAGGATGCCCACCGTTTGGCGCCTGCCAACCCTTCCCTCGTTCCACACCTTTTGGAACCCGAAATAGCTATGTCATCGCGTAAATTTGGACTCAATCTGGTGGTGGTGCTGGCAATTGCTGCGCTCTTCACCGGTTTCTGGGCGCTGATCAATCGCCCGGTCACGGCCCCCAACTGGCCTGAACAGATCTCCGGTTTTTCCTACTCGCCTTTCCAGCAAGGCCAGTTCCCGCAGAAAGACCAATTCCCGTCCGACGACGAAATGCGTCGCGACCTGGAAATCATGAGCAAGCTGACCGACAACATCCGCACCTATTCGGTCGACGGCACCTTGCAGGACATCCCCAAGCTGGCTGAAGAGTTCGGCCTGCGCGTGACCCTCGGGATCTGGATCAGCCCGGACGAGGAGCGCAACGAACGGGAAATCACCCGCGCCATCGAACTGGCCAACAGCTCGCGCAGCGTAGTGCGGGTGGTGGTGGGTAACGAGGCGATTTTCCGCAAGGAAATCACCGCCCAAGCACTGAGCGTGATCCTGGATCGGGTCCGCGCGGCCGTGAAGGTCCCGGTGACCACCTCCGAGCAATGGCACGTCTGGGAAGAGAACCCGAGCCTGGCCAAGCACGTTGACCTGATTGCCGCTCACGTCCTGCCCTACTGGGAGTTCGTGCCGGTGGATCAAGCCGGTCAGTTCGTGCTCGACCGTGCCCGCGACCTGAAAAAAATGTTCCCGAAAAAGCCGCTGCTGCTGTCCGAAGTCGGCTGGCCGAGCAACGGCCGAATGCGTGGCGGGGCTGATGCCAGCCCGGCGGATCAGGCGATCTACCTGCGCACCCTGGTCAACAAGCTCAACCGCCAGGGCTACAACTACTTCGTGATCGAAGCCTTCGACCAGCCGTGGAAGGCCAGCGACGAAGGTTCGGTGGGTGCCTACTGGGGCGTGTTCAACGCTGCGCGCCAGCAGAAATTCAACTTTGAAGGCCCGGTGGTGGCCATTCCGCAATGGCGCGTGCTGGCCATCGGTTCGGTGGTGCTGGCGCTGCTGTCGCTGACCCTGCTGATGATCGACGGCTCGGCCCTGCGCCAGCGCGGCCGGACCTTCCTGACCTTTATCGCCTTCCTCTGCGGTTCGGTGCTGGTGTGGATCGGCTACGACTACAGCCAGCAATACAGCACCTGGTTCAGCCTGACGGTGGGCTTCCTGCTCGCCCTCGGCGCCCTCGGGGTGTTTATCGTGCTGCTGACCGAGGCCCATGAACTGGCCGAAGCGGTCTGGACCCACAAGCGGCGACGGGAATTCCTGCCGGTAGAGGGTGATTCCGACTACCGGCCGAAGGTCTCGATCCACGTGCCCTGCTACAACGAGCCGCCGGAGATGGTCAAACAGACCCTCGACGCCCTGGCCGCCCTCGACTATCCGGACTACGAAGTCCTGATCATCGACAACAACACCAAGGACCCGGCCGTCTGGGAACCGGTGCAAGCCTACTGCGAGACCCTGGGCCCGCGCTTCAAGTTCTTCCACGTCGCGCCCCTGGCCGGTTTCAAGGGCGGTGCGCTGAACTACCTGATCCCGCATACCGCCAAGGACGCCGAAGTGATTGCGGTGATCGACTCCGACTACTGCGTCGACCCGAACTGGCTCAAGCACATGGTGCCGCACTTCGCCGACCCGAAAATCGCCGTGGTGCAGTCGCCACAGGATTATCGCGACCAGAACGAAAGCACCTTCAAGAAGCTCTGCTACGCCGAGTACAAAGGCTTCTTCCATATCGGCATGGTCACCCGCAACGACCGTGACGCGATCATCCAGCACGGCACCATGACCATGACCCGGCGCTCGGTGCTCGAAGAGCTGGGCTGGGCCGACTGGTGCATCTGCGAAGACGCCGAGCTGGGCCTGCGAGTATTCGAAAAAGGCCTGTCGGCCGCGTATTACCACGAAAGCTACGGCAAGGGCCTGATGCCCGATACCTTTATCGACTTCAAGAAACAGCGTTTCCGCTGGGCCTATGGGGCGATTCAGATCATC
Source organism: Pseudomonas sp. CF161 (assembly GCF_000416215.1). Lineage (NCBI taxonomy): Bacteria > Pseudomonadati > Pseudomonadota > Gammaproteobacteria > Pseudomonadales > Pseudomonadaceae > Pseudomonas > Pseudomonas sp. CF161. Next base: position 116,278 of record NZ_ATLP01000057.1, read on the forward strand.
AAGCGGCACACCGCGAGCCTGTTGCGCGGCAAGGACACCGAGCTGACCCGTGGCCAGCGCTACCACTTCCTCGCGGGCTGGTTGCCGTGGGTGGCGGACGGCATGAACATCTTCTTCACCGTCGGCGCCCTGCTGTGGTCGGCGGCGATGATCATCGTGCCGCAACGGGTCGATCCGCCGCTGCTGATCTTCGCAATCCCGCCCTTGGCGTTGTTCGTGTTCAAGGTCGGCAAGATCATTTTCCTCTACCGTCGCGCGGTCGGGGTCAACCTCAAGGATGCGTTCTGCGCGGCTTTGGCGGGCCTGGCGTTGTCCCACACCATCGCCAAGGCGGTGCTGTACGGCTTCTTCACCAGCAGCATTCCGTTCTTCCGCACCCCGAAGAATGCCGATAACCACGGCTTCTGGGTGGCGATCTCGGAGGCTCGGGAAGAGGTGTTCATCATGCTGCTGCTGTGGGGCGCGGCGCTGGGGATCTTCCTGGTGCAGGGCCTGCCGAGCAACGACATGCGCTTCTGGGTGACCATGCTGCTGGTGCAGTCGCTGCCGTATCTGGCCGCGCTGATCATGGCGTTCCTGTCTTCGCTGCCGAAACCGGCGGTGGAAACAGAGGCGGCACCGGCCGTCTAAATCCGCAGCAACGACTAAACGGCGGCCTCTGGCCGCCGTTTTGCTTTAAGATATCCGCCATTTTGCGCGCCCCCCATTACCTGTAGGAGCTGGCTTGCCAGCGATCAAAACCACGCGGTGTCCCTGATAAACCGCCCGCGCCGGCCAACCGGCTCCTACATAACGCCTTGCACCGGAGTTTTCCCATGACGGCCCCCGCCGAGCTTTCGCCGACCCTGCAACTCGCCTGTGACCTGATCCGTCGTCCGTCGGTGACCCCGATCGACGCCGACTGCCAGAAGCTGATGATGCAGCGCCTGGGTGATGCCGGTTTTGCGCTCGAGCCGATGCGCATCGAGGATGTGGATAACTTCTGGGCCACCCATGGCAAGCATCCCGGCCCGGTCCTGTGCTTTGCCGGCCACACCGACGTGGTGCCCACCGGCCCGGTCCAGGCCTGGCAGAACGACCCGTTCCAGGCGCTGATCGACGAACACGGCATGCTCTGCGGGCGTGGCGCGGCCGACATGAAAGGCAGCCTGGCGGCGATGCTGGTAGCCGCCGAGCGTTTCGTCGGCGACTACCCGGACCACAAGGGCTCGGTGGCGTTCTTGATCACCAGCGACGAAGAAGGCCCGGCCCATCACGGCACCAAGGCGGTCGTCGAACGCCTGGCCGCACGCAAGGAGCGCCTGGACTGGTGCATCGTCGGCGAGCCGTCGAGCACCAGCCTGGTCGGTGATGTGGTCAAGAACGGCCGACGCGGCTCCCTCGGCGCCACCCTCACTGTGCGCGGCGTGCAGGGCCACGTGGCCTACCCGCACCTGGCGAAGAACCCGATCCACCTCGCAGCCCCGGCCCTGGCCGAACTGGCCGCCGAGCACTGGGACAACGGCAACAGCTTCTTCCCGCCGACCAGCTTCCAGATCTCCAACCTCAATTCCGGCACCGGCGCGACCAACGTGATCCCCGGTGACCTGGTGGCGGTGTTCAACTTCCGTTTCTCCACCGAGTCGACGGTCGAGGCCCTGCAACAACGGGTCGCCGCCATCCTCGACAAGCACGGCCTGGACTGGCACGTCGAATGGGCGCTGTCGGGCCTGCCCTTCCTCACCGAGCCGGGCGCCCTGCTCGACGCCGTATCGGCAAGCATCAAGCAGATCACCGGCCGCGAAACCAAGGCGTCCACCAGTGGCGGTACTTCCGACGGGCGCTTTATCGCGACCATGGGCACCCAGGTGGTCGAGTTGGGCCCGGTGAATGCCACCATCCACCAGGTCAACGAGCGGATCCTGGCCAGCGACCTCGACGTGCTGACCGAGATCTACTACCAGACCCTGATCAAGTTGCTCGCCTGATGCTCGCCTGCCCCATTTGCAGCGCACCGCTGGGCAGCGTCGAGAACGGCGTGGCATGCCCGGTCGGCCACCGTTTCGACCGCGCGCGCCAGGGTTACCTCAACCTGCTGCCGGTGCAACACAAGAACAGCCGTGACCCGGGCGACAACCAGGCCATGGTCGAAGCCCGCCGCGATTTCCTCAACGCCGGGCACTACGCCCCCGTGGCCCGGCGCCTGGCGGAACTGGCCGCCGAACGCGCGCCCCAGCGCTGGGTCGATATCGGTTGTGGCGAGGGTTACTACACCGCGCAAATCGCCGAGGCCCTGCCCCAGGCCGATGGTTATGCCCTGGATATCTCCCGCGAGGCGGTCAAGCGCGCCTGTCGACGCAACCCGCAACTGACCTGGTTGATCGCCAGCATGGCGCGCATTCCCCTGGCCGACGCCAGCTGCCAGTTTCTGGCCAGCGTGTTCAGCCCCCTGGACTGGGAAGAAGCCAAGCGCCTGCTCAGCCCCGGTGGCGGCCTGATGAAAGTCGGCCCCACCAGCGGCCACCTGATGGAGCTGCGCGAACGCCTGTACGACGAAGTGCGCGAGTACACCGATGACAAGCACCTGGCCCTGGTTCCCGAGGGCATGAGCCTGCAACACAGCGAAACCCTGGAGTTCACCCTGAACCTGGACCTGCCCCAGGACCGCGCCAACCTGCTGGCCATGACCCCTCATGGCTGGCGCGCCAGCGCCGAACGCCGGGCCCAGGTCATCGAGCAGGCCGAGCCGCTCAAGGTCAGCGTGTCGATGCGCTACGATTATTTCGTGCTGCAATAACCCTTTAACCCAAGGCCTTGAGCATCTGCCCGAGGCCGAATAAATCCGCGAATGGATTTTTCAGACCCGCAGTGAGGACATCCATGCGCCAACCCGATATCGAGATTTACCTGAAAGACGCCGACGTCGACTACAAGGCGATTGCCGCCTGGCTCGGCACCGCCCTGGGCCCGTGCACCGACTGGGTCCAGAAAGGCCAGACCTACAAGTGCAAGGCCGGCAACGTCCCGGTCACCTGGTTGCCCAAGGCCGTGGGCAAATGGAACAGCCTGTACCTGGAAAGCGACCAGACGCCGTGGGAAGACGACATCGCCTGCGCCCGCGCCGCCTTTGCCGCGCTGAACGTCGAAGTGCGTTGCGCGCCCGGCAGTTGGGTCGAGGAAGAGGGTGAGGAGTCGGCTGATCGCTGGATGCGCATCAGCGCCGATGGCGAAGAAGAAATTACCTGGCGTACTGCCTGATTGCGAAGGCCCCATGCCCGGCATGGGGCCTTTCGAAGCGCTGGAGGCTGAGCCCGGCCAGCGACCGGATTACAGGCCGACCACGTCTTCGGCCTGCAAGCCTTTCTGCCCTTCCACCACCGCGTATTCCACTTGCTGGCCTTCGAGCAGCGAGCGATGGCCTTCGCCACGGATCGCGCGGTAGTGCACAAACACGTCCGCACCGCCCTCACGCTGGATAAAGCCATAGCCCTTGGCGTCGTTGAACCACTTCACATTGCCGGTCTCGCGAGTAGACATAAATCGGTACTCCATCTTTTTATTATGGGATTGGCTCTGGAAAACAGAACCTTGAACGCGTGTCTTGAGAACTTTCGTCAGCACTGGGTAATCCATATGCCGGGTTGACGAGCCCGGCGGACAGCCGGCCGAGTATATGACAGGCAGAAAAACTCTCAACTCAATATTAACGGGTGGCTTTTTTGCCGAACTTCGGCGAATACGGCACACTGTCGAACCCGAGCAACTGCTCGGTTTTCACTCACTTACGCAGAAGCCGTATGACCCGCTCCCCGATCCGTCGTCTTGTGTTTGGCACCTTGCGCCGACTGTTGTACCTCTGGGTTCGCTCGGAGACGATCAACCAGTCGTCCTTCACCCTTAACCTCGACCGCAGCCGGCCGGTGTTCTACGTCCTGCAAAACCCATCGCTGACCGACCTGGCAGTGGTCGACGCCGAATGCACCAAGGCCGGCCTGCCGCGCCCGGTGCTGCCGGTCTCGGTGGGTAACCTGATGGAACCCGCGGCCTTCTTCTACCTGACCCCGGAGCCCGACTGGCTCGGCCGCCAGGACAAACGCGGCGCGCCGCCGACCCTGACCCGACTGGTCAGCGCCCTGACCCAGAACGCCGCCGAAGACGCCCAGATCATTCCGGTCAGCGTGTTCTGGGGCCAGTCGCCAGACAGCGAGTCCAGCCCCTGGAAGTTGCTGTTCGCCGACAGCTGGGCGGTCACCGGACGCCTGCGCCGGCTGTTGAGCATCATGATCCTGGGGCGCAAGACCCGGGTGCAGTTCTCGGCACCGATCCACCTGCGCGAGCTGATCGAACACAACAAGGGCCACGAACGCACCGTGCGCATGGCCCAGCGCATCCTGCGGGTGCACTTTCGCAACCTCAAGGCCGCCGTTATCGGCCCGGACATCTCCCACCGGCGCAACCTGGTCAAGGGCCTGCTGAACCAGCCCCTGGTCAAGCAGGCGATCCTCGACGAAGCCGAGCGCGAGAAGATCACCCCGGAAAAAGCCAAGGCCCAGGCCCTGCGCTATGGCAACGAGATCGCCTCGGACTACACCTACACCGCGATCCGCTTTCTGGAAGTGGTGCTGAGCTGGTTCTGGAACAAGATCTACGACGGGATCAAGGTCAACAACATCGAAGGCGTGCAAAAGGTCGCCCAGGGTCACGAGGTGATCTATGTACCCTGCCACCGCAGCCATATCGACTACCTGCTGCTGTCCTACCTGCTGTTCCGCAATGGCCTGACCCCGCCGCACATCGCCGCCGGGATCAACCTCAACATGCCGGTGATCGGCAGCCTGCTGCGGCGCGGCGGCGCGTTTTTCATGCGCCGTACCTTCAAGGGCAACCCGCTGTACACCTCGGTGTTCAACGAATACCTGCACACGCTGTTCACCAAGGGCTTCCCGGTGGAGTACTTCGTCGAGGGCGGGCGCTCGCGCACCGGGCGCATGCTGCAACCCAAGACCGGGATGCTGGCGATCACCCTGCGCAGCTTCCTGCGCAATTCGCGCATGCCGATCGTCTTCGTACCGGTGTACATCGGCTACGAGCGCGTGCTGGAAGGCCGCACCTACCTGGGTGAGCTGCGCGGCGCGAGCAAGAAGAAAGAGTCGATCTTCGACATCTTCAAGGTCATCGGCGCGCTCAAGCAGCGCTTCGGCCAGGTCGCGGTGAACTTCGGCGAGCCGATCAAGCTGGCCGAATTCCTCGATCAGGAGCAACCGGACTGGCGCGCCCAGGAGCTGGGCCCGCAGTTCCGCCCGACCTGGCTCAATGACACCACCAACCGCCTGGGCGAGCGTGTGGCCCAGCACCTGAACGAAGCGGCGGCGATCAACCCGGTCAACCTGGTGGCCCTGGCCCTGCTTTCCACCAGTCGCCTGGCCCTGGATGACCGCGCCATGGCCCGGGTTCTCGACCTGTACCTGGCGCTGCTGCGACGCGTGCCCTACTCGGCCCACACCACCCTGCCCGAGGGCGATGGCCAGGCATTGATCAAGCACGTCAAGGACATGGACCTGCTGTCCGAGCAGAGCGATGCCCTGGGCAAGATCCTGTATCTGGATGAGCAGAATGCCGTCCTGATGACCTATTACCGCAACAACGTGCTGCATATCTTTGCCTTGCCGGCACTGCTGGCGAGCTTCTTCCAGAGCTCGTCGCGCATGAGCCGCGAGCAGATCCTGCGTTATACCCGCGCGCTCTACCCCTACCTGCAGGCGGAGCTGTTCATTCGCTGGTCGCTGGAAGAGTTGGACGTGGTGGTCGATCAGTGGCTGGAAGCCTTCGTCGAACAAGGCCTGCTGCGCTTTGAAGGCGAGGTTTACCTGCGGCCGGCCCCCAGCTCACGGCATTTTGTGCTGTTGACCCTGCTCTCCAAAAGCATCGCCCAGACCCTGCAACGCTTTTACATGGCCATCTCGCTGCTGCTCAACAGCGGACAGAACAGCATCAGCGCCGAAGAGCTGGAAGACCTGTGCACGGTCATGGCCCAGCGCCTGTCGATCCTGCATGGCCTGAATGCCCCAGAGTTCTTCGACAAGAGCCTGTTCCGCCACTTTATCCAGACCCTGCTCGACGTCGGCGTGCTGCGCCGCGACGAAGCCGGCAAGCTGAGTTATCACCCGGCCCTAGGCGAGTTGGCCGAAGGTGCGGCCAAGCGCGTATTGCCGGCGGACATCCGCCTGTCGATCCGCCAGGTCGCGTTGCACCGCAGCGAGGACGCCAGCGAAGACGCCGCCGAGCAGCTCGCAGCCCCCGTACAAACCGACTAGATTCTTACTGGCGCCAGGTTGTCGCTGGCGCCTTAGACGGAGATCCACCATGAAAAAAATCTGCCTGCTGGCCGTCAGCACTTTGCTTGGCGCCTGTCAGACCCTGCACCCCGCGGCCAAGGCCGACCTTTCAGGAGAAGTGTTCTACCTGCAACGCATCGCCCTGCCACCGGCGGCGACCCTGAGTGTCAGCCTGCAGGACGTGTCCCTGGCCGATGCGCCGGCGGTGCTCCTGGCCGAGCAGAAAGGTCCGGTCAAGGGCCAGGTTCCGCTGCCCTTCCACCTCAGCTACGACCCGGCCCAGGTCAAGCCCGGCCACCGCTATTCGGTGAGTGCGCGGATCGAGGTCGATGGCCAGCTCATCTTTATCAGCACCGAACATCACGCAGTCAACCTCGACGGCCAGGATCCTCAGCCGTTGAAAATCCGCGTCGACGCCGTCCGTTAATCCCCCTTGAACAAGGAAGCCGCCATGCTCCGCTCCTCCCTTCGCTTCACCGGCCTGTGTGCAGGCCTGCTGCTGTCCGCCAGCGCCCTGGCCCTGTCGCTCAGCGACCTGTCCCAGAGTGACGCCAGCGGCGGCCTCAAGGACGCCCTGACCCAAGGCGCGCAAATCGCCGTCAAGCAACTGGGCACCCCGGGTGGTTTCAGCAACAACCCCGAAGTACGCATCGAGCTGCCGGGCAACCTGGGCAAAGTCGCGAAAAAGATGAAGCAGTTCGGCATGGGCGATCAGGTCGACCAGTTGGAAACCAGCATGAACAAAGCCGCCGAGGCCGCTGTGCCGCAAGCCCAGGCGCTGCTGGTGGATGCCGTGAAGAAAATGACCGTGGCCGATGCCAAGGGCATCCTCAGCGGTGGCAATGATTCCGCGACCCAATACCTGAACAAGTCGAGCCGCGAGCAGATCCGCGCCAAGTTCCTGCCCATCGTCAAGCAAGCCACCGATCAGGTGGGCCTGGCCAAGCAATACAACTCGTTCGCCGGCCAGGCCGCGACCTTTGGCGTGCTGGATGCCAAGAGCGCCAATATCGAAAGCTACGTCACCGAAAAAGCCCTCGACGGCCTGTTCGAAATGATTGGCAAGCAGGAACAAACCATTCGCCAGAACCCGGCAGCCGCTGCCACCAGCCTGGCCAAGAAAGTCTTCGGCACCCTGTAAAACCCCGCACCCCACCAGGGCCCGGGAGCAACTCCCGGGCCCTGGCTGCTAAGCCTTCTTGATCCTGAACCACGCCGCATACAACGCCGGCAGGAACAGCAGGGTCAACGCCGTCGCCACAATCAAGCCCCCCATGATCGCCACCGCCATCGGTCCGAAGAACACGCTGCGTGACAGCGGGATCATCGCCAGCACCGCCGCCAGCGCGGTCAGTACGATCGGGCGGAAACGCCGCACCGTGGCCTCGATAATCGCATCCCAGGGTTTGAGGCCGGCGCTGATGTCCTGCTCGATCTGATCCACCAGGATCACCGAGTTGCGCATGATCATCCCGGACAAGGCGATAGTGCCGAGCATCGCCACAAAACCGAACGGCTGGCGGAACACAATCAGGAACAGGGTCACGCCGATCAGCCCCAGAGGCGCGGTGAGGAACACCATGACCGTGCGCGAGAAGCTGCGCAGTTGCAGCATCAGCAAGGTCAGCACCACCACGATAAACAGCGGCACGCCGGCCTTCACCGAGTTCTGGCCACGGGTCGAGTCTTCGACGGTGCCGCCGACGTCCAGCAGGTAGCCGTCAGGCAACTCGGCGCGGATCGGCTCCAGGGTCGGCAGAATCTGCTTCACCAGGGTCACCGGTTGTTCCTGGCCATAGATATCGGCACGGACCGTGACGTTCGGCAGGCGGTTGTAGCGCCAGATAATGCCCTCTTCGAAGCCGTACTCCAGCGTCGCGATCTGCGACAGCGACACGCTTTTGCCGTTGTCGGTGGGCACCGAGAGGCTCGGCAGCAACGACAGTTCGGTGCGTTCATGCACGGTGCCGCGCAGCAGGATCTCGATCAACTCGTTGTCCTCGCGGTACTGGCTGACGCTGGAGCCGGACAGCGAGCTTTGCAGGAACTTCGACAGGTTCGCGGTGCTCACCCCCAGGGCCCGCGCCCGATCCTGATCGATGTTGAGGTACACCACCTTGCTCGGTTCTTCCCAATCCAGGTGCACGTTGACCACATGCGGGTTCTCGCGGACCTTGGCCGCCACCTTGCGGGCCAGGGCGCGCACCTCGGTGATGTTCTCCCCCGACAGTCGGAACTGCACCGGGTAACCCACGGGCGGACCGTTTTCCAGGCGCGTGACCCGCGAGCGCAAGGCCGGGAACTGTTCGTTGAGGGTTTCGATCAACCAGCTGCGCAGGGCTTCACGCTCTTCGATGGTCTTGGCCAGCACCACGAACTGGGCAAAGCTTGCCGCCGGCAGCTGTTGATCCAGGGGCAGATAGAAACGCGGTGAACCGGTGCCGATATAGGCCACGTAGTTATCGATCCCCGCGTGGTCCTTGAGCATCGCTTCCAGGCGCTTGACCTGCTCGGCAGTGTTGCTCAGGGAGACGCCTTCGGCCAGCTTCAGGTCGACCATCAATTCCAGGCGTCCCGACGCCGGGAAGAACTGCTGCGGCACGAAGCGGAACAGCACCACCGAGGCCACGAACAGCACCACGGTCAGGGTGATCACGGTCTTGCGCCGCCGCACGCACCAGCCCACCAGACGTCGCACTCGCTGATAGAACGGCGTGCCGTACGGGTCCGGCTGGCCGTCGCCGGTGCCGTGCTTGGCAGCATGAATTTTCGCCAGGTCCGGCAGCAGTTTTTCGCCCAGGTACGGCACGAACACCACCGCGGCAATCCACGAGGCAATCAGGGCAATGGTCACCACCTGGAAAATCGAGCGGGTGTACTCGCCGGTGCCGGACTGCGCGGTGGCAATCGGCAGGAAGCCGGCAGCGGTGATCAGGGTCCCGGTGAGCATCGGGAACGCGGTGCTGGTCCAGGCGAAGCTGGCGGCCTTGATCCGGTCGTAGCCCTGCTCCATCTTGATCGCCATCATTTCCACGGCAATGATCGCGTCGTCCACCAACAGGCCCAGGGCCAGGACCAGCGCCCCCAGGGAAATCTTGTGCAGGCCGATGCCCAGGTAATACATGGTGGCAAACGTCATCGCCAACACCAGGGGAATCGCCAGGGCTACCACCATGCCGGTGCGCACGCCCAGGGAGAAGAAGCTCACCAGCAACACGATCGCCAGGGCCTCGACCAGCACCTGGACAAACTCGCCGACCCCGGTTTTCACCGCCGCCGGCTGGTCAGACACCTTGCGCAGCTCCATGCCGGCCGGCAGATGCTTCTGGATCCGCGCAAACTCGACTTCCAGCGCCTTGCCCAGTACCAGGATGTCGCCACCGTCCTTCATCGCCACCGCCAGGCCTATGGCGTCTTCGCCCATAAAGCGCATGCGGGGCGATGGCGGATCGCTGAAACCACGGTGCACATCCGCCACATCGGCGATGCGGAAGGTGCGATTGTCGACGCGAATCGGGAAGTTGCGGATCTGCTCGACGCTCTGGAAATTACCGGACACCCGCAGTTGCAGGCGCTCGCTGGCGGTTTCGAAGAAGCCGGCGGTCGACACCGCGTTCTGCTCCTGCAACGCCTGTTGCACCGCAGCCAGGGGCAGGCCGAGGGTGGCCAGCTTGACGTTCGACAGCTCGATCCAGATTTTCTCGTCCTGCAAACCCAGCAGGTCGACCTTGCCCACGTCCTTGACCCGTTGCAGCTGGATCTGCACGCGGTCGGCGTAATCCTTGAGCACCGCGTAGTCAAAACCGTCGCCGGTCAGGGCATAGATGTTGCCGAAGGTGGTGCCGAACTCATCGTTGAAAAACGGCCCCTGCACACCCGGCGGCAGGTTCTGGCGGATATCGCTGACCTTCTTGCGCACCTGATACCAGAGGTCGGGGATCTCTGCCGAGTGCATCGAATCCCGGGCAACGAAACGCACCTGGGATTCGCCGGGGCGCGAGAAGGAGATGATCCGGTCGTACTCGCCGGTTTCCATCAGCTTCTTTTCAATGCGCTCGGTGACCTGGCGCGAGACTTCCTCGGCCGTGGCCCCCGGCCAACTGGTCTGGATGACCATGGCCTTGAAGGTAAAGGGTGGGTCTTCGCTCTGCCCCAGCTTGGTGTAGGACAAGGCGCCGACTGTGGCCAGCAGCAGCATCAGGAACAGGACGATCTGGCGATTGCGCAACGCCCATGCAGAAAGGTTGAAACCCATCGGGAATTACTCCTTGGCCGCCAGATTGACCACGCGGTTGGAGCGATCCACCGGGCGCACTTGCTGGCCCTCATGGAGCACATGGACCCCGGCTGCCACCACCCAGTCGCTGGCATTCAGGCCTTCGAGTACCGGCACGCTGTTTTCACCGAACGCACCGACCCGGACCGGGGTTTTCTGCAAGGTATTGTTGGCGTCCACGCGCCAGACATAAGTTGCGCCGTTTTCCGCCGTCAGCGCCGACAACGGCACGGACAGCGGCACCACATCGGCGCTCTGGATAAACACCCGGGCGCTCTGCCCCAGCTCGGCAGGAACCTTGCCGGTGCTGAAGGCAATACGTGCGGCGAAGGTACGCGACTTGGGGTCGGCCGCCGGCGACAACTCACGGATCCGCCCGGCAAAACGCTGGCCCGGCTGGGTCCAGAGTTCGACCGAGACCGGCTGCTCGATCTTGAAACGCCCGAAGCTCTGCTCGGGGAAGCTGATCAGCACTTCACGCTCGCCATCGGTGGCCAGGGTGAACACGGTTTGCCCGGCCGCCACCACTTGCCCGACTTCCACCGCACGCTTGGCCACCACGCCATCCTGGGGCGCACGCAGCACTGCGTAGCCAGCCTGGTTATTGGCGACGTCGAACTCGGCCTTGATCTGCTGGAGGCGCGCTTCGCCGGAACGGTAGAGGTTTTCGGCGTTGTCGTACTGCGAACGGCTGACCATCTGCCGCTCGAGCAAGGTCTTGTAGCGATCACGCTCGGCCCGCACCAGGCTCAGGTTGGCCTGGGCCGCCGCGACTTGCGCGCGACTGGCCTCCAGTTGCAGGCGCACGTCCTGGGGGTCGAGCTCTGCCAGGGGCTGGTTGGCCTTGACCCGCTCACCCTCGTCGACCAGTCGTCGGCTGACTTTGCCCGGGATGCGGAACGCGAGATCCGGCTCGTAGCGGGCCCGCACTTCACCGGGATAGCTCTCCATGCCACGCGCCGAGGGCTCTGGCTGGACCACCATGGCCGGGCGCACGGTGGTCTGCACCGGCTCTTCATGCCCGCAGGCAGACAATAAAAAAGCCAGACTGACTGGCAGGGCGATGGGCAGGGCATAGCGGAACATGGTGGCGGACCTTTCGCTAATGGCGCTTGGAATAATTATACTGGCCGGTATGTTATTAATAGCAAACTCACCAGTCCAGTATTAAAAGCGAAGAATGTCAGACAATAATTCCGTATCCACCGGCCCCGGCCGCCCCAAGGACCTGGCAAAACGCCAGGCCATTCTCGAAGCAGCTAAAAAACTGTTTTTGAGCAACGGATATGCAAACACCAGCATGGATGCGGTAGCCGCCGAAGCCGGCGTGTCAAAACTCACGGTTTACAGCCACTTCACCGACAAGGAAACCCTGTTCTCGGCCGCCGTGGTGGCCAAGTGCGAGACCCAATTGCCGAACTTGATGTTCGAGCTGCCGGACGGCGTGCCGATCAAGCAGGTGCTGCTCAACATCGCGCGCGGTTTCAACGTACTGATCAACAGCGAAGACTCGGTCAACCTGCACCGACTGATCATGGCCCTGGGCAGCCAGGACCCGAAACTGTCGTTGATCTTCTTCGAAGCCGGGCCCGAACGCGTGCTCAATGGCATGGAGCGCCTGCTGAGCAAGGTCCATCAGCTCGGCACCCTGCACATTGAAAAACCGCGCAATGCCGCCGAACACTTCTTCTGCCTGGTCAAGGGCGGCGCCAACTTCCGCTTGTTGTTCGGCTGCGGCGACGTCCTGGTCGGCGACGCCGCAGAAGCCCACCTGCTGGAAGTGGTGGAATTGTTTATGCGGGCTTATCGGCCTGAACCGGCCTGAGAAATCACGCCCTGGCAGGTCGGCCCCTGCAGGCATGACCTGCAAGGGCCGACGCGCTGGCCATCAGGCCTTGAGCGCTTTTTTCGGATAGATGTCGTAGCGGCTGGACTTGCCGTCCAGCGCATGGCTGGGCTTGGGCCCCGCAATGCAGGGCGCCTTGCGCGGCCGCTTGACCACCACCCGATGGCTGGCCAAGGCCAGGGCCGCCTCAAGCAGCGCCGGGGCATCGGGATCGTCACCGACCAAGGGCCGGAACAGGCGCATTTCCTTTTTCACCAGCGCGGTTTTCTCGCGGTGGGGGAACATCGGGTCGAGGTAGATCACCTGGGGCGGCTCGCCCTGCCAATTGCGCATCAACTCGATGGAGTTGCCCTTGAGCAACTGCATGCGCGCGACGATCGGCGCCACTTCAAAATCCGCGGCAGCCCGCAACAGGCCATCTTCCAGCAGGGCACCGATCAGCGGCTGGCGCTCGATCAGGCTCATCTGGCAGCCCAGGCTGGCCAGTACGAATGCGTCCTTGCCCAACCCGGCGGTGGCATCCAGCACCCTGGGGCGCACGCCCTGGGCAACACCGACCGCCTTGGCGATCATCTGCCCACTGCCGCCGCCATACAGCCTGCGGTGCGCCGCGCCACCCTCGACAAAATCGACCCGCACCGGCCCCGGCGCGTCCGGCCCCAGTTGCTGCAACTGCAACCCCTGCTCGCCGTACTGCAGGGCAAACTCGGCATCCGCGTCCTGCAACGGCAAGCCCAGGCGCTCGGCCCACTGCCGTGCCGGGTCGGCGAACGCCTCGGCCAAGGCCTCGACTCTGATGCGGCAGGCCGCTGGTTGCTCACTCATCGTTAAAACACGCTCAAAAAATTAATGATCGGCAAAAACTGCCGATAAAAGAACTATCAGGCATTTTGCCAGAGCTGAGCGTCGACCGAGAGAAATGTCAGACATTCAATCCATCCCAGTAGGCTTTATCTCGCCCCATGGCGATTACGGCTTGCGCAATTCCCAGGCACTGAGCGGCGTCAGCCATCTGTGGCAGGATTTCTTTGCCCGGGCATTGGCCGAGCAACAGGGTGATGGAGCGAAGGCTGTTGGCGACCAGCCGCTGGCAGAACTTGACCCCGCAGTGGAACCCCGCGCCGGCAGTGACCTGTTGATGCAGATCGTCAGCCAGCGCCAGTGCGATGTGAAAGACACCGAAGTCCGTCCGCCGGAACCGTTGTTCCTGCCTATCGCCGAGTTCGAGACCGAGCTGCTGGACAAACCGTTCCCGCCTTTCCCGCCGGAAGAAATCACCGCCCAGCAGCGTCAGCAGGATTTCGAGAGTGGTTGGGTCCGCCCGATCGTGCTCAACGCCGGCCAGCCACTGCCTGAGCCGGGCCCGGCACCCGAGCCGCGGCCGCTGCACCTGCCCATCGCCGAGTTTGAAATGGACCTGCTGGACAAACCGGCCGAGCCGTTCCCGCCTCAGGAAATCATCGAGCAGAACCGCCAGTTCGATTTCGATATCGGCTGGGCGCGCCCACTGGTCCTGCAGAACCTGCGCATCGCCGCCTGACCCCTACCCGCTTCAGCGACAGAGCCACCACGGCCCCACATCCAGATGGAAGTGATTGCGATGGGCGGCGTTGTAGTCCGGGCCCAACACCACATTGAAACTGTCGCAGGCCCCATCCCGGGCCAGGCGCAGAAAACGCGCGTCCGCCCCTTGCTTGGGCCAGTCCCTGAGGACGCTGATGCTGCGCCCGTCGGCCAGGCGAAAGCCGGCGATGTCCAGGGCATTGGCACTGGCATGCTGGCTGCGGGCGCCCTGTTCGCGCCCGTACATGTTGCGGCAGGCAAAGCTGCCCAGATGATCAACCCGCACCACCGCCTGCCCATACACCGCTTGGGCGGCCGGCTGCAGCCCGTGACGCTCGAACAGGGCAAAGGCCACGGCCAACGGACAACTGGCGAGAAAGCTGCTGCTCAACGCCACCGCGCCGCCCTGCACCCGCAAGGTATTGCTCAGCGGGCACGCCACATCCGGGCTGCTGTCCTGCTGGCGGGTCAGCCGCAGGCCGGACTGGCTCAGCACCTGATCGCACAATTGCGGGTTGTCCCGCAGGCGGCTCAGCTTGTAGCGGGTCAGCAGGTTCGGTTCGGCGCGCACATCCAGCGGCGCCCAGGGATTCCAGGCCGGCGGCAACCAGCCGCACCAGGCACTGAAGGCAAACAGGGCAATGACGATCAGTAACGGCAAAAGCACTTTCAGGGACCGCACGACAACTCCTGGCTGATCAGTTTTTGAACAATTGATTGATCTGCCCGAACGGCATCGCCTGGTTGGCCAGGTCAAAGCGCCCCTGGCCCTGAATCTCTTGCGCCGCCGCGTAAAACGCCCCGTAGGCGGCGCGAGCCAGCGTCGAGCCGAGACTGATCCGCTTGACCCCCAGGGCCCCGAGCTCGGCCACGGTCAGGCTGAGGCCGCCGGACATCAGCACGTTCACCGGTTTTGGCGCCACCGCGCGCACCACCGCCAGGACCTCTTCAGCGGTCCGCAGCCCCGGGGCATACAGCACATCGGCGCCGGCTTCGGCGAATGCCTGCAGGCGGCGAATGGTGTCTGCCAAGTCATTGCGGCCATGCAGCAGGTTCTCGGCCCGCGCCGTCAGGGTGAAAGGCAAGCCCAGGCCGCGCACTGCCGTGACCGAGGCCTGGATACGCTCCACAGCCAGTTGGAAGTCGTAGATAGGGTCCTCGGCGCGGCCCGTGGCGTCTTCAATCGAGGCACCGACCGCGCCACTGGCGGCCGCCTGCAACAGCGCCTGGGCACACCCGGCCGGGCTGTCGGCGAAGCCGTTCTCCAGGTCCACCGCCAGCGGCAGGTCACTGGCGCCGACAATCGCCCGCACATTGCCCAGGGTGTCGTCCAGGGACAACGCGCCTTCGGCATCCGGGCGCCCCAGGGAAAACGCAAAACCGGCGCTAGTGGTGGCCAATGCCTCAAAACCCAGGCTCGCCAGCATCCTGGCCGAACCGGCATCCCAGGGGTTGGGGATCACAAAAGCGCCATCGCGCTCGTGCAGGGCTTTGAAGGCATGGGCACGACGGGTTTGAGCATCCATGGGCTCGCTCCTGAAGAAGGTCGGGAACCCGCGTCAGAGCAAGCCGAGCTGCTCCGCGGCGGGCTCTCTGTATAACTCAGGCAAGGCGGGCAAGCCAGGCAAACGTACCATCAGTTGCTGATGAAAACGCCGCGCCAGTTCGGCTGCCAGACGGTTGTCGGCGGTGTGCAGGAAGATATAGGGAGTGCGCCCTTCCTCGATCCAGCCGGCGATTTTCTCGACCCAGGGCACCAGGAACGGATCATTGGCCTCAAGCTCCGGATGGCCGATAAAGCGCACCTGGGGAAACTGGGTGAAGGCCGCCGGTCGTGGCGGCACCTTGGGCTTTTTCGACTGGGCGTGGAGCACCGATGCCGCAGTGGAAGTGCAGCTGAACAGAGCTCGTGGATCCAGGCAGATCCGCTCCACACCGCGCTCCAGCAGCAGGCGGTTGAGCATGCGCTCGGCATCGCCCTTGGCGAAGAACTCCGGGTGCCGGACCTCCACCGCCAACGGCCGCTCAAGGCCATCGATAAAGCCCGCCAGCTCCGCCAAACGCTGCGGGGCGAAGCTGGCCGGCAGTTGCAACCACAAGGGCGAAACCCTCGCCCCCAGGGGGCTGAGCAATTGCACAAAGGTTTCGGCGGCGGTCAGTTGCTCACGCAGGTCACCGCCGTGGCTGATGTCGCCGGGGAACTTGGCGGTGAAGCGAAACGTCTCGGGCATGATCTGCGCCCAGCGCTCCACGGTGCTGACCGAGGGCCTGGCATAGAACGTGGTATTGCCTTCCACCGCGTTGAACACCTGGCTGTACAGGCCGAGGAAATCCGCCGGGCGCGCGTTATCCGGGTACAGGTACTCACGCCAGGCGTTTTCGCTCCAGGAAGGGCAACCCAGGTAATACGGCAGCATCAGATATGCAGATCGAGCCCCAGCACTTCCATGTCCCAATCAACAAAACCGGCGGTGGTCAGGTAACTGGCCAGGGCATTGGCCACGCTTTTGCTCATGGCGCGCTGGAAAATCATGTCTTGCTGGCGGGCGGGGAGATTGCTGGTGCGTCCGGCGGAGGCCTGGGAGCGCGGTTGGACGGGGCTGGCGTCGGCTTGAACGTCAACGGCATCGGCATCTTCCAGAGACTCGTCAACCAGCACATTACCTTTGCGAGGCTTGCGCTTGATGGGATACGAGTGAGAGGAAACGCCGTCGATGCGCATAAATACATGCCCGGTATCAATGATGGCAATTTAGCGGCACAACACCGACTTAGCAAATGCCCAAGTGATAACTAGAACACAGAAAACGTAAAAGGTTTAAAAACCGGGGAAATCTGGCATGAAAACCAGACGATTGACCAGATCCACAACAGAAAACCGCAGAAAATCCGGCGTGGGCGGCACGCCGGTCAACCTCGCAGCAGGCCTCAGCGGGCCTTGGGCGTGGCCACTTTATCGCGCAGATACACCGGTTGCGCGTCATCCGCGGCTATCGCCTCGCCCCGGGCCCAGGCAAACCGCGCCAGGCTCAGCAGGTCTTCGGCGTGAGGCAGCATGGCCGCATCCTGCCCCGCGGTTTTGACGCCAATGCGTTCGGCATAACCCCAGCCGGTGCCGGCACCGAACCAGTCGCCGCTGGCATCGGCAGGCAGCGCTGCCGCTTCGGGCGGCAGCACGGCTTCAGCACCGACCAGACGCATCTCGCCGGCGGTTTCCTGGTAGCAGCCCCAGTAGACTTCATCCATCCGCGCATCGATGGCCGCAGCCACTTGGGTGGCGCCGTGTTCACGCAAGGCGCGCTGGGCCAGCACAGCCAGGTTCGACACCGGCAATACCGGGCGCTCCAGGGCAAATGCCAGGCCCTGGACCACGCCGATCGCAATCCGCACCCCGGTGAAGGCGCCCGGGCCACGGCCAAAGGCAATCGCGTCGACCGCCTGCAAGGTGGTGCCGGCATCGGCCAGCAGTTGCTGGATCATCGGCAACAGTTTTTGCGCATGCAGGCGCGGGATCACCTCGTAATGGCTCGTGACCTTGCCGTCATGCAGCAAGGCAACGGAGCAAGCTTCAGTCGCGGTGTCCAGGGCCAGCAAGGTGCTCATCGATGTTTCCGTTGCAAAGTGGGAGTAAAAAAGTCACGCATTATAAACAGCAACGGCCCGCAAGCGGGCCGTTGAAGATGCAGCAAAACCGACTTATCAGCTCAGGGCTTCAAGCACCTTGCCGGTGATCGCTTCTACCGAGCCAACGCCAGCGATGTGGCTGTACTTTGGCTTGCCCTGGCTGGCGGCCAGGTTCTGGTAGAACTCGACCAGCGGTTTGGTCTGGGAGTGGTAGACCGACAGGCGATGACGCACGGTTTCTTCGGTGTCGTCTTTGCGCTGCACCAGCTCTTCACCGGTGATATCGTCCTTGCCAGCGATTTTCGGCGGGTTGTAGACGGTGTGGTAAACCCGGCCAGAGGCCTCGTGTACACGGCGACCGGCGATACGCTGGACGATTTCTTCGTCATCGACGGCGATTTCGACCACGTTGTCCAGCTCGACGCCGGCCTTGACCAGTGCTTCAGCCTGGGGAATGGTGCGCGGGAAACCGTCGAACAGGAAACCGTTGGCGCAGTCAGCCTGGCTGATGCGTTCCTTGACCAGGTTGATGATCAGGTCGTCGGATACCAGGCCACCGCTGTCCATGACGCTCTTGGCGATCAGGCCCAGCTCGGTGCCGGCCTTGACCGCTGCACGCAGCATGTCGCCGGTGGAGATTTGCGGAATGCCGAATTTTTCGGTGATGAACTTAGCCTGAGTACCTTTACCGGCCCCGGGAGCTCCCAGCAGAATTACGCGCATCGATGTGCTCCTCAATTTTTTATTTAGAAACGCTCGGATTCGCCTCGTGGGGCCAATCTCGGAAATAGGATCGCGGCCGCCCAAACGGCCAAAGGCTGATCAAGATACACAGCCGACACAGAGCACACAAGCAGCCGAAAGTCGGAGGAACCCGCTCCCTTTGTGCCCTGGCGACGGGGTGCGACAAGTCGCAACCCCATAACAAACTGTCGCCTGGCGACGCCAACCAGGGCCCGACGCCCGGTTACCGGCCGACGGCGCCAAGCCCCTGAAATACCGGCAAATACCTCAACCGGTATTGCGCAACCCGGCGGCGATCCCCGCTACAGACACCAGCAGCGCTTGTTCTACCGGGCTGCCCTGGACCACATCCGGTTGCCGCGAGCGTGCCAGCAGTTCGGCCTGCAATAGATGCAGCGGGTCCAGGTAGGTGTTGCGCAAGCGGATGAACTCCAGGGTGTCCGGGCTATGTGCCAGCAACTGCGACTGGCCGGTCAGGCCCAGGACCACGGTGCACGCCTGCGACAATAGGTCGCGTAAATGGGCGCCCAAAGGCAGCAGATCCGCCTCGACCAGGCGCTCGTCATAAGAGCGGGCAATGTCGGCGTCGGCCTTGGCCAGGACCATTTCCAGCATATCGATACGGGTGCGGAAAAACGGCCACTGCTCGCGCATCTGCCCCAGCAGCTCACCCTCGCCACGCTCCAGCGCCTTGCTCAGGGCCGCTTCCCAGCCGAGCCAGGCCGGCAGCATGAGGCGGGTCTGGGTCCAGCCGAAAATCCACGGGATGGCGCGCAGGCTTTCGATGCCGCCGGCGCGACGCTTGGCCGGCCGGCTGCCCAGGGGCAAGCGGCCCAGCTCCTGTTCCGGCGTGGATTGGCGGAAGTACTCGACGAACTGCGGGTTCTCGCGCACCACCGCGCGGTAGGCCTTGACCCCATCGCTGGCCAGCTCGTCCATCAGGTGGCGCCAGGCTGGCTGCGGCGGTGGTGGCGGCAGCAGCGTCGCCTCCAGCACGGCGGCCAGGTACAGGTTGAGATTCTGCTCGGCGATGTCCGGCAGGCCGAATTTGAAGCGAATCATTTCCCCTTGCTCGGTGGTGCGGAAACGCCCGGCCACCGACCCCGGCGGCTGGGACAGAATCGCCGCGTGAGCCGGGCCACCGCCTCGGCCGACGGTGCCACCACGGCCGTGGAACAACAGCAGTTCGACCTGCTGCTCGCGGCAGATCTCGACCAACTGCTCCTGGGCCCGGTACTGCGCCCAGGCGGCCGCGGTGGTGCCGGCATCCTTGGCCGAATCGGAGTAGCCGATCATCACCTCCTGCGGGCCGTGCAAGCGCGAGCGATAGCCCGGCAACAGCAGCAGCTTCTCGATCACTGGGCCGGCGTTATCGAGGTCGGCCAGGGTCTCGAACAGCGGCACTACGCGCATCGGCCGCAGCACCCCGGATTCCTTGAGCAGCAGTTGCACCGCAAGGACGTCCGAAGCGGCGCCGGCCATGGAAATCACATAGGAACCCAGGGACGCAGCCGGCGCAGCGGCCACTTCGCGACAGGTGGCCAGCACTTCGGCGGTGTCCGCCGAGGGTTTGAAATGGCCCGGCAGCAAGGGACGACGGTTGCTCAGTTCGCGCATCAGGAACTCGATGCGCTGCTCTTCGCTCCAGTCCTCGTAACGCCCCAACCCCAGGTAGTCGGTGATTTCGCTCATGGCGCCGCTGTGGCGGCTGGAATCCTGACGTACATCCAGGCGGACCAGGAACAGGCCAAAGGTCACCGCCCGGCGCAGGCAATCGAGCAACGGCCCATCGGCGATCACGCCCATGCCGCATTCGTGCAGCGAGTGGTAGCAAAGCAGCAACGGGTCAAGCAGGTCGCGATTGTTCTGCAGCACATCCGGGGTGGCCGGCACCGGCTCCTTGAGCGCCGCCTGCGCCCAGTTGCGGGTGGCCCGCAGCCGCTCGCGCAATTGTTTGAGCACCGCACGATAGGGTTCAGAGCTGTCCCCGGCCTTGGCCTGGAGGGCGGCACTGGCCTGTTGCATGGACAGTTCGGCCGCCAGGTGATCGATGTCGCGCAAGTACAGGTCCGCCGCCATCCAGCGCGCCAGCAGCAGCACCTCGCGGGTTACTGCGGCTGTGACATTGGGGTTGCCGTCGCGATCGCCGCCCATCCACGAGGCGAAGCGGATCGGTGCCGACTCCAGCGGCAGGTGCAGACCGGTCGCGGCATGCAGGGCTTTGTCGGCCTTGCGCAGATAGCTCGGAATGGCCTGCCACAGGGAATGTTCGATGACCGCAAAGCCCCACTTGGCCTCGTCCACCGGGGTCGGCCGGGTACGGCGGATTTCTTCGGTGTGCCAGGCTTCGGCGATCAGCCGTTGCAGGCGTTCGTGGATTTGCGCGCGTTCGGCACTGGTCAGGTCGCGATGGTCCTGGGCTGCCAACTGCGCGGCAATGGCGTCGTACTTTTGAATCAGGGTGCGACGGGCCACTTCGGTGGGGTGCGCGGTCAGCACCAGTTCGATTTCCAGGCGCCCCAACTGCTTGGCCAGGGACTCGGCGCCATGGCCCTCCGCCCGCAGGCGCGCCAGCAGCTCGGGCAGGACACGCGCCTCGAATGGCGCCGGTTGCGACTCATCGCGACGGTGAATCAGTTGGTATTGCTCGGCGATGTTCGCCAGGTTGAGAAACTGGTTGAAGGCCCGGGCCACCGGCAGCAGCTCGTCTTCGCTCAACTGGTCCAGGCTGGCACTCAGTTCGGCGCTGGCCGAACCACGGCGGTCGGCCTTGGCGCCCTTGCGAATCTGCTCGATCTTGTCGAGAAACCCCTCCCCGTACTGCTCGCGGATGGTGTTGCCCAACAGCTCTCCCAAGAGGTGAACATCTTCGCGCAGGCGCGCATCAATATCGCTCATGTACCTGTTCTCCGGCTGGTTCGGGGCGGCTCGCAAGCCTCAAGAGTGCCGTCAGCACAAGGTGCTTAGCAAGCGCGCGACCCACTGACTTTAAACCTTGCGCGTTGCAGCTAGTCTCAAGAGTACGCCGCACAACGGCGCAGCGCCGGCCCGGGCCGGTCATTCACCCACCCCTGCCACGAGCAGGTGTCGATTGAGGTCGCCATGAAAATCCGTGAGCTCGCGCAACACTGGGAAGAAAACGCCAAGGGTCGCCTGACCAAGACCGGCTACGTGATCCATCTGGATGTCGAAGCCGCCGCACGCCTGGCCGCCATTGCCGAGATGTACCCCAAACGCCAGACCGAGGAACTGCTGGGCGAACTGATCGGTGCCGCCCTCGAAGAACTCGAAGCCAGCTTCCCCTACGTCCAGGGCCAGCACGTGGTCGCCACCGATGAGGAGGGCGATCCACTGTACGAGGACGTCGGCCCTACACCGCGCTTCCTGGCCTTGTCCCGGCGTCATCTGCAGGATTTGTCGGCGCAGCCCGACGAACAAAAGCACTGATCCAACCGCCCCTTTCCTGACCTTGCACAGCGTTATTCCCGACCCGTCCCCGGGTCGGGAATACCCCTGCGCGCCGCAAAAGTTCCCGGTCTAGAGCGCTGTCCGTTCGGTCAGAAATTTTTTTAGGCAATTCGCCATCTGCGCTGAACTATTCAAAAAAGCCTCGGGTCACAGCCAGTAGCCATCACTGGAACAGCCGTTTCAAATTTTGTGAAGAGCGTCACCGCCACTCAGGGTCGCGGCGCTAGAACCGGGATGGATTTAGATGTTTTCCAGGAGTTACCCAATGGAGTTGAAGACCATGAAGATCAGCACTGCCACATCCTCGTCTAACCCTTTGCGCGGGCTCAAACTGGCCGCCCTGGCCCTCGGTAGCAGCCTGGTTCTGGCCGGTTGTGCCGGCAACCCGCCAACCGAGCAGTACGCTGTGACCCAATCGGCGGTCAACAGCGCCGTCAGCGCCGGCGGTACCGAATTTGCTGCCGTGGAAATGAAGTCGGCCCAGGACAAGCTCAAGCAAGCCGAGATTGCCATGCACGACAAAAAGTATGACGAAGCCAAGCGTCTGGCCGAGCAGGCCGAGTGGGACGCCCGCGTCGCCGAACGCAAGGCCCAGGCCGCCAAAGCCGAACAGGCTGTGAAGGACTCTCAGAAAGGTGTTCAGGAACTGCGTCAGGAAAGCCAGCGCACCGTGCAATAAGCACCGTGCCCACGCCTACCGAACCTCGTTACCTGAAGTTTCAACCGATAGAAAGGACGAACCATTATGCGTAAACAATTGATGATCCCAGCCCTTCTGGCCCTGAGCGTTGGCCTGGCGGCCTGTTCCTCACAGCCAAACGTGAACCTGGAACAAGCCCGGACCAATTACTCGGCGCTGCAAGCCAACCCTCAGGCCAGCAAAGTGGCGGCCCTGGAAACCAAGGACGCCAGCGACTGGCTGGACAAGGCCGACAAGGCCTATATGAACAAGGAAGACCAGGCCAAGGTCGACCAACTGGCCTACCTGACCAACCAGCGCGTTGAAGTGGCCAAGCAGACCATCGCCCTGCGCACCGCTGAAGCCAATCTGAAAGATGCCGCTGCGCAACGTGCCCAGGCCCGCCTGGACGCTCGTGACGCACAGATCAAGCAGCTGCAGAACAGCCTCAACGCCAAGCAGACCGAACGCGGCACCCTGGTGACCTTCGGTGACGTGCTGTTCGCCACCAACAAGGCCGACCTGAAATCCAGCGGCCTGGTGAACATCAACAAGCTGGCGCAGTTCCTTCAGGAAAACCCTGATCGCAAAGTGATTGTCGAAGGCTACACCGACAGCACAGGTTCCGCGGCTTACAACCAGTCGCTGTCCGAGCGTCGCGCCACGTCCGTGCAGGTTGCGCTGATCAAGATGGGTGTCGATCCATCGCGCATCGTGGTCCAGGGCTATGGCAAGGAATACCCGGTAGCGGATAACACCAGCGTTTCCGGCCGTGCCATGAACCGTCGTGTGGAAGTCACCATCTCCAACGACAACCAGCCCGTTGCGCCACGCTCGTCGATGAGCAGCAACTAAGCCGGGGTCACCCCCAGCCTGGTAACCGCTAGTAAAAAGCCCCGCCTATGCAAATAGGCGGGGCTTTTTTATCGACCGCGATTGCTCGCCTGGGCGCTTACTGTTGCAGCTGTGGGGTTTCCTGGCCCATGCAGCGCACGGCTTTTTTCTTGCTGTTGATCAGCACGCCGCTCAGGCCCTTCTGCTCGGTATCGAACAGCACCAGCACGCCGTCGATGCACTGGGCGACTTGCGCTGCCGGCTCCAGGGAGACCTTGTAGTCCTCGCCCGGCACGGTCTTGAGCATGGTGAAATCGCTGAGCAGCAGCGCATCCTCGGGCTTGGCGAAGTGCAGGTAGCCGTAGTACCAGAGGCACCCCACGGTGCCGAGGATGGTGCAGATACCGGTGATGATCAGGGGGATGGCGTTACGTTCTTCGCTCATTGCGGACTCTCTGGAGGTTCAACTTCTGAATTCGGGGGTGTCGGGTAGTTCGGGATCTCGCCAAGGCGGCGCAGGCCGTTGAAGTGCAGCGGATCCTCCAGGTAGCGCAGCATCACCTGGCGCCAGGTCGGATCGGCAAAGGTCTGTACGTGGCCGCCTCGGGTCAGTTGCAGCACCCGCGGCGCGGGCGCAGCTTGATACAGACGGATGCCATTGGAAAGGGGCACGATCGGGTCGTCGATGCTGTGGTACAGCAGTTTCGGCACCCCGGTCAGGCGCGGTATGGCGTGGATCGCGCTGTCGGCGTCCGGCACCAGCCACGACAGCGGCACCTGCAACGGCCAGGTCAGCCACGAAGTGCTCAGGGCGTACTGCCCAACATCGCGGTAACTGGCCGGCACGCCATCGAGCACGATGGCCTTGAGCTGGCGCTGGCGCTCGGGGTGCTCCACCAGGTAATGAATCGCCAGCGCGCCGCCCAGGCTCTGGCCGAGCACAATCAGCGGCTTGCCCTGGACCTCCGGCGCCTGGTCCAGCCATGTGAAGGCGGCATCGACATCCTGATAGACCGCCGGCAGGCTGGGTTCGCCCTGGGACAGGCCATAACCGCGATAGTCCACCAGCAACACCTGATAACCCTGTTCCGGCAACCACCAGCTGCCACCCAGGTGCCAGGCCAGGTTGCCGCCATTGCCGTGCAAGTGCAGCACCGTGCCCTTGAGCGGCACCCCGGCCTTGGCCGGCAGCCACCAGGCATGCAGCTTCAGGCCATCGGCGGTGGTCAGGGTGACGTCGCGGTACTCGAGCTTGGCGCGCTCGGGGGTAAAGGGCAGGCCCGGCTCGGGGTAGAACAGCAGTGAGCTGCAAGCGCTGAGTGACAGCAGCAGCGCCAGGGCGGTAACGATTCGAATCATCGCGCGCCCCCGGTGGCGGCTTTTGAGGTCAGGGGTGAGCTCACGCCAGGCGTCGGCAGCGCTGTCGAGCGCGGCCTGCGGCAACGGCTACAAGTGGTAGGTGAAGCGTCCATGTGCAGCCCCCGCGAGCATCAAAGGATATTGGAGTAGTCGGCCTCGATCCGGTCCAGGCTCAGGTGATTGAGGAAGTTGGAGAAGCACATCCAGGCCGACAGCGCATTCATGTCGCGGAACTGGTCCGGCAGGTACTTGGGCGGCACCACCAGGCCTTCGTCCACCAACTGGCGCAGGGTACGCATGTCTTCCAGGGTGGTCTTGCCGCAGAACAACAGCGGCACTTGCTCCAGCTTGCCTTTACGCACGGCCAACTGAATGTAGTTGTAAACCATGATAAAGCCCTTGAGATAGGACAAGTCTTTGGTAAATGGCAGCCCGGTCGGCACCGAACCCCGGAACACCCGGCTGGCGTTGCCGTAGCTTTCGGCCATTTCAAAGCCCTGCTCGCGGAAGAACTCGAACACCTGCAAAAAGTCGGCGCCCTCCTCCACCATGTGGATCGCCCGGGTGCGGTTGGTCAGTTTGCGCAGGCGGCTGGGGTAGGACGCGAACGTGATGATCTCCATCAGGATCGCCAGGCCTTCCTGGGTCACGGTGGACGAAGGCGGCCCCTTGGACAGGAAGGTGCAGATCGGCTGGTTCTGCCCGTTGAGGGTGGTACCCACGTGTACCAGGCCTTCGTGGACTTCCAGGGCGCGCACGTCACGGTCGTTGAACATGGCGTCGGCGCGGATCTTGATGTAGTCGGCGCCCGCCGCGGCATCGGCGACGATCCCGTCCGACTCGAACACGCGAATGGTTTCCTCGGCCTCGCCGAACACCTTGTTCAGCCGGCTTTGCAGCAGGCTTACGGCGTCCTTGGCGGTCAGGGTCTTGGGTTCGTCCTTGAGGTCGCCACGGCCGTCGATGTTGTTCAGGTAGTCGGAAAGCATCAGCCCGAGGTCGGCCAGGGTCGGATCACCGGCGTGAAACGCATCGGACGCGGCGCCGTACAGCTCCTGGGAAATCAGGCCGAAGTCCTCGGTGCCGCGGGCTTCGAGCATGCGCACCACCATGCGGTATTCCTTGCACATGCGCCGCATGATCTGCCCGACCGGGTTGAACTGGCCGAGCTGGCGGGTGATGTCGCGCTCGATGTTCTGGAACTCCAGCTTGACCGCGCTGGAATCGAAGGACAGGGGCCGGTTCTGGTAGTAATCACGGTCGACCGCGGGCATTTCCCGGCCCTGGGCCTTGAGGAAGCCCTTGCGGATGTTGTCGTCCCACTTCACCGCATCCAGTACCCGGATTGGCGTTTGTGCCAGCACAATGCGATCGGACAAGGTGCGTATCGTCTGCTGGTAATCGTCCACCCGAAGTTCCTCTTGATAACGTTTGTGCCGCGTCCTGGTTACTTGCCCGCGCGGGTGAAGCGCGCCGCCTCGACAAACACGTCAGAGTTGGCCGGGTCGTCCAGGTACGCGAAAACCTCAGGCAACGGGCTGCTGATCAGCACGCCATCGCCTTCGGTGGTGGTAAAGGCTTCGCCGCTCAGGGCTTTTTGACCCAGGGCCTGGTTGATCTGTTCCAGATCGAGGTTGTACAGCACCAGTTCGTGCTGCTCGTTGAGTTCAAAACCGGCGATGGTGAAACGTCCGCCCAGACGCTGGGGAACCGCCGCCGACAGGTACCAGCGGTTGCCATGGCGCGACACGGTGAAGTCATAGCGCTCGCGCTGCCGGGATTGCCCCTGGTGAGAGGTCACGGCCTGGTAGCGATTGCTGCCAATGCGCTTGAGTTCAAGGCCCAGGGGCTCGCCCCAGGCATTCTTGCTGGTCCATTTGCCCAGCAACGCCGCAGGCGCGGCCTGATCGGCGGGCAGCGGGTCCTTGAAGGTCACCAGGCAGCCGCTGAGCAGGAGAAACGACAAGGCGATCAGGGCACGCCAGGCTTTCATTCAACACTCCTAATGGACACAACAGTGGGCCGGCGGCGGTGACCGCTGCACCCTCAGACCGAGGCCAGCACCAGGTGCATGTAGCGGGTGAGGATACCGAGCATGTCTTCGTCAGCCAGAGGCTCTGCGCCGTTGAGCAGGCCCTGATATTCCATCCGTCCGATAATCGCCGTCAACACTTTGGCATCTTGTTGTGGCTCCCGGGAACCCAATACCTGAAAAAACTGGCAAGTGCCCTGCAAGAGAATTTGCTGGTGCGAGCGCACCAACAGCGCCAGGCGCGGGTTGAGCAAGGCTTCCTGGCGGAACGCCTGTTCAGCCATCAGGTGCTCGCGGCGGTTTTGCAACTGGCGCTGGACGTAGTCAGCCGTAAGCCGGGCAATGTCATCGGCCAGATGGGAGCGCGATTCGGGGCTGCCGTCGCCGTAGGCCACCATCTCGCGCAGCAGGCCTTCATTGTTGGTCCAGAACTTGGCCATGTACGCGGCGCTGCGCTCGACGTATTGGGCAAAGGTATCGGTGAGCAGGTCATCGATATCCTTGAAGTAGTAGGTGGTGGCCGACAGCGGCACACCGGCTTCAGCGGCCACCGCGCGATGGCGCACGGCGCGCACGCCGTCACGCACGACAATGCGCATGGCGGCGTCGAGAATGTCCTGTCGCCGTTGCTCGCTGCCCTGTCGGCTGGCTTTGCGCCCCTGGTACTGAACGCTTTCAGCTACCGCAGTGGCGATACCCGCTGCGCCTTCTTGAGCAATTGCACGGTTCACGACAGGTCTTCCTCTTAAAAATCACACAGAATTAAAAGCGGTACGTCAGTTCCACACAGACAATAAAAAGCCGCCTGTTAAAGGCGGCTGATTATTCAAGGCACTTACGCCTGCGGCCGCATGTGCGGGAACAGGATCACGTCACGGATCGACGGCGAGTTGGTCAGCAGCATCACCAGGCGGTCGATACCAATGCCTTCACCGGCGGTCGGCGGCATGCCGTATTCCAGGGCACGTACGAAGTCGGCATCGTAATGCATGGCTTCGTCGTCGCCGGCATCCTTGTCGGCCACCTGGGCCATGAACCGCTCGGCCTGGTCTTCCGCGTCATTGAGCTCGGAGTAGGCGTTGGCGATTTCGCGGCCACCGATGAACAGTTCGAAACGGTCGGTGACGTTCGGGTTTTCGTCGTTGCGACGGGCCAGCGGCGACACTTCGAACGGGTACTGGGTAATGAAGTGCGGCTGCTCCAGCTTGTGCTCCACCAGCTCTTCGAAAATCATCACCTGCAGCTTGCCCAGGCCTTCGAAGCCCAGGACCTTGGCCCCGGCTTTCTTGGCGATGGCGCGGGCCTTGTCGATGTCGTTCAAGTCATCGGCCGTCAGGTCCGGGTTGTACTTGAGGATCGAATCGAACACCGACAGGCGCACGAACGGCTCGCCGAAGTGGAACACCTTGTCGCCGTACGGCACGTCGGTGGTCCCGAGAACAAGTTGCGCCAGTTCGCGGAACAGCTCTTCGGTCAGGTCCATGTTGTCTTCGTAGTCGGCGTAGGCCTGGTAGAACTCCAACATGGTGAATTCAGGGTTGTGACGAGTCGAAACGCCTTCGTTACGGAAGTTGCGGTTGATCTCGAACACTTTCTCGAAGCCGCCAACCACCAGACGCTTGAGGTACAGCTCCGGGGCGATCCGCAGGAACATTTCCATGTCCAGCGCATTGTGGTGGGTCTCGAACGGCTTGGCCGCCGCGCCGCCAGGAATGGTCTGCAGCATCGGCGTTTCGACTTCCAGGAAGTCACGCTGCATCAGGAAGCTGCGGATGTGGGCGATCACTTGCGAACGCACACGGAATGTCTGGCGCACTTCTTCGTTGACGATCAGGTCGACGTAGCGCTGGCGATAACGCTGCTCGGTGTCGGTCAGGCCGTGGTGCTTGTCCGGCAGCGGGCGCAGGGATTTGGTCAGCAGGCGCACGCTGGTCATCTCAACGTACAGGTCGCCCTTGCCGGAACGGGCCAGGGTGCCTTCGGCGGCGATGATGTCGCCCAGGTCCCAGGTTTTCACCTCGGCCAGGGTTTCTTCCGGCAGGGTCTTGCGGTTGACGTAGACCTGGATGCGCCCGGTCATGTCCTGGATCACCATGAACGAGCCACGGTTGAGCATGATGCGACCAGCAACCTTGACCGGGATCGCAGCCTCTGCCAACTCTTCCTTGGTCTTGTCGACGTACTGCTTCTGCAGGTCCTGGCAGTAGCTGTCACGGCGGAAGTCGTTGGGGAAGGCGTTGCCCTTGGCGCGCTCGGCAGCAAGCTTTTCCTTGCGCAGGGCGATCAGGGTGTTTTCTTCCTGTTGCAGGGCTTGCGGGTCGAGTTGTTGGTCGCTCATGTCTTTTGAAATTCCATCACAGGTTCGTTGCCCCCACGGGTGGCAGGGGACTTAAGGTCTAGGCTGACGGTTTACAGCCCCGATTTCAGGCTGGCTTCCAGGTATTCGTCGATATCGCCGTCGAGCACCTTGTCGCAGTCGCTGCGTTCGATGTTAGTGCGCAGATCCTTGATCCGCGACGCATCGAGCACATACGAACGGATCTGGTGACCCCAGCCGATATCCGACTTGGTGTCTTCCAGCGCCTGGGAAGCGGCGTTGCGTTTCTGCATTTCCTGCTCGTACAACTTGGCCCGCAGCATTTTCATGGCGGTGTCCTTGTTCGCGTGCTGGGAACGTTCGTTCTGGCAGCTGACCACGGTGTTGGTCGGTACGTGGGTAATACGTACGGCCGAGTCGGTGGTGTTTACGTGCTGACCACCGGCACCGGAGGAACGGTAGGTGTCGATCCGCAGGTCGGCCGGGTTGATCTCGATTTCCACCTTGTCGTCGATCTCTGGCGAGACGAACACCGCGGAAAACGAGGTGTGACGACGGTTGCCGGAGTCGAATGGGCTCTTGCGCACCAGACGGTGCACGCCGATCTCGGTCCGCAACCAGCCAAAGGCGTATTCACCCTTGATGTGTACGGTCGCGCCTTTGATACCGGCCACTTCACCGGCCGACAGCTCCATGATGGTCGCGTCGAAACCACGTTTATCGGCCCAGCGCAGGTACATGCGCAGCAGAATGTTGGCCCAGTCCTGGGCCTCGGTGCCGCCGGAACCGGCCTGGATGTCCAGGTAGGCGTTGTTCGGGTCCATTTCGTGGCTGAACATGCGGCGGAATTCAAGCTTGGCGAGGTTTTCCTCGAGACGGGCCAGCTCGGCGACGACATCGCCCACTGCGCTCTCGTCATCTTCTTCGACGGCCATGTCCAGCAGGTCGCGGCAATCGCCCAGACCGGTGTTCAGTTCGTCGAGGGTTTCGACGATCTGCGCCAGCGCAGCGCGCTCGCGGCCCAGTTCCTGGGCGTATTCAGGTTTGTTCCAGACACTCGGATCTTCAAGCTCGCGATTGACCTCGGTCAGACGCTCATGCTTTTGATCGTAGTCAAAGATACCCCCGAATAGTTTCGGAGCGCTCGGACAGGTCCTTGATGGTGTTAAGGATCGGGTTGATTTCCATGGCGGGCAGCACTCGTTGGCGAACTTTTGAAAGCCGGCGAGTATAACGGAATCGCCGATTCACGGCAGCCCGCTTAGCGGGTTTAGCGGCGAATCGGCCATCTAATTTTGCCGATAAGGCCTGCAAAAACCTGCTGTACCGGCAATTTGATCCCGTGTATCGCCCCGCTCGCCCGCCGCAGTGGATAACCACGGTGCCCCGGGACCGGCCAGCGCTATACAATCCCCCGGCTAAATGACCAGGAAGCAGCAGGCACCATGGGCAGACGACTCAGCCACGCCGAGATCGAACACATCAAGCGCCGGGAACGCCGAAACCTCAGGGGTGGCCAGGCGTTCATCGCGGCGCTGCTCAGTGCACTGGTCTTTATCCCGCTGATGGGGGTCTGGCTGATCGTCTCGCCGGAGCTGGCCTGCGTGCTGGGGGTGGTTTGGCTGATCTTTCTGTGGTGGTGGGTCTACTACCGCCTGCGAGCGATGGTCGATGAGGTCGGCGAGCAAACCCAATGGCTGCAAGCCAGCTTCAGCGCACACCCGGTGTATGCCCACCGGAACTTCCACTTCGACTATCGCTTTGGCGACTACACGATTGCCGGCAGCAACCTGTTGGACAACTGGTTTATCGACAACACCCTCAACACCCACACCCTGTACCGCATTGAGGCGGTCACGCTCACCTGCCCGCAGACCTCGACCGTCAGCTATTACCTGTTCCGAGAGACCCTGGTCGAGGCGACACCGGCTCAGGTTGCCGCCAATGAGTCCGCCCCAGAGGCGACACGCTGAAACCGCTTACTCGATCCCGACCTGATTGCGCCCATTGTGCTTGGCCAGGTACAGGCCCTTGTCCGCCGCCGAAATCAACTGCCGGCAGTGGCTGTTGGGCTGCGGGGTCATGGTCGACAGGCCGATGCTGATGGTCAGGCTCGAACCTTCGGTCGGCGCCAGATGGGGGATTTTCAGCATGGCGACGGTCTGGCGCAGCTTTTCAGCCACCAGGCGCGCCCCGCCCGGCGAAGTATTGGGTAGCACCAGGGCGAACTCCTCACCGCCATAGCGCGCCGGCAAGTCCGAAGGCCGGCTGCTGGCCTCGCGGATGGCCGTGGCCACTTTGCGCAGGGCTTCGTCGCCCTCCAAGTGGCCGAAGTTGTCGTTATAAGACTTGAAGTAGTCGACATCGATCATCAGCAGCGACAGCTGGGTCTGATCGCGCATGGCCCGGCGCCACTCCAGCTCCATGTACTCGTCGAAGTGACGGCGGTTGGACAGCCCGGTCAGGCCATCGGAGTTCATCAGCCGTTGCAGCACCAGGTTGGTGTCCAGCAGTTGCTGCTGGCTGACCCGCAGGGCCCGGTAGGCCGCGTCACGCTGCAACAGGGTCATGTAGGACCGCGAGTGGTAGCGAATACGCGCCACCAGCTCGATGTTGTCCGGCAGCTTGACCAGGTAATCATTGGCCCCGGCAGCGAAGGCCGCACTCTTGATCAGCGGGTCTTCCTTGGTCGAAAGCACAATGATCGGAATGTTCTGGGTCGCCGGATGATTGCGGTACTCACGCACCAGGGTCAGGCCGTCGAGGCCGGGCATCACCAGGTCCTGCAGAATCACCGTCGGCTTGATACGGATCGCCTGGGCGATGGCCTGGTGCGGATCGGCACAGAAGTGGAAATCGATGTTTTCTTCATTGGCCAACCCACGCCGGACAGCTTCACCGATCATTGCCTGGTCATCGACCAACAACACCATGGCGGCGTTCTCATCGGTCTTGAATTCGTCGAGCTGTAAATCATTCATGGGTTGTCACCTGAATTGCTACCTGGCCAGGACAGCTGCGTGTGTCAGTCATTTGGCAAATATCTCCAGCAAACGTGGAGCGATCTTGTCCAGTGGGCGAATCTCAACGGCGGCGTCGATGGCAGCGGCCGCCTTGGGCATGCCGTACACCGCGCTGCTGTTCTGGTCCTGCGCGATGGTCATATAGCCTTGCTCGCGCATGAGTTTGAGGCCCTGGGCACCGTCGCGCCCCATGCCGGTCAGCAGCACGCCAACCGCATCGCCATTCCAGTAGGTGGCGACGCTCTCGAAAAACACATCGATCGAGGGTCGATAGATTTCGTTTACCGGCTCGGCGGTGTACGCCAGGGTGCCGTTCTTCAACAGACGGATATGGT
Source organism: Pseudomonas sp. CF161 (assembly GCF_000416215.1). NCBI lineage: Bacteria > Pseudomonadati > Pseudomonadota > Gammaproteobacteria > Pseudomonadales > Pseudomonadaceae > Pseudomonas > Pseudomonas sp. CF161. The sequence continues at coordinate 148,692 of NZ_ATLP01000057.1, forward strand.
GATTGGTGCCCGCCAGCAGCACCGTGCCGCTTTGCGGCGGCTCGCCTTCCCGGGCCAGGCGAACCTTGAGCCCGGAAGCGCTGCTGAGCCATTCGGCCATGCCCGCGGCAAACACCTGGTCAACGTGCTGGACCAGCACAATGGCGGCGCGAAAGTCCTGGGGCAAGCCCTTGAGCAGGACCTCCAGGGCCGCCGGACCGCCTGCGGAGGAACCGATGGCCACCAGGCTCTGGCGCGGCGCGCTGCTGCGCAAGGGCGCCGGCGCCGAACGCACGCGGCTGCCGCGCTGGCCGATCAACCAGCCGATATTGAGGATCTTGCGCAACAGCGGCGCGGCCGCCTCCTGGGCATTGCCCGCGCCCAGGGCCGGGGTGTCGACCACGTCCAGGGCGCCATAGCCCATGGCCTCGAACACCCGGTGCACGTTCTGCTGGCGGTCAACGGTGACAATCACAATCGCGCAGGGGGATTCGGCCATGATCCGCCGGGTCGCCTCCACGCCATCCATGACCGGCATTATCAGGTCCATGAGAATCAGGTCCGGGGTCAGCTCGGCGCAGTACTTGACCGCCTCCGCGCCGTTGGTGGCCACCCACACCAACTCATGGCTCGGATCGAAAGCCAAGGCTCTGCGCAAGGCCTCCACGGCCATGGGCATGTCGTTGACAATAGCGATTTTCATGCCCGCGCTCCTCCAATCAACTCCACCACCGCGTCGAGCAGGGCGTCGTCGTGGAAACTGGCTTTGGCTAGATAATAGTCGGCCCCGGCGTCCAGTCCACGACGGCGGTCCTCTTCCCGATCCTTGTAGGAAACCACCATCACCGGCAGCGACTGCAAACGGTTGTCGCGACGTAAAAGTGTGACCAATTCAATACCGTCCATGCGGGGCATATCGATGTCCGTGATCAGCAGGTCGAAGTCTTCGGAACGCAAGGCGTTCCAGCCATCCATGCCATCGACCGCGACCGCCACGTCATAACCGCGATTGAGCAGCAGCTTGCGCTGCAATTCACGCACCGTCAGCGAGTCGTCGACCACCAGAATGCGCTTGCGCGCGGCCTCGGCCTGAGGCCGGTCATGCCGGGCGATCCGCTCCAGACGCCCGGTGTTGAGCAGTTTGTCCACCGAACGCAGCATGTCCTCGACATCGACGATCAGCACCACCGAACCATCGTCAAGCAGCGCACCAGCGGAAATATCCTGGATCTTGCCCAACCGATCATCCAGCGGCAGCACCACCAGGGTCCGCTCACCGACAAAGCGCTCCACCGCTACGCCATACACCGCGTCGCGCTCGCGAATCACCACCACTTTCAGGGTCTGCTGGCTGCCTTGCGCCGCGGGGCGCTGCAACAACTGGCTGGCCGCCACCAGGCCGACGTGGCGGCCTTCGTGCCAGAAATGCTGGCGCCCCTCGACCTGCACAATGTCCTCGGGCGCGAGGTCGCACATGCGTTCGATATGGGCCAGCGGGAAGGCATAGGCCTCGCCGCCGACCTCCACCACCAGGCTGCGCACCACCGACAGCGTCAGCGGTACTTCGAGGTGGAAGCGACTGCCTTCGCCGGCGGTCTGCTCCAGCACCACAGCGCCGCGCAGCTGGCGAACCATGTGCTGCACCGCATCCAGCCCCACGCCACGCCCCGAGACCTCGGTGACGGTGTCACGCAGGCTGAAGCCGGGCAGGAACAGAAAGGTCAGCAGCTCTTCTTCGCTGAGCTGGGCGGCGGTGTCCGCCGGGGACAGCTGGCGCTCGATGATGTTCTGCCGCAGCCGGTCCAGGTCCACGCCGTGGCCGTCGTCACTCAGTTCCAATACCAGCAGGCCGGCCTGGTGCGAGGCCCGCAGGCGGATCAGGCCTTCGGCCGGCTTGCCGGCCAGCAGACGCTGGTCCGGCGGCTCGATGCCATGATCGACGGCATTGCGCAGCAAGTGGGTCAGGGGTGCTTCGAGTTTTTCCAGCACATCGCGGTCGACCTGGGTCTTTTCCCCCTCAATCTCCAGGCGCACCTGTTTGCCGAGGCTGCGGCCCAGGTCGCGGACCATCCGCACCTGGCCCACCAGCACATCGGCGAACGGACGCATGCGACAGGCCAGCGCGGTGTCGTAGAGCACCTGGGCGCGCTGGCTGGCCTGCCAGCCGAACTCGTCGAGCTCGGCGGTCTTTTCCGCGAGCAACTGCTGCGACTCGGCCAACAGCCGGCGGGCATCCTCCAGCGCTTCCTGGGCCTCCAGGCTCAGGGCGTGCTCCTTGAGGTGCACATTGAGGCTTTCCAGTGCGCGCAGGCTGTTGTTCTGCATGCGTTTGAGACGCTGCAGATTGGCCAGATACGGTTTCAGGCGCTGGGTTTCCACCAGCGACTTGCTCGACAGGTCGAGCAGGCTGTTGAGGCGTTCGGCGGTGACTCGCAATACCCGTTCGCCGCCTTCGGTCAGGCGCGAGCCCTTGCGCACCGGGGCCGCCACCGACTCCGCAGGTGCATCGGGCAGCAGCGGCTCGGGGTCGGGCTCGGCAGCGGGCTCGCTACTCGGAGCCTGCAACTGCAACTCGGCCATCGGCGGGGGCGCCACGGGCGGCGGGCGGGACCCGGCTCGCGCCAGGCGTTGCCGGCGCCAACAGGCGCGCCATCAGGTCGACATAGGCCGCGATATCCTGGGGCCCGACATTGGCACTGCCCGGGGTGGCGATGCGCATCAGGAAGTCGGTGCCCTGGAGCAAGGCATCAATGTGCTCGGGCAACAGGTACAGGCGCCCTTCCTGGGCACTGACCAGGCAATCTTCCATGACGTGGGCAACGCTGACGCCGGCATCAACGCCGACGATTCGCGCCGCGCCCTTGAGCGAGTGCGCGGCGCGCATGCAGGCTTCCAACTGGTCGGCCTGGGTCGGGTTGCGTTCCAGGGCCAGCAGCCCGGCGCTGAGCACCTGAGTCTGGGCCTCGGCCTCCAGGCTGAACAACTCCAGCAGCGATGCGTCGCGCATTTGATCGGGGGTCATGAAAGGCTCCGGGTCACGGCCGCGAGCAATTGCTCTTCATCCAGCAGGCGCAAACTGCGCCCCTTCCACTGCATCACGCCTCGGGTGTAGCGAGCGCTGGCTTGCGAGCCCGAAACCGAAGCGGCATTGAGGGTGCGCTCATCGATGGCGTGGATGCCGTCGACCTCATCCACCGGCACCACCACCGGCCCGCCATGGGCCGCGATAATCAGCATGCGCGGCATGATCCGCGCACTCGATGCCAGGCCGGCAGTGGCGTCCAGCCCCAGCAGCTCGACCAGGGACAGGCAGGCCACCAGCGCGCCGCGCACATTGGCCACGCCCAGCAGGGCGCGCGAGCGCTGGTGGGGCAAGGAGTGAATGGTCTGCAACGGCGCCACCTCGACCAGGCAGCGGGTCGGCAGGCCCAGCCATTCCTCGCCCAGGCGGAACATCAACAGCGAACGGGTGACGATGTCGCTGTCGACGTCCAGCGCCATGGACTGCACGCGGTCCTGTTGCTGCAGCGAATAGCGATCGAGCAGACGGGTGGCCGCCGCCGAGTACACCGAGCAGTTGCGGCAATGGATGTGCTCGACCAGCAGCGGGCAGGATTTGTCGCCATGGATGCCGATGCGATTCCAGCAGTCATCGATCTGCTGGGCATCTTCATGGGTCACGTTCAACGAATAGGAGCTGCTCATCGTTCAGGCTCACGGTCAACGGTGCGTACGCTGCGGGCGGCACGCTCCTGCAATCGACGGGCACCGGCGGCATCGCCCTGGGAGGCCAGCAAGGCGGCCAGGTGCGCCAGCGCCTCGGGATGCTGCGGCTGCAGGTACAACGCCTTGCGATAGAAACCCTGGGCCTCCAGGGTGCTGCCGGCCACATCACTGAGCAGGCCCAACCAGTAAAACACCTGGGCGACCGGCTCATGGCTGCGCAGATACAGCTCGCAGGCGGCACGGGCTTCGGCGCTCTTGCCTTCGTTGGCCAGCGCGGCAATGTTCGCCAACAAAGCGTTGGCGTCGCTGGGCGGCGCTGCCGGAGCCGGCCGCGCAGGCGCCGGCATGGAGCTGAATGGCCGAGC
>NZ_ATLP01000058.1:0-3957 GCF_000416215.1 Pseudomonas sp. CF161
CCGCAGACCGCCAGCGCCAGGACCACCCCGGCAAACCCCGGCAGGCTCGCCAGCAACGCGTAGGCGCCGGCCGTGGCCCAGAACAGCCAGGCCAGGGCACGCCGGGTGCCCAGGCGATTGACCAGCGGCCCGGCCCACAGCGACAGCAGCGCGGCAAAACCAAAGGCACTCATGATCAGCCAGCCGAGCCAGTGGGTCGGCACGCCGAGGTCGGCCACCAGCAACGGCCCCAGGGTGCCGACCGCGTAAAAGATCAGCATCGGCAGGGCCATGGCGGCGGTCAGTACCAGCCGCAACCCACCGCCGCGCGCCGTATTGCCCTCGCTCATCGTGGGACTCCCGTCGGCCGCGATGGCCAGTCGAAATCCAGCCCGGCCTCACCGCAGTTGTCCAGCAGTTGCCGGCCCACGGCGCTGATCAGGGCGTCGTCGGTGCCGTCGAGGATGTGGGTGGTGCGCGCGGTGCGGTAAATGCCCGACAGCGGCGACAGCTCACTCAGGCCCTCGGCGCCCATGATCTGGATCGCCGAGTCGGCCGCCATGCTCAGGGCCTGGGACGCCGCGACCTTGGCGATATTGACCTCGACGCTGTTGGCCACCCCGGCATCGTATTTATCGGCGGCGTCCTGCAACAGCGCACGGGCGCTGGCGATGGCCTGGTAGACCTGGAACACCCGCTGCCGCGCCAGTTGCTTGTCCCCCAGCCGCGCCTGCTGCCCGCGCGGCGAATGGATGCGCGCGCACATCAGGTCGAAGCAGCGCTGGGCCAGGCCCAGCCAGTGCACCGAGCGCAGCACCCGCCCCAGGCGCAAGCGCTCCTGCATCAGCGCCAGGCCCTGCCCCGCCTGCCCCAGCACATGGCTGGGGGGCAGCTTGACCTGACCGAAGAGCAACTCGCCCTGGCCGCAAAATCGCCCAAGGATCGACAGCGGCCGCACCACGCCAAACCCCGGAGCATCGCTGGGCACCAGCAACATCGAGAGCGCCCCTTCCAGCGGCCCCTCGGCGGTGCGCGCGATCACCGTGACCAGCGATGCACGCTCGGCGCGGCAGATAAACCACTTGCGCCCGCTCAGCAGCCAATGGCCGTCGACCCACTGCGCGCGGCTGCTCATGGTCGCCGGGATCGAGCCAATGCTGTCGGGCTCGGACATGCCGTAGCTGGACACCATCGACCCCGCCGCCAGGGGCGCGAGAAAGCGCCGGCGGATGTCTTCGCTGGCATGCCGGGTGAGCATGTGCAGGTCCAGGGTCGCGTCGTCGCCGAAGATCGCCGGCGCGTATTCCGAGCGCCCTTCCTGCTCGGCCACCGCCAGGTAGCCGCGCAGGCTGCTGAGCCGTCCGCCCAGGGCCTGGGGGTAGAAGCTGCCCCACAACCCGGCGGCTCGGGCCGCGGCGCTCAGCTCGGCCATGCGCCGCGCCGCCTGGCGCGGCTCACCGGCCAGTTCGGCTTCATGGGGCAGGATCCGCTCATCGACAAACTGCCGGACCTGCCGCGCCAGTTCGGCGCTGTCCTGGGGGGCGGCGACCGCCAGTGCACTCAACATGCGATGCCCGCCCCGCTTTCGAGAAACGCCACTTCGGCGGCCAGGGATTTCTTGTCGATCTTGCCCGCCGGGGTCAGCGGCAGTTGCCGGTAGAAGCGCAGGTATTCCGGCAGCTTGTTGACCTCCAGGCCCTGCTCGCGCAGGTAGTCGGTCAGTTCCGTCAGGGAGAAACGCGGCGCACCGTCGCGCAGGGTCACGCAGATGCACACGCGCTGGCCCAGGTCCGGATCGGGCACCGGAACGCAGGCCACGCTGACCACATCCGGGTGGCCGGTGGCCAGGGTTTCGATCTGCACCGGGCTGATATTGGCCCCGCCACGGATGATGATGTCCTTCTTGCGCCCGGAGAGAATCAGGTAGCCGTCGGCGTCGATATAGCCCAGGTCGCCGGTGTTGACCCAGCCTTCGGCGTCGCGGTATTGGGCGTCGAGTTCCGGGGCGTTGACGTACTGCATCGGGCTCAGCGGGCCCCGGGCCTTGATTTCGCCGATGCTACCCTGGGGCAGTTCCTGGCCGTGCTCGTCGAAGATCTTGATCGCGCAGACCGCCGGGTTCGGCCGGCCGACGCTGTAGAACACCACGTCCAGGGCATCGTCCAGGGTGTTATGGCAGTTCACCCCGTCCGCCGAGCCGTAGAGGCTGATAAAGCCGCAGCCGAAGGCCTCGACACAACGACGCACGGTGACCTCGTCGATCAGCGACCCGCCGCAGATCAGGCCCAGCAGGCTCGATTTGTCGACCTCGGCCAGACGCGCATCGGCGGCGATGCGCTGGAGCATGGTCGGCACCCCGAGGATATGGGTCGGCCGCAACTGCTCGATGGCCTCGATGGCCGCGCCGACATCGAACTGCGACAGCAGCGCAATCGAACCGCCGAGCCAGGACAGGCTGCCAAAGGTCGCGGTGGAGCCGAACGACGACCCCAGCGGCACCAGGTACAGGCCACGGAAGGTCGCGCCCTCGGGGTGGATGCGTTGCAGGAAACGGCCGCGACCGCCCACCAGCGCGTTGTGCGAATAGGCCACGAGCTTGGGTTCCGATTCGGTGCCGGAAGACACCAGCAGGCGCACCGGGGAATTGGCGCAGACCGTGGGCAATTGCGCGTCGCTCAGGGGCTCGGCCTTGAGCATCGACTCCAGGCTCAGCCAGCCGGCACGGGCCTCGCCCTCGACAATCAACACCCGCAGCGACAGCAGGGTCGGGCGCAGCGCTTCGATCACCTGGCACAGGTCGATCCCGGCGTACTCGGCGGGGACGATCACCGCCCGCGCATCGCAGCGGCGCACCAGGGCCTGGATATCCAGGCTGCCACGGCCCGGCGGGAATGGCGCAACCACCGCCCCCAGGGCGGCGGCGGCGAGGTCGATGGCGCAGCTGCGCCAGCTGTTGGTCAGTTGGTAGGCCACCACATCGCCGGCGACGATGCCCGAGGCGCGCAGGCTGGCGGCCATGCGCAGCGCCGCGTCATGCAGCTCGCCATAGCTGAGGGTGCCTTCGGCGCAGAGCACTGCGGGCTTGTGCGGCTCGCGCAGGGCGTGCTCGCGGAACAGTTGATACACCGAACGATTGGGGTAAGTGCCGTCGGATTCCCAGACACGGCGTACATCGGCGGGGACCAGATCAATAATGCCTGCGTTATTCATCGAAAACTCCAGTGAGCGTTGACCGAGGTATAGGAATTCACGCTTAAACACGTCTTCAATCGCCCGTCTTCAGCCAGCTGCGACAGGTCTTGTACGACCACGGAGGTCGGGATGTCGGCGTCGCCCAGCACCTGTTGCCAGGTAGCAGCGGATTGCGACGCCAGGGCACTGCGCAACGCTGCGTCCTGCCCTGAGGGGCCGGCGCTGAGGTCGCAGTCGAGTATTCGTGCCAGGCGCTGGAGCTGCTCCGGGGTCTGGCAGTCGATGGCCAGCAACCCGTCGAGGGTCGGGTACAGGCCCTTGAGCACCGAGTCCGGCGCCGGCTCGGCCTGCAGCAGCGGTTCGCACAACAGGTTGGCGGCGCCCAGCAGCGAGCTGTCGACGCGCACCGCCTGGCCACTGAGGGCACGCTGCAGCAAGGCGGCGCTGACGCCCTGGGCCGCGACCACTCCACCCAGCACATCGAGCACGGTGAACAGCGAACCGCCCGGGGTGGCCGAGGCCTGGCCGATGCGCTCGCCGACCCCGGACCAGGCCTGGACCATGAAATCGGTGCCCGGCAAGGGTTCGCCCGGGCGGTCATGGCCCCAGCCACCGGCGTAGGCGTACACCAGGCCCGGGTTGATCCGCGCCAGGTCGGCGCGGTCCAGGCCCAGCTCGGCGGCCTTGCCCGGCGCCCAGTTGTGCAGGAACACCGCGGCGTTGCGGACCCGCTCATACAACTCTTCACGACCGGCCGCCGACTTGATGTCCAGCTCGCGCACCTGC
>NZ_ATLP01000059.1:0-8876 GCF_000416215.1 Pseudomonas sp. CF161
CCGACACCCCCTCGGCACAAGGCGCCATGGAGCGCAGCGGGTCGCCGCCAGGCAGTTCGATGCGCACCACCTCGGCGCCGAGCATGGCCAGCAGGTGGCCGGCCAGCGGGCCTTGAATCCGCCGGCAGGATTCAATCACCGTCAGCCCGCTCAAGGGCAAGCCGCCCTGGGCCAGGGCCGGCCAGCCGGCGTCACTGCCCAGGCCGGCGCTGAAGGCCCAGGGGCCCTGGCGGCGCTGGTGCGACAGATCGGCGTCGGCAGCGCGCTGTGGCAGGCTGCGCAACGGGCAGACGGCCATGCCGCTCAAGGCGCTCACGGCCTCGATACGGGCCATGGACAAGCGCGACAGCGCCTGACGAAACGCCGGCGGCATGGGCGCAATGGCCTTGGCATAGCGCAGCAGAAACGCCTTCCAGCCCTGCCCCGCCAGCTCGCCGTCGATGCCCACAGCGGACCAGAAGCGGCGCCAGGGTTCGGCGTCGAGGGTTTCCAGTTCAAAGTGCACGCCGTCGGCCGAGACAAAGGGCGGGCGATTCCTGGCGCAGGTGGCGCCCGGCAGCAGGTGCTCGGCCTCGGCGCCGGCCGTGGCACCCGCCAGGTATTGGCCAATGCTCAGCACCCCGGCCGCGGCCATCGAGCTGTGCACCTCACGCCACTCACCACCGCGCAACTGGCCCAGGGCGGCAGCGAAGGCCCCCTGCAAGGCCAGGCTGGCGCTGAGGTTGGCCACGTAGTCCAGCCCCAGCCCCTGGGCCTTGCCACTGGCCCGACCGTGCACCGACATCAAACCGCAAGCGGCCTGCAGCGTGTGTTCGCTGAAAGCCCGAGAGCGGCCATCAGGCCAGGCGTGAACCAGGGCCTGCACCGGTTGCAGGTCGGGATGGCGCAAGGTGAAACCCAGCCCCGGCTGCCCCGCATCGGCAGGGTTGATACGCGGCGCAAGGCCCAGCGCCGTCGCTTGATAGCGCAGTGACGCGGCCAGCGGGGCGAACCCGGTGGCCGATGGAGCAAAGCCGCCGCTGAGGGTGCAGCCCTGTAAGAGAGGAGACATAAGACAGACGCCAGAGTGATTGCATGCCACTGCGCGATGGCCTCGGGTGAGGTACGCCGCGCAGGCCCGTAGGGTTCGGCGAACCTCAGCCGCCGGCCACGGCCGGGAGGATGGTGATGGCGTCGCCCGGCTTGAGCGCGGTGGCCAGGTTGTCGGCAAAACGGATGTCATCGTCGTTGACGTAGATGTTGACGAAACGGTGCACCTGGCCGTCGCCGATCAGGCGTTCCTTGACCCCTGGATAGTCCCGTTCCAAGTGTTCGATAACTTCCAGAACAGTACTTCCTTGAACTTCGACACGCTTTTTATCTTGGGTAAAAGTGCGCAACAAAGTGGGCACATTGACGGAAATCGACATACAGAACTCCCCGAGCCTTATACAGCCCGTTATTAATAAGTGGGTCGTTAGTTAACGTTTGCCAGTCATAGATTTAGCGAACGATATAAATACTTTCTTCGGTCACTTTGTTATCGATTATTCGAAAACTGCGTATCGGCGCTTCAATGTCCGGCAGGGTTGAAACAATCACGTAGTGCACGCTCGGATCGCCGGCATAACGCACATCGTCGGCACTCGGATACGCCACACTGGCGGTGTGCGAGTGGTAGATCACCCGGCATTCCTCGTCGCGCTCATCCAGCTCGCGCCAGACCCGCAGCTGCTGCCTGGGGTCGAAGCTGAAGAAGGTCGGCGAACGCGAGGCGTTGTCCATGGCGACCAGGCGTTCGGCGGTTTTCTCCCCCAGAGGCGCGGCGATGATGCCGCAGGTTTCCACGGGGTGATCCCGCCGTGCCTGCTCCAACATGGCCTCCAGCAGGCCGGCACGAAGACTCAACATCTCGGCTCCCCTGTCTCGGCTCAATAGGACGGCAACGACGGCTCGACATCACGCACCCAGGCCAGCACCCCGCCGTCCAGGTTGCGCACATTGCTGAACCCACGCTGCTGCAATTCCAGCAACACCGCCTTGGAGCGCACCCCGGACTTGCAGTGCAGCACCAGGTTGGCGTGCTTGCCGAAGCGGGTCTCGATCAGCTCGGCGAGCTTGGGGCCCTTGGGCAGATGCTGGGCGCCCTGGATCCGCACGATGTCCCACTCGGTGCGTTCACGCACATCGATCAACAGCAGGTCCTGGCCGCTTTCACGCAGTTGGTGCAGCTCGCGGGCGCTGATCGAAGGGATGTCCGAAGGCTGCACGCCGACCGGCGCGTTCAGGCCGCAAAAGGCCTGGTAGTCGCTCAGGGCCTCGATCGGCCGGCGATTGGGCAAGCGCCGCAGGGGCATTTGCCGGTAGGACATTTCCAGGGCGTCGTAGACCATCAGGCGGCCCAGCAGGCTCTCGCCGATGCCGGTGATCAGCTTGATCGCCTCGGTGGCCATGATCGCGCCGATGGAGGCGCAGAGAATCCCCAGCACCCCGCCTTCGGAGCACGAAGGCGCGAGTTCCGGCGGCGGCGGCTCGGGGTACAGGTCGCGGTAGTTGAGCCCGACGCCGCCCGGGGCGTTTTCCCAGAACACCGAGGCCTGGCCTTCGAAGCGGAAGATCGAGCCCCAGACATAGGGCCGGTTGGCCAGGACGCAGGCGTCGTTGACCAGGTAGCGGGTGGCGAAGTTATCGGTGCCGTCGAGGATCAGGTCGTACTGGCTGAACAGCTCGACCGCGCTTTCCGGCTCCAGGCGCTGGTCGTAGACCTGGACCTGGACATGGGGGTTGAGATCGTGGATCGCGGCGGCCGCGCTCTCGACCTTGAGCTGGCCGACCGTGGCCACCCGGTGGATCACCTGGCGTTGCAGGTTGGACTCGTCCACCCGGTCGAAATCGATGATGCCCAGGGTGCCGATACCGGCCGCGGCCAGGTACAGCAGCGCCGGCGAACCCAGGCCGCCGGCACCAATCACCAGCACTTTGCTGCTCTTGAGCCGACGCTGGCCATCGAGGCCGACATCAGGGATCAGCAAGTGGCGGCTATAACGGGTTATTTCTTCGTTACTTAAGTTCGCTGTAGGTTCTACAAGTGCAGGAAGTTTCATAAGTAATACCTGTCTATGAATGCAATCGATTCTCAACTAGCAACTTGGATTAAGCAATTCAAGTACCGGCGTTTTTCATATTCGAAGGGGACGAATTCGTATTCAATCGAACAGCGAGCGCAACTGTGCGCCCGCTGCCCGGCCCTCTTCCGAAGGCCGGCCGCCCTGCGCGATTAATCAGGCGAGAAAGGTCGACATGTCCTTGCACACGGCACTGAAGGCTTCGACAAAATGCCGCGCCTCGGCGTCGTTGAGCACCAGCGGCGGCTGGATGCGCATCACCCGGTTGTTGTTGGCGGTGACGAAAGTCAGCACCCCATGCTCACGGGACAGCTTGCTGACAAAACGCAGGACGAACATCTCCTCGAAGTTCTTCTCGACCTCGCTGATGGCTTCCTCGATATGCCGCTTGGCCTTGCCCGAAAGCATGCGGTAGGTGCCCGCGGCATTGCCCGGGATCCGGCTGGCGAACTCGCGGACAAAGGCCTCGACCCCACCGTCGAAGCTGTATTGGAACTCGATGGCGATCATCAGCCCCACGCCGCGCACCTCGCGGATAAACGGGTAGCCGCTGACCGCCTCGCGCAGCGCCTCCTTGAGCTGGCCGCCAACCCGGGCGGCATTGCCGGCCAGGTCCTGGTCGGCGATCACGTCCAGGGTGGCCAGGGCCGAGGCCGAGGCGAAGTTGCCGCCGCCGAAGGTCGAGGTGTGCAAGGCGAAGGTGTCGATGCTGCCGTAGGCGCGGTCCCAGAGCTCGGCGCTGGACAGCGTGGCGCCGATGGGCACGGCGCCGCCGGACAAGGATTTGGAGAGCACCATGATGTCCGGCACCACCTGCTCCCACTCACAGGCGAACAACTTGCCGGTGCGGCCGAGGCCGGTCTGGATCTCGTCGAGAATCATCAGGCAGTCGTGGGCATCGCACAGCGCCCGCACCTGTTTCAGGTAGCCCGGCGGCGGCAGGATCACCCCGCCCTCGCCCTGGATCGGCTCCAGGATAAAGGCCCCGACATCGCCCTGACTCAAGGCTGCCTCCAGCGCGTCGAGGTCGCCGAAGGGGATCGAATCGCAGCGCGACAGCAGCGGCTTGAACGGGTCGCGGTGCTTGTCGCGACCGGTCACCGACAGCGCGCCCAGGGTCTTGCCGTGGTAGCCGTTGTCGCAGTACAGCACCCGTGGCCGCTGCATGGCGGCCATGGCCAGTTTCAAGGCGGCCTCGATCGCCTCGGTGCCGGAGTTGCTGAAGAACACCCGCTGCAGATTGCCCGGGGCCAACTCGCTCAGGCGCTGCGCCAGGAGGCTGGTCTGCAGCGGCACCGAGACGTACTGGACGAAGGTCGGGTGCTGCTGTTGCAGGTAGTCCTGCAACGCCTGGTTGACCCGGGGGTGGTTGTGCCCGGTGTTCAGGCAGCCGTAGCCGGCGACGAAATCCAGGTAGCGCCCGCCGTCCAGGTCAGTCAGCCAGCAACCGCTGCCATGGGTGAACACGTGCTCGATGTGGTTGAACTGGTAGAACTCGCGCAGCACCGGGTTGATGTGTTCGCTAAAGCAACGCAGGACTTCGGCGCGCAGGGCGGCCGGCTGATCGATGGCGGTGGCGGTGGCGGTGGCGGCCACGCTGCGCCGATGGAAGCGGCGCAAGGCCTGGAAGTCTTCCTCGCGCAGGCGCTCGCCATAGGAGGCCATGGGCGACGGCGAAAAACCGTGCAACTCGGCGATGCGGCCGATTTCCAGGACCCGTTCCTCGGGCAGTTCGCGGCCAATGGAAAACGCTTCGGCCCGGCCTTCCAGGGCCAGCACCAGGGTTTCCGCCAGGCAGCCGTTGAGGAACTTCTTGGGTGCCAGGCCCAGGGTCTCGGTGCCGAAACGCAGGGCTTGGCTGGCCGACACCAGGCCGCCGTCGATGATCAGGATGTCCTTGCGCTCGTGCCGGTACGGCAGCACATCGCGGGGCAGCGCGGCGTCCACCACCACCGAGCCCGGGGCCAGGCGGTACGGGTCGATGACCCCGCCGCTGGAGGTGGCGGCGACGTAGAAGCGCAGCTCGTCGTAGCAGCTGTCGATGTCCGAGGTCAGGCGCACCTGGCCGTGCATTTCTGCCGGCAGGTAGGCCAGGCTTTCACGCCCCTGTTCGGCGCTGCCCCGGTGCACCAGGCGCAAGCGGCAGCCGTCGCGGGCCAGGAGCTTGGCGATCACCAGGGCAATCGAACCCGGGTAGCCGACCACCGCCACCTCAGCCTCGTCCGGCGCCACGTCCAGGCGCGCCATGGCCTCCAGCACGTTCTTGTAGGCGGCATAGGCGGTCAGGGAGTTGCCGGTGGTCACCGCCACGCCGCTGCGGTCCAGGGTCTGCAAGCCACGGTTGCCGACAATCGCGGTAAAGCCTCCCAGTCCCACCAGTTGCGCGCCCTGCTGTTGCAGGCTGTGCACGCCTTCCAGGACTCGGCCGGCGATGGTGCGCGGCTGGCTGAGCATTTGCTCGGCGGTCAGTGGCAGGTAATGCAGGATGCCTTCGCAGGTGGCGCCGGTGGCACTGACGATGCGCCCGAAATCGGCGAACGGCACCAGGTTGCGCGGCTGCCACAGGTGAGGCTGATAGCCGCGATCCTGCTCGGCCAGGGTGCGGTCCAGCAGGTCGATGATCTTGACCTGGCGTTGCAGGGCAATGGAGGTCGGGTGAGCGATAAAACCGAATTTCATGGCGGGTTGTCCTTGGTGCTGACTCATTGACGGTTCCAGGCGGTTTCGGAGACCAGGCTCAAGCCGTCGCCTTCCGAGTTATGGGCCAGCAACACGTCGAAAATATTCAATTGGCCGGGGCGCGTCAGGGCGCTGCGCAGGGCCGCTTCGTCGAAACGCACCAGGCGCTCGCGGTGCACGCTGATGGCGCCAACCTGCTGCAGCGGCGCGGCCTGGAGCGCGCGGTGGGTGATGCTCACTTGCTGCGCGCCGTTGTGGGCATAGCGCTTGTCGAGGTAGGTCTGGATCAGCGAGAGCATGCCGTTGGTGAGGTAGAACAGGCTGACGTTGCGTGCGCCGGCCGTCGGGTCCCGGGACAGGCCTTCGGCCAAGCGCGTCTCGATGTCCGGCACCAGGGCCCGGGCGCCGTCGCCGACAAAGGCCAGCACGTTGCGCTCGCCGGTGATGGCGATATAGGGCAAGGCCATCAACCCGTCGCCCATCAGCGCGCGGCCGTACCAGCCGGAGAACCCGGGGTCGGTGCGCGGCACATTGCGCACCGCGGAGATCCCGCAGCGGCCGACGTCGTAGACCCCGGTGTAGCGATAGCCCTGCTGCTCGATCAGCTCGCGCACCAGTTGCCCCAGGCGCTGGAAGAAGTAGTTGGAGGTCATCGGCAGGGTTTCGATGTGGTCGGCCGCCACGCTCTCGCTGCTGCGGGCCATGGCCTGCAACTTGTCGCGGCGCAGCTGGAGAATCTGTGGCTCGACCTGCAGGCCGCCCTCGATATGGTCGAGGAACACATCCAGAGGCACGTCCAGGGCCAGGTCGGTGAACGGCGACAGGTGACGCGGCTCATGGTTGACCTGGACCACCCGCAACTGGCGCTTGAGCTTGCCCTCGGAAAACGGCGTGGAGGCCTGGTCGACCTTGCCCTTGAGGAAGAACACGCAGTGCTCCTGGGGCCCGTTGAGTTCGTGTTCGGTGTGCACGAAGCGATACACCCGGCGACTGAAGCCATACAGCGACAGCGGCCCCAGGTACTCGGCCACCGGCCGGCCCTGGTGATAGGGGCCGATGCTGCCGGGCTGGGTGATGCTGTCGGCCAGGCCGATGGCGCCGCGTTCGGCCAGGGCCAGCACGCGCAGGCGTTGTTCGGGGCTGAGCTTGCCGCACTGCCAGAGCAGGTGCAGCGGCTGGTGGTTGATCAGGTCCAGGGCCTGGTCCAGGGCCGCGCGCTGGCCAGGCTCGAGCAGCCGGGCCAGGGGCGCCGCGGGCTCCGGCGTTCAACGGCACCTGGGGCCGCGATTCGAGCACGCCCTGGGTGGCCAGGATAAACACCGGCTCGGCCCGCTCGGCGAGCATGGCGAAGGCTTCTTCCAGGCGGGCGCCGATCTCCTCGACCTTGCGGATAAACACCTGGCGCAGGCCCCGGGCCTCGATCACCCGGCGCCCGTCGTTGTCCGCGTCCTGGGTGCCCTGGAACGCGTACCACACGCTGTCCGGGCTGTCGGCGCAGATGATCAGCCCCGGCGCGCCCAGGCGCTTGAGGTTGGCCAGGGTGCCGCGAAACTCGTCAATCATCCCCGAGGTCACGGTGATCACATAGGCCCGGCCAAACAGCTGCCAGCCGGCCATGGCACTCACCGCCAGGCTGTGTTCGTTGCACCCGCCCAGGCAGCGGATGCCGCTACCGGCGACGTTGTCCTGCATCGACTGGATCAGCCCGGCGACCATGGAGCCGGTGTAGGAATGAAAGTCCCAGCGCTCCTGCCAGCGGCTGCGCATAAAGCGCGTGACCTCGGTGGCCAGGCTGACCGAGAGCAAGGGGCCGCTGATGGAGCGCGCCAGCAGCCGGTTGAAGTGGGCGTGCTCCAGGTGATCGAGGACGATCCGCAGCAGGTCGGCGCGGCGCGCCGCACGGTCCTCCCCCGCCACCCGCAGGTGACGGTTGCCGCCGATACGGTTCATCCACCCCGGCAGCGCCGGCAAGGCGCAATACAACAGCGCCGAATGGGGTGACAGGCGCGATTCGGGCGCGGCTTCGATCAGCTCGTCGAAGGGGTCCTCGGCGCCGGCCTCGGCCTGGTGCCCGAGGTCGAGAATGAACAGCTCGTTGGACAGCGGCGGGGTCTGGCAGCGCAAGTGTTCTTGTGCCGCCCGTGGCGAGTCGAAGGTCAGCAACCACAGATCGGGCAAGGCCGCGCTGTTCGCCGGGTTGCCTTGCAGATAGCGCTGGGCCTGGACCATCAGGGTTTCCAGCACCGCCTCACTCTGGGGACGGGGCCCGAGGGCACGGTGCATGGCTTCGCAATCGGCGCTGACCGGCGGCCAATCCGCGGCGTTGGCCGGTGGCTGCAAACCGGCCTGCAACTGCTCGATGACAAATGCCACGTCTTCGATCAGAGGCTGAGCCTGGGTAATCAGACAGATACCTAAAGTAGCCTTCATGGACTCATCCCTATTATGTCGAACGTACGCTTGAGAACCTGTCCACGATTGGCTGCGCTTAGCCCATGCGGCGTTAAAAACGGCTTCGAAAGGCTCAGTAAGAGGCCTGAACTCCGCTTTCTCAGGCATTTTTGCCGTGCCTGAGCGTCACTCGCTAAATCGTCAACAGGTTCGGTGTGGCTGACGGGGGTGGCTCAAGCCCCCGTCAGCCGGAACCCGGTGGCGCGCCGACTGCCTTGTCGGGTTGCCCATACACCCCGGCCGTGGCCTGGGTAATCGAACGCCGTGCGGCCAGTGCCAGGCCGCATACACCCACCATCGCCAGCGACAGGCCGGCGAGCATGCCCAGCGCGCCGCTGCGGTCGAGCAAGACCCCGGCGCCGATCGGCACCAGCAGCCGGGTCAGCACAAACAGGCTGGCCTGCAGGCCGTAGTCGGCGGCCTGGCGGTTCTGGCGCGAGAAAAACATCATCAAACCGAAGACCAGGGTCGACACCGCGCCCATGGCGCAGGCCAGCAAAAACGCGGCGAACACCAGCCACGGCAACGAGGCCTGGAGCCCGAGCGCGGCGGTCAACACCAGCAACGCGCCCAGGGCGAAGAGCATGAACCAGGGGATCGCCCGGCCCGGGCCCAGGCGCCGCACCAGGCGTCCGCCCAGCA